>JAWOGL010000256.1:0-9200 GCA_046496945.1 Desulfonatronovibrio sp.
CATTTTTCTGCCTTGTCCATGCGGTCTTTTTCGGGGATAAGTCCTGATAAAAAGAAAAACACGGCGGCAACGAGCACAATAACAGCGCCGGTACTCAGGTTGAGATAATATGAAAGCCAGATGCCGCTCTGGGTGAGAAATACGCTTATGACCACCGCCAGGATCATCATGTTTTTAAGGGAAGCAGTATACTTTTCAGCCAGGTACGGAGGGATGGTTAAAAGGGCGATAACCAGGATAAGTCCAACCACCTGAATGGTCATGACCACTGTAAGGGCAACCATAAGCAGCAATAAAAAATACAGCGGACCAACAGGAACCCCCTGGGCCTGAGAAAATTCCTCGTCATAGGATATGGCCAGAAACTCCTTGTAAAACAGGAATACCACCAGGCAGATGGCCAGGTTCATTCCAGTCATAGCCAGCAGGGAAGCCGTGGGAACCATAAGTATGCTGCCGAATAAATAGCTCATGAGATCGGTGTTGTATCCTGGAGTCAGATCCATGAGTATAATGCCTGTTGACATGCCCACTGCCCAGATCACTCCGATGACGGTATCGGAGCGGTGTTTGTTCCCCCGGCTGATTACACCCATGACAAGGGCTGAAAGCAGAGCCACCAAAGTTGCTCCCAGATAAGGGGCGAATCCGGCAAAAAAAGCCAGACCGATTCCTCCATAAGATGCGTGGGCAATTCCTCCGGAGATGAACACTATCCTGTTTATGACCACCAGAGAACCGATGATGCCACAGGCAATACTTACCAAAGGCCGGCCATGACGGCGTTGCGCATGAATTCATATTCCAGGACTTCAAACATCGTGTTTATGATCCTTGAGGACCCTGTGAGGAATGGGACCGTGGGCAACAAGTTCTACAGGACATTGATAGGCCTTTTCCAGCATATCCTGATTTATTTCCGGGGAGTCATGAAAGTGGAGATGCTTGTTGACACAGGCGACTGATTTGGCATGACTGGATAATACCGTGAGATCATGACTGATGACCACGATGGTTTTGCCGGCCTTGTTCAGTTCAAATAATAATTGATAGAACTTGGCATGAAAGGCCTGATCCACACTGGATGTGGGCTCATCAAGAAAGAGGATGGCCGGGTCACAGGCCAGGGCCCTGGCAATGAGCACTCTCTGGCGCTGTCCTCCTGAAAGGTTGCTGATCATGCGTTTTTTATGGGCAAACATGCCAACCTGATCCAGAGCCTGGGCAGCTCTGGAATAGTCCCGGGAGGAATATCTTTTAAAACGGCCTGCATTTGCCAGACGGCCCATAAGGACCACATCCAGAACATTGATGGGAAATCTGTCGTTTACAGCAATGTTCTGAGGGAGATATCCTGTTGCATGGGCGGCGTTTCCAGGCTTCTGGTCAAGAACCGTGACTTTTCCTTTCCGCAGGGGCAAAATCCCCAGAAGGATTTTGATCAGGGTGGATTTGCCTCCGCCGTTGGGACCCAGTACTGCCAGAAAATCACCGCTATGCACCTTAAGATTTACATCTTCAAGCACAACATGATTGTCAAAGGCAAAACTGAGATTTTCTACTTCTATGACGACTTTGTTCATGGTTAAATTGACCGGGTAATCAAAAGCTTTTGAAAAGGATTTTATCAGTATTCAAGGTATTATCCGGGCGGTTTTGAATGTGCTGGAGCTAATGGTCATGTTTTAGAGCATTTCTGATTTTTTCTGCCACCTGGAGCAGGTTCCGGTTCCAGTTTTCAGCCAGAGGGTCGATGGAGATTGTTTTTCCTTCAATAGAACCGGCTACAGCCTCTGCGCTTTTTCTGGAAAATTGCGGAGAAACAAATACCGCTTTTATGTTTTCCTTTTCGGCAATGTCAATAAGTCGCTTGAGATCAGCTGATCTGGGTTCTTTTCCCTGTATTTCAACGGGTATCTGAACCAAACCGTATTCTCTGGCAAAATAACCCCAGGAAGGATGAAAAACCATAAACCTGGAACCCGGCCTGATGTCAGAGAATGTCTGTTTTATCTTCTGGTCCAGGGCCAGGACTTCCTGGATAAAATTGATGTAATTTTCCTGAAACCGGTCTTTCTGTCCGGGGTACAGCCTGGTAAGGGCCTGGTAGATATTCATGCCCTGGATCATTGCCAGTTCAGGAGAAAGCCAGGTATGAGGGTCTTTTCCGTGCTGATGATGCCCGTTGTAACTGTTATCATGTCCATGCGCTGTCATGTCCATTTTATTTATTCCCTTGCCGGTATGGATAATGGCAAGGCTGGAGTGAATTGATTCAATCCTGGGTAAAAGAGTTTTTTCGTATTCAACACCTATGGCCATATATATATCAGCTTTTCCAATTTCCATCATCAGGGCTGGATTTGGTTCAAAGGCGTGCGGACTTGATCCCGGCGGCAGGAGTACGGATATGTCTATATTGTCTCCTCCGATTTTTTCAACAAAATATTTCTGGGGAGGGATACTGACCATGACTTTGATTTTTTCATCCTGGCCGTATCCATTCGCGGACCACAAAAAAGTACCTGAAAAAAAAATTAAGAAAACAAATATCAGCCAGGACTTCTTTATACCCTGTCCAGCTGAAAGAATATTTTTCATTTTGTCTCCTGATTACATCCAAGTCTGTTATTCTTATATTATAATATGGAATAAGTTTTGAGTAGTCAAGAATTTTAGCATGTTACCACCCTGGAGAGTCCGCTGCTGCAGCTTCACGCGTGCAAGTTGCAAATTTAAACAGTTGTCCATATAAAAGGCGTTTCCAACATGTTGTTAAACTTTGAACTCAAAAGCTGAATACAGGAGCCGTAAATGCGCTGGAGCAGATATTTTATTCCCACACTCAAGGAAGAACCGGCCGAAGCCGAAGTGATCAGTCATAAACTCTTGCTGCGGGCCGGAATGATCCGCAAGCTGACCTCAGGCATATATACTTATCTGCCCACCGGGTGGAAGGCATTGCAGAAAATTTCAGCCATTGTCCGCCAGGAAATGAACAGGTTTGGCGGTATTGAAATGCTCATGCCTGCTGTGCAACCGGGTGATCTGTGGATGGAATCAAAGCGCTGGGAAGCCTACGGCAAAGAGTTGCTGAGATTTAAAGACCGGCATGAACGGGATTACTGCATAGGGCCCACCCATGAAGAGGTGATTACCGACCTTGTTCGCCGTGAAATCAAGTCTTACCGCCATCTGCCTCTTAATCTGTATCAGATTCAGACTAAATTCCGGGATGAAATCAGGCCAAGATTCGGTCTTATGCGCGGGCGCGAGTTTATTATGAAAGACGCGTATTCCTTTGACATGGATGACGCGGGTGCTTCCCGAAGTTATGAGCAGATGAGACAGGCCTATGTCAGTATTTTTGAAAAACTCGGGCTGAAATTCAAGGCTGTAGAGGCTGATTCCGGAGCTATCGGCGGCAGTTTTTCCCATGAATTCATGGTCCTGGCTGATACTGGTGAGGATACCATTGCCACCTGTAATGATTGTGACTTTGCAGCCAATCTGGAAAAGGCAGAGGTGAAATGCCAGGGACCGGATTGCGCGGAATGTGTAATGCCGGCTGAAAAAGTATCTACTCCAGGTCTGCATACAGTAGAAGAAATCGCCGGCTTTCTGAAAGTGCCGGAGGGTAAGGTTATCAAGACCCTGCTTTATACTGCTGACGGTAAGTCTGTGGCCGCGCTGATCCGTGGAGACCGGGAATTAAACGAGGTCAAGCTGAAAAACATTCTTAATGTCCAGGATCTGACAATGGCATCCAGGGCTCAGGTTGAGAAGTGGAGCGGAGCCAAGGTCGGCTTTGCCGGACCGGTAGGCCTCAAGGTGGACCGGATTGTTGCTGATCTTGAGCTTCAGTTTGATACTGACTGGGTGGTTGGAGCCAATGAGACTGACGCTCATTTACAGCATGTGGACCTTAGACGAGATGTCCAGCTGGGCGGTTACTATGATCTGCGGACCATAACCGGGGAAGATCCCTGTCCCAGATGTCAGGGAAAAATATATCTGACCAAAGGTATCGAGGTGGGCCATATTTTTAAGCTGGGCACCAAATACAGTCAGGCCCTTAAGGCAGCTTATCTGGACGAGAACGGCAGGGAAAAACTGATTATCATGGGCTGTTACGGAATCGGGGTTAGCAGGATACTGGCCGCGTGCATCGAGCAGAACCATGACCAGAACGGCATAATATTTACTCCGGCCATTGCGCCTTTTGAGGCTGTGGTCATTGCCCTGAACATCAAAGATGATCTGGTAATGGATCAGGCTGAAGCGGTTTATGAACAGCTCAAAGCCCTGGGAGTGGATGTGCTTCTTGATGACCGGGATGAACGTCCCGGGTTCAAGTTCAAGGATGTTGATCTTATTGGATCGCCCATACAGATCATTGTAGGGGGCAAAGGAATTAAAAATGGTGTGTATGAAGTAAAAATCCGTCACTCTGGTGAACGTCTGGAAATCCCGGTTGAGGATTTTGCAGTAGAATTTCCCAGGATCAGAAATGAGGTATATGCGCATTTTGGACTTGTTTCTGAGCAGTCAAAATTATAATCTCGCACGTTTAACCCAGCTTTAACAGCGCGTTGAAAAAATCCTTATCAGGGTGGCTGTTCAAAAATTCCAAGTGCAAGGAATAAAAAAGTTCAAGATCGCAGCGTATTTATGATACGTAAGAGTTTGAACTTTTTGCAGCGACAAAGCCAATTGGGATTTTTCAACAGCCAGTTAACTTATCATATACAATGCCTCAAGTATTCTCAGTAACCGAATTGACCCTGGCCATCAAGGAAGCAGTGGAAATACAGTTTCCTTTCATATGGGTCAGAGGACAGATATCCAACCTTTCCAGGCCTGGTTCCGGTCATATTTATTTTTCCCTCAAAGACGGGCAGTCAGGGCTCCAGGTAGTCTGGTTTAAAAATTCCCAGCCTTTCAGCCGCCAAAAAGGATCTGATCCCGCAACTACCCTGGAAAATGGACAGGATGTGGTCTGCGCAGGAAAGATCGGGGTTTACGCGCCCAGAGGAACCTATCAGCTTGTTGCCGAGCTGGTCCAGGAACAGGGGATTGGAGATCTGTTTCTGGCTTTTGAAGCCCTTAAAAACAAGTTAATGACACTTGGCTATTTTGATCAGGAAAGAAAAAGAACTATTCCTTTTTGTCCGGACAGGGTGGGTATTATCACCGCCCCCGGAGGCGCGGTTATTCATGATTTTATGAAGGTGGCCGGAGATCTGGGGCTTGGCAGCAGGATTCGGTTATATCCAAGTCTGGTACAGGGCGGAAAAGCACCAAAGGAACTGATTAAAGCCATTAAACTGGCCAACAGACATGAGTGGGCCCAGGTTATTGTTCTTATGCGCGGAGGTGGGTCCCTGGAAGATCTGTGGGCTTTTAACGATGAGCAGGTGGCCAGGGCTGTTTTTGAATCAAAGATTCCAGTACTCACAGGCATCGGGCATGAAACAGATACCACGATTTCCGACCTGACCGCGGATAAGAGGGTGGCTACACCCAGCCAGGCCGCGCAAAGTCTGTGGCCCCAGAGAAAAGACATGATCCTGGACCTGGATGAACAGGAAACAGCATTGATCAAAAGGTTTGAAAATTTTCTGCACTTACGGCGGCAAAGGGTTGATCACCTGGCCAGAGCTCTGGGTTGGCTCAGCCCTGAGCATCGTCTGCAAAGATTTGATGAAAGACTTGAATCTCTGGGAAAATATCTTTTCAGGTCGGCCCAGGATTTATGGCAAAGCAGGGCGGACCGGCTGGAAGATCTGGAGTCCAGATTAATGGCTAAATTTGGCCCGGAATTCTGGAAACTTAATGATAACAATCTGGACTATCTGGAAAACAGGTTGATTAACTGTGCCGGGTCATTTTTGAGGCAAAAGCAAAACAGGCTTGATCTGGAAATTGAAAAACTGGCAGGACTTGATCCGTACGGTCCTCTCAGGCGTGGATATTCCATGGTGATTGTTGAAAAAACCGGTCGATTTCTTCGAAGCGTTAATGATGTTCAGGCAAATGATGATCTGGAGATTACGCTCAACGACGGCAAGTTCCGGGCCAGAAGTTTATAGAAATACAAGGCCGGTAATTAGGGTTATAGATTAAAAAGCCCCCTGACGGACTGAACCGGCAGGGGGCTTTTTGTGTTGATGTAACCGGGAATCTATCCGGATGCGGCGCTGCTCTGGGCTGCTGAGGCCGCATGTTTCTGTTCTGACGCGTCAATAAGAACCGCTGCTGCAGAGTCACCGGTTATATTAAGCGTGGTCCTGGCCATATCCAGAATCCGGTCTATACCCGCAATAAGGGCGATGCCTTCCATGGGCAGACCTACGGAAGTCAAAACCATGGTCAGAATGATCAATCCGGCTCCTGGAACTCCGGCAGCGCCTATGGATGCAAGTGTTCCGGTGAGGACAACCGTAAGCTGTTGTCCCAGAGAGAGGTCAAGGGCGTAGACCTGGGCCACGAACAGGGCTGCAACACCCTGGTAGATGGCTGATCCGTCCATGTTTATGGTAGCTCCCAGAGGGAGCACAAAGCTGGCTGTGCTTCTGGAAACTCCGAGGTTTTCCTGGGCGCATTTCATGGTTGCGGGAAGGGTTGCTCCACTGCTGCAGGTGGAAAAGGCGATAAGCTGGGCAGGAAGGATTCCTTTATAGAATTCCGGCAGGGTAAGCTTGGTAAAACCTTTGATGACCAGGGTATATACTATAAGAGCGTGTACAATGGCCGCCAGATACATAACAGCGATTACTTTGCCCAGGGGAAGAAGAACAGCCGGACCGTTAGTAGCCACTACAGGAACTATCAGGGCGAAAACACCGTAAGGAGCCAGCTGCATGACCAAACCGGTGATTTTGTACATGACCTCGGCAAAACCGTCGAAAAAATTCTTAACAGCTTCGGCTTTTTTGCCCACTATGGAGATGGCTACACCCAGAAACAGGGCAAAAACGATTATCTGAAGCATGGATCCACTGGCCATGGCTTCAATGGGGTTTTTGGGGACGATGTTGATTATTACATCGATAAGCGGAGGTGCTTCACGGCCGGTATATTCCGCATCCACCGGAAGCTGAAGACCTCTGCCCGGCTTGAAAATATTAGCCAGAAGAATACCAATAGAAACGGCGACAGCGGTGGTGGCCAGATAGAATGCCACTGTTTTGCCGCCCATTCTTCCTAACTTTCTGACATCACCTGTGGTTGCTGCTCCCACAACCAGGGTGGACAGTACCAGAGGAACAATGATCATCATGATCAGCCGGATAAACAGGTCTCCAAATGGCTTGATATAGTTTACCGCGATATCCTGCAGCCCCTGCATGAGCAGGCCGACAACGACACCGGCAATCAAGCCGATCAAAATTTTGGTTGCTAAACGCACGGTCCCTACCTCCTGATGTTTAAGCGGGAGCGATGTTGACTGCCGGTATCAACAACCACACGCTCCCCCGGTTAATAATAAATCCTTATAAAAAAAGTGCTGAAAAAAATGGCTCTGCCCGCGAACCACAGAAATTGCAGCTACTTGTTAGCGGGCTTCTCTGACAATGGCCTCGGCAAGAATTTGGGCTGCATCCAATATGGGTATTTCCGCCCGGACACCACTGCCGATAATGGAAAGTTCTGTGCAGGCGATGAGCAGAACCTGAGCCCCGTTCTGAATCAGGTCGTCCGCTGCCTTCTGCATGGTCAGACCGACTTCTTCGCCGTAGCGGCAGGTCTTGATGCACCGGATGGCGGACATTAATGCGTCCTGCAACCTGGGCTGGGGAGTGATCAGGTTAATGTCTTTCAGGGCAAATGCATTTTTATATATATCCAGATTTATTACAGCAGTGGAAGCTATCAAACCGACAGTGTTGATTTGTGAATGGGATCCAGCAATTTGTCCCACTGTCAGCTCTATCATGTCCAGGACCGGGATGGATACGGCTTCCTGGATTTCCTGATGATAAAAATGGGCGGTATTGCATGGCATAGCCAGAAAATCCACTCCCCAGTTTTCCAACTTGCGGGCCATCTCCTGCAGGCAGGGACCAGGACTGGGTCCGTTGCCTTCGATTAAAGCCCGGATACGGGACGGCACCTTGGGATTATTATCCACCACCATTCGAATGTGATCAATATCATCCTTTGCCGGAGTGGCTTTGATAATCCTGTTCATAAGATCAACAGTGGCCTCCGGGCCCATTCCTCCCAGAATACCTGCAATTTTTTCTGCCATGGAATTTTTTCCCTGATATTGTTGTAAGATTTATTCAGCAACTTCTTCTTTACCCAGCAGGGGGCATATATAGGCGTAAAGAGCTGGTGACCCCCCGGTATGGACGTAAAGAAGTTTTTCTCCTTTTTTAAAGTAGCCTTTGCGGCAGAGATCTATAAGCCCGGCCACAGCTTTGCCCGTATATACCGGATCCAGTAGGATGCCCTCGGTTTTGGCCATGAGATTGACAGCTTCCACCATTTTCTTGTTGGGCACGGAATATTTGGGCCTCCAATAGTCACCGAAAGTGATTACTGCTTCTCTGGGGATATCCTGTTTGACTCCTAATCTTTCAGCTGTCTTAAGGGCAAGCTCATGAACAATGGGGTCCTGATCCTGGGGGTCACGGCTTACTCCGATTCCAACAACCGGAATGTTCATGCTGCAACCCAGAAAGCCTGTCAAAAGTCCGGCGTGAGTTCCTGCAGATCCGGAAGCAACGCACAGCTGATCAATGTTCAGGGACTTGTGGAACAACTGATCCTGGATTTCCTGAGCGCAGGCGACATATCCAGTGGCGCCCACCGGATTGGAACCTCCTCCGGGAATAATGTATCCCTTGCGTCCTTCTGTTTCCAGATCTGCTGCGACTTTGGTCATTTCCGCGGCCATATCGGAGCCGGCTGGAACTACGGTGATCTGTTCCACTCCCAGCAGGTTAAAAAGAAAGTTGTTTCCGGAAGCTTCCGGGTTGTAACTGCCAGGCACTCTTTCCTCCAGGACAAGGCGGCATTTAAGCCCTTCCTTGACAGCCGCGGCAAGAGTCAGACGACAATGGTTGGACTGAACAGCTCCACAGGTAATCAGGGTGTCGGCCTGCTGTTCAAGGGCCTGGGCCACCAGGAATTCCAGTTTACGGGTTTTGTTGCCTCCGGATGTCAGGCCCAGGAGGTCGTCTCTTTTAATA
>JAWOGL010000260.1:0-3675 GCA_046496945.1 Desulfonatronovibrio sp.
CAATGTTCAACGTTCAATGTTCAATGTTCAATGTTCAACGTTCAATGTTCAATGTTCAATGTTCAATGTTCAACGTTCAATGTTCAATGTTCAACGTTGAAAAGTAATAAAAAATGATTCCGGGAACTTTTTTGTTGTTTATCCGGCACCCACTTAAGTGAGTATTATCCCGGCATAGGTCTTTAGTGGCGTTCTAGGTGGGTGCCGGACTGTCCCTTGGAATTTTTGAATAGTCTGCTGGGTAAGGACTTTTTCAACAAGCTGTTAAGGGGCTTTGGAAAAACCTGGTTTCAATGCTGAAAGAAACCGATTGTGTATTGTCGCGGATAATTATGGATGAAGCCGTATCTGCTGTAACCTTCAGCAAGGGGGATGAAAATGGATTTTAAAAAAATACTCGTGGCTGTTGACGCCTCTGAAAATTCTGCCAGGGCAGTGGAGTACACCGGAACCATGGTTGGTAAATCCGGAGATTTCAATATCTGTTTGCTGTATGTGGAGCATCTTCCTGAGCGAGATATTTATCCCGATGAAAAAAGCTGGAAAGACGCCTGTGAACAGGAAAAGCGTAAAGTAAGTAATTTTCTGGAGAACGCACAGAAGATGCTTGCTGAAAAAGATGTAAATCCCGAAAGTGTTTCCATCAAGTATGTAAGCGTATCAGAGCAGGTTTCTCATGCAGAACATGTTCAGGGTAGAGGAGTCTCCTTTCATATCATGCGCGTGCAAAAAGAAGGCGGCTTTGGTACTGTGGTAGTGGGCCGCAGGGGTGTGTCCAAGGCTGAAGAGTTTCTGTTCGGCAGTGTTTCCACCAAGATTATACATCATGGCAAGGACTGCACCGTCTGGGTAGTGGAATAAATAATCTGCCGCAAATACCAACAGCCGGGCGCTGATCCCGGCTGTCCTGGAAGACTATCTGTTCTGGTCGGCATCAATGTCATAGCTTTTGAGCTTTCTGTACAGGTAGCTTCTTTCCAGGCCGATAGCCTGAGCCAGCCTGGAAACATTGCCGTCATATTCCTTTAGCTTGTTGTTCAGGAACCAGATTTCAAATCTGGACCTGGCCATTTTGAAGTCAGCTGGAACATCTTTGCTTCCGGCAAAAATATCGTCGGGGATTTCAGATTCGCCGGGGGTACTGTGAATTTCCCCTGGCAGCATTTCCGGAGTAATTTCTCTGCCCTGGTAAAGAATAAACAGCCTTTCCACAAAGTTTTTCAGTTCGCGGACATTTCCCGGCCAGGGATAGTTTTTAAGGATTTTGACGGTTTCTTTTGAAAAGCTCAATGGCTTGAAATTATGTTCCTGGCTGAGCTGAAGAATGAACTCTTCCAGCAGAATGGGGATATCCTCGCTTCTTTCCCTTAAAGGAGGAAGATCCAGGGGGAACACGTTGAGCCGGTAATACAGGTCTTCGCGGAAATTGCCTTTCCTGATTTCTTCATGCAGGTTTTTGTTGGTTGCCGCAATAACCCGGACATTGACGCTGATGGTTTTATGCCCGCCGACCCGTTCAAAAGTCTGTTCCTGAAGTATGCGCAGGATCTTGGCCTGGGTTTTAAGGCTCATATCTCCGATTTCATCCAGAAACAGGGTTCCCTGATGGGCCAGTTCAAATTTGCCCTGCTTGGAGCCGGTTGCCCCGGTAAAGGAACCTTTTTCATGGCCGAAAAGTTCTGATTCAATAAGCTCTTCGGGAATGGCCGCGCAATTGACAGCAACCAGAGGCCGGTCCGCTCTTTTACTTTGCGCGTGGAGGGAGCGGGCTACGATTTCCTTGCCTGTTCCGTTTTCCCCGGTAATAAGGACCCATGCTTCAGTGGGCGCGACCTGGCTGATGATTTGCCGCAACTCAGAAATCTGTCTGGATTTTCCGGATATTTTGCGGACTGAAATAGTTTTGCCGCTCAGTCTAAGGTCACGGTTTTCCTTTTTGAGATTGGAAAATTCCAGAGCTTTTTGAGAAGTTATGAGAACTTTTTCCAGGGACAGGGGCTTTTCAATAAAGTCAAACGCGCCGTGCTTTATGGCCTGGACAGCCGTCTGGATATTGCCATGCCCTGAAATCATGATAACCGGAATATCAGGCAGAGTGTCCTGAAGCCTGGTCAGAACCTGAAGGCCATCCAGCCCCGGCAGCCAGATATCCAGAAGGACCAGGTCTATGGATTCGTCTATTGCAGCCAGGCCGTGTTCGCCGCTTTCGGCCTCCAGGACTTCATAACCTTCATCCTCCAGAATTCCCCGAAGAGAGAGACGGATATCTTCCTCATCATCAATTATGAGTATCCTGGAATTGTTTTTGGCCATGGTTATTTATCCGGTAAAGGATTAATTTATATGCATCTTTAGAAGGGCGCGTCATCCATTCCACCGGCTTCCGAAGGAAAGGCCGGACCCATCTGATCCTTTGCCGCCCGGTTTTCCGATTGGGCTTTTTCTTCCTGATCCGGGGCCTGAACATACGACTGGCCGCTTCCCTGTCCCTGAGACCGGGTATCCAGAAATTGAACTCTCTGGGCTTTGATTTCAGTTGTGTAGCGGTCATTTCCCTGCTGATCCTGCCACTTCCTGGTCTGCAGGCTTCCTTCCACCAGGACCAGGCTTCCCTTGGAAAGATAGTTGGAACATAGTTCAGCCTGTTTGGCCCAGACCACTATCCTGTGCCATTCTGTTTTTTCAACCTTGTTGCCGTCGCGGTCAGTGAATGATTCGTCAGTGGCAATATTAAAATTGGCGACTGCCACGCCGCTTGCAGCGTAAGCCAGTTTGGGATCCTGTCCCAGTCTGCCCACCAGTATTACCTTATTCATGGAACCAGCCATGATGCCTCCTTTTGATTAGTGTTTATTTCAGTTTTTCTTCCATCTGGTCCAGCAGGTCCTCCAGTTGATAGGAGACCCTGTCTGCTTCCTGGGGATTGCGGTCGGCCAGCAGGGAGTACAGCTTTCTGGCCAGAGAATGTGCGGCCTTTATGTCTTTGGCAATAAGGGAGGCAGAGTCTTGAGGGAGCTGCCCCAGTCTTTCCTTGTCATAAAGGGCATCGGTAAGATCGCTTAAGAAATCCTGACCTGTGAAATCTCTGTCCAGTTGAGGTCCGAAGGCCAGCCCGGCAAGGGCGGACCATCTTTTGATGGCTTTTTCCCAGTCATGTATCCGGGCCGTGACCCTGATCTGTATTAATTCTCCCACTAGTTATTCTCCTCCCAGCTCATCTGGATTTTGGCGATAACGTCCTTGATGTTTTCCACCTGATTTTTAGGACATACCCCTAAAAGAGGTGCTCCTGCCTCCACACTTTCGCGGGAATCAAAATAGGTGGTATAAATAATTCCTGCAGGACCTTCATAAGTCAGGACGGTCTCTCTTTTCATTCTGGAAATGATCAGCACATCATCTCCGGGTTTGATGTTGACGTGTCCCAGTCCCTTGGCCTTGAGCTTCAGATCGATGGCGGCGGTAAAGTAATATTTGCCTTTTTCCGGAGCAGTAAACAGGTGCAGGGTTTTTTTGAGAATTATGTCGATTACTTCCTGTTTGGTCAGAAAATGTCTGATTTCCAGCAAAGGAGTTCCGGCCTGGACAAATTGATGGTCTTTTATGTCGTGAAATGAGACCACTTCTCCCTTTTCCGGGGCGTAGACCGGTTTTTTATTGCCTTCCCGGGTCAGA
>JAWOGL010000033.1:0-6987 GCA_046496945.1 Desulfonatronovibrio sp.
TCCGTCTACATGCTGAGCCGTGAACTGGGCGTGGACATGCCCATTACCGGTCAGGTGTACCGTGTCCTTTTTGAGAACAAAGATCCCAGGTCTGCTGTTGAAGAGCTTATGACCAGGGCTTTGAAGTCAGAACAATAACCGGAATTTTCCGCCAGGTGAATTTACTCAAACGCTTACTTGTCAAAATAGTGTGGCTGGGCATAGTTCTATTGGGAATAACCCTGCTCAGCTTCTGGATTATTCATTTAGCCCCGGGTTCTCCCACGGACATGCAGACCACTCTTAGTCCCACTGCCGGGGCAGAGGCAAGAGAACGCCTGGAAAAGATCTACGGCCTGGATCAGCCCGTTCATGTCCAGTACCTGAGCTGGGTCAAAAGAGTGATAATGCTGGATTTCGGACGTTCCCTGAGCGGTGATCACCGTCCGGTCTGGGACAAGATTAAAGAACGCATGCCTCTGACCCTGAGTCTTAATGTTGTTTCCCTTGTCCTGATCCTGGGCATAAGTATTCCCATTGGTATTTTTTCCGCGCTTTACCAGGGCGGGTGGTTTGACCGGTCCATGACCATTCTGGTGTTTATTGGTTTTGCCATGCCCAGTTTCTGGCTGGCTCTGCTGCTGATGATGGCCTTTGGTATATATTTTCCGATTCTGCCTATTTCCGGAGTAACCTCTCTTGATTTTGAGCTTCTGAGCTTCTGGGGCAAAGCCGCTGATCTCATCAGACACCTGGCTCTGCCGGTGTTTGTTTTTACCATCACCGGTCTGGCCGGCATGTCCAGATTTATGAGAACCTCCATGCTGGAGGTCCTGCGCCAGGATTATATTCTCACCGCCAGAGCCAAAGGACTGCCCACCCGGGTGGTGGTTTTCAAGCACGGCCTGCGCAACGCCCTTATGCCGGTTATTACCATTCTGGGATTGTCCATACCCACCCTGATAGGCGGCAGCGTAATTGTGGAATCCATTTTTTCTTTGCCCGGCCTGGGACAACTTTTTTATCATTCGGTTCTGGCCAGGGACTATCCTTTGGTCATGGGAAATCTGGTTCTGGTATCCGTGCTCACTCTGGCCGGGAACCTTCTGGCTGATCTTGGCTACGCCCTGGCTGATCCCAGGATAAGACTGGGAGCAGGGAGTGAGTAAGAAATGATTTACCGTTTCCTGCGGGGCATTTTTTCCTCCAGATACATACTCCTGTTTCTGGGCATTTTTATCGTGGGCACCATGAGTGTGGTGGCCTTGCTGGCGCCTTTTATAGCGCCTTTTGATCCCACCCATATCAATGTGGACGCGATTCTTCATCCTCCCTGCGCCAAGTATCTCCTGGGTACGGACACCCTGGGCCGGGATGTTTTTTCCAGACTGGTGTACGGAGCCCGGGTGTCTTTATGGGTTGGATTCGTAGCGGTGGGCATTTCCCTGGCAATTGGTATATTTCTGGGGCTTATTGCCGGGTATTTCGGCAAGCTGGTGGACGAGGTGATCATGCGTTTTGTGGATGTCATGCTCTGTTTCCCCTCTTTCTTTCTTATCCTGGCGGTAATCGCCTTTTTAGAGCCCAGCCTGACCAATATTATGATTGTTATCGGCCTCACTTCCTGGATGGGAGTTGCCAGGCTGGTCCGGGCGGAAACTCTTACTCTCCGGGAAAGGGACTTTGTGCACGCAGCCAGGCTGGGCGGCGCCGGAACAAGGCGGCTTCTGCTGGTGCATATTCTGCCCAACGCCATGCCTCCGGTTCTGGTTTCAGCAACTCTGGGGGTGGCAGCGGCCATTCTGACTGAATCCGCACTCAGCTTCCTGGGTCTGGGGGTTCAGCCGCCCACCCCGAGCTGGGGCAATATCCTCATGGAAGGCAAGGACGTCATGGGCATTGCCTATTGGCTGTCCATTTTTCCGGGATTGAGCATCCTTATAACCGTTCTGGGGTATAACCTGCTGGGGGAAAGCATCAGGGATTTGCTGGACCCGAGACTGAAACAAAACTGAGGCTCCATGAAGATCCTGGCGGTAAATCTAGCCCTGTCAGACCAGTTAAGGGCAAGGGGACATGAAGTCCTGGACCTGAAGCCGGAGCCGGGAATCTTTCTGATTTACCGTGATGCCGGAGTGCTGGAGTTTCGCCCTGACCTGATAATCCAGCAGGAAACACTGGGTCCCCGGATACTTCTGGCCGGTCTGGAACGTATGGCCTGCCCCAAGATATTCTGGTCCATAGATACCCATCTGAATTTTTTCTGGCATAAAATATATGGACGTAATTTTGATCTGGTCCTGACCACCCAGAAATCCTGGACCCAAAAATTTAAAGACGCGGGATGCCGGGATTCCAGGTGGCTGCCCTGGTTCGGCCGGGAGAAAGGCTGGACACCCTGGGATAAAAGAGAGGTCAATGTCGGTTTTGTGGGCAGGATAACCGAGCATAGAAGAATCAGGGGGTGGATGGCAGAATTTCTCAAGGATACTTATCAGACGGATATTGTCCAGGGACTGAACTTTGCCCGGATGCTAAACCTGTACTCAAAGACCAGGTTTGTGCCCAATGAATCCATAGCCGGAGAGATAAATTTCAGGATTTTTGAAGCCAGTTCTTGCGGCTGTCTGGTTTTGAACCAGAAACTGGCGGAAGATATCTCGGATCTTTATGAGCCAGGCAGAGAAATAGTCATATTTGAGCACGTGCTGGAACTAAAGGACAAGCTGGATTTCTACATAAAAAATCCTGATATGGCCAGAAAAATCGCCTTTAATGGCTGGAACACAACCCGCAACAGACATCTTTCCAGGCACAGAGTCGCGGACTTGATTGAATATTTTCCCGCGCAGGAAAACAAAAAAATGGATTCCGCGGCCTTTCGGAAAAACTTATATTTAACTGTTCTGGAACTTTGGGAATGCGGACGATTTAAGTCCTCCAAAAAGAAGATCCTGGAGATGCTTTTCAGCCTTCCGGTAGACCAGGAGGTTCTGGCCGCCATTATTCGTGTGCATAAAAGCGATTTTCAAAGGCTGCCCGGATATGTTATTCCCATACTGCAGCAGAAACAGTATGATCATGATCTGTTTGTCAACCTTAACTGTTCCACAGCCTGCCTCAGCATCGAAAGGTTTGACCTGGCCCGGCAGTTCTGGAAGAGGCAGGTCCTGAGCCAGGGCAAACTCTATTCCCCTGTGGATTCCCCTTTGCAACTCTACCTGTTCTGGGCTAAAGAACTGACCAGAAAGGGCTTCAGGTTAAGACCGGGTTTTCTTTTTGATCCCGAACTCCACCTGCCCCAATCCGGGGTGGAATGCCTGATTAAGGCTTCGCTGACAGATCCGGACAATCAGGAAATCCTGCTGGATATTAAAAGAACAGTCCAGGGAATGCCCGGCCTCGAATCCATGGTCCTGAAGATTATTTCCGGGCAAAGCCTGAGGGATCATGCCAACTGGCGCTGGAATCTGGAGCTTGCTTTTTTTAACCTGCGAAGCTTTCGTCTCCGGGCAGGCCTGGAAGAGCTTTTTCTGGGAGTAGAAAACGCCGGAATAAGCGGTGAAACAGGACTTTTCATGGATATGCTGGCGGCCCGGGATGACAAAGGTTATCTCCGAAATTACCTGAAGCGCGCCCAATAAACCAAAGCCGGAACACAATGTTCTGCTGATATTATAACCATCAGGCTGATATGCTGGAAATACTGAGAATAAAAAACCTGGCTTTGATTGAGGACATGGAGCTGGAGTTTCATCCCGGTCTCAACGTCCTTACCGGAGAATCCGGAGCAGGCAAGTCTTTTATCTTAAGGGCCCTGGATTTTATCCTGGGGGACAGGATTAAGACCTCCATGATCAGACCGGGGGCTGACAAGGCTATGGTTGAGGCCTTGTTTGTCCTGGACGGGCAGGAACTTATTCTGAAAAGGGAGATCGCGGCTGCTACAGGCCGGAGCCGTTTCTTCCTCAACGATTCTCTGAGTTCTCAGGATAAAGTTCAGGGCTTGAGGGACAAGCTTCTTATTCATACCAGCCAGCACGGACAGCAAAAGCTTCTCAGGCCCGGATTTCACGGTCTGATTCTTGACTCGTTTCTGCCTGACCAGACCCTTGTCGCCGGAAGAAATCAGGTTTTTGGGCGGCTGCAGTCTGTTTTAGCGGAAAAAGAGGATCTGGAAGCCAGGCTGTCGGGTCTGTCCGATAAAAGAGAATATCTGGAGTTCCAGCGTTCCCAGATAGAGAAAGTAAAACCCCGAAAGGGCGAGGAAGAAGAACTGGCCGTTAAAAGAGAATTGATTAAAACCAGGGCCGAGCTTGCCCAGTCCGTGCAGAAGGCTATGGATATTCTGCACAGCCCGGCAACCAGCCTGCTGGATAATTTTTTCGAGTTGAAAAAAACCGTGGCCAGCCTGGCTGAGAATGATCCTGCTTTTTCCTCTCAGGTCCAGGAACTTGAAAACGCCCAGGCTGTTCTGGAAGACATTGACCGGACGCTGAGATCCACCAGTACCCGGGCTGATACCATGGAACTGGAATCAGTGGAGTCCAGATTATGGGAACTGGCTCAATTAAGACGAAAGCTGAACCGCAGCCTGGATGAGATTCTGCGTCTTGAACAGGAGATCGAGGAAAACATTTCCTTTCTGGATCAGGGAAAACTCAGCCTGATGCAGCTGGAAAAAAAGGAACAGAGTCTTGGTGCTGAATTGGCCGCCGTAATCAGGGATCTGGACGCCCAGAGGGCTGCGAGCGCGCAAGATTTAAAGGTCCGGCTGGAAAAAGACCTGCGTTTTCTGGGTTTTTCCGAACATATCAGGATTGATTTTGATTTCAGTCCGGAAGAAATATATCCCGGCATATTTGAAAACAAGCTGAGACTGTTGTGGGTCCCTAATCCGGGTCAGCCTGCCCAGCCCCTGGACAAGATAGCCTCCGGCGGGGAGCTGTCCAGGTTCCTTCTGGCCCTGGTAGGGCTTAAGTCGGAGCAGAATCTGCCCACTCTCCTGTTTGACGAGGTGGACGCGGGTATCGGCGGGACCATTCTTAACCAGGTCGGTCAGCGCATCAGGAATCTGGCAGAGGACCGCCAGGTTATCCTGATTACGCACTGGGCCCAGCTGGCCTGTCTGGCCGAGAAACATTTCATGGTCCAGAAAAACGTGGTGGATGGAATGACCCATACTTTATGTGAGGGCTTAAGTCCTCAGGAAACAAAACAGGAACTGGCCAGGATGGTTGGCGGGGATCAGGGTCTGGAACTGGCTGCCGGGCTGAAAAATGAAACAGATTAACTCCCCTAATCCCGCATGCGGCCAGTTTGAAGTGCAGGCCCTGACTCACCCCGGGTCCCGGGATTTTTTCCATCTTTATTTAAAAGCCCCGGGCTGGGAGTACAGACCAGGCCAGTTTGTGATGATCAGACCCGCGGACTGGGGCAATGACCCTGTCTGGCCCCGGCCTTTTTCCATTTGTGAACAGACTGAAAACAGCCTGCGGCTGTTTATTCAGGTGATAGGCAGAGGGACCGATCTAATCAGCAGGCTGCAGCCCGGAAGTCTTGTGAATCTCTGGGGACCCCTGGGCAACGGATTCAGATATGATCCGGGTGAATCCCTGTATATTCTGGCCGGAGGTATGGGCATTGCTCCCTTTATGGGACTTTGCAAAACCCATCCCCATCCTGAACAGATATCTCTTCTTTTCGGACACCGCGTGGATATAGGGTGCTATCCTTTTGCAGAGCTGCCCGGCAAAATTTATAAAAAACATCTCAAACAAAATACTCCGGCCGAAATTGTGGATTTTCAGGAAGTGCTGAAAAAAGAGATCCAGGGGTTTGCCGGCAGGGGCAGGGTTCTGGCCTGCGGCCCCACACCCTTTTTAAGGGTGATCAGGGAGTACGCAAACAAGTTCAGGGCTGACTGCCTGCTGTCTCTGGAAAATAAAATGGCCTGCGGGGTCGGGGCCTGTCTGGGTTGCGCAGCCAAAACCGGTTCAGGAGATTTTGTTCAGACCTGTACCCATGGTCCTGTTTTCAGGTCTGATGAGGTTGTGCTGGAAAGCTGAGTCAGGCAGTGCTGTTTTCTCCTCATGAATAAAGGGCTATCATGGACTTAAAAGTTAGACTCGGAGCTCTGGAGCTCAAAAATCCGGTTATGACCGCGTCAGGCACTTTTGGCTACGGCCTGGAATTTACGCCTTTCGGCCACCTGGAAATCCTGGGGGCCATAGTGGTTAAGGGGCTTTCCCTGAAACCCAGGACCGGCAATCCCATGCCCAGGATCGCGGAAACCCCCTGCGGAATGCTCAACGCCATAGGCCTGCAGAATGTGGGGGTGGAAAAGTTTCTTAAGGACAAGCTGCCCCTTCTTCCCTGGCAGCAGACCCCTGTAGTGGTCAATCTTTACGCCCAGAGCGCTGAAGAATTCGGCGAGCTGGCAGGAGTACTAAGCCGGGAACCCGGGGTGGGCGCTCTGGAAGTGAATATATCCTGTCCCAATGTCAGGCAGGGTGGCCTGCAGTTCGGTCAGGACCCCCTTGCTGCCGGCCGGGTGGTGGAGACGGTCAAAAAGCATTCCGGCCGGAAGCCTGTGATTGTCAAGTTGAGTCCCAATATCACCGATGTGAAAATAATTGCCAGAGCAGTGGAGTCGTCCGGAGCTGACATTATTTCCCTGATAAACACCATTGGAGGCATGGCTGTGGATATCAGGACCAGAAAACCCCTGCTGGCCAATATTTTCGGGGGATTGTCCGGCCCGGCCATAAAGCCGGTGGCCCTTAAAATGGTCTGCGAGGTATGCCGGGCAGTGAATATCCCGGTTATCGGTCTTGGAGGAATTTCCAGTGCCAGAGATATCCTGGAATTCATCCTGGTGGGAGCACATGCTGTTCAGGTGGGTACAGCCACCTTTACCCGTCCGGACAAGGTGTTCAATCTGGTGGATGAACTGGCGGATCTCACCCGTGAACTGGGGATAAATTCGTGGGATGAGTTCAGGGGCAC
>JAWOGL010000081.1:0-21526 GCA_046496945.1 Desulfonatronovibrio sp.
CATAACCTTTCCGGCAACCGGAGTGTACAATGGATAATTTTTTCCTGGGCATGGCCTTGTTTCTTGTTCTGAACATCCTGGCCGGACTCTGGCGGGTTGCCAAAGGGCCCGACCAGGCAGACAGAATGGTTTCGGCTGAGCTCTTCGGCACCACCGGATTTCCCTGTCTTCAGTGCTCACCACCTTTATTGTAATTCACTTTATGTTTAAAATATTCACTCCCGGAAAAAAAACAAAGCCTCTTTCAAGCATTAACCCAGCCTGGATACTTATAATCACAGTCATTGTCTGTCAGCCTGTACTTTTTCATGAAATTTATCCCGGGAACCGGGTGGAATGGACAAATTTTAACTTTTTTCTTTCATCACTCTGGCCTGTACTTTCAGGAGTGCTTATATATCTTTTTGCGCAGAATTATATTCAGAGGACAGCCGCCGTGCTCATGGGAACTTTGCCTGATACGGCTTTGATTATTGACAGATCCTGGTCTTTTTTCAACTCAGGGATAAGACAGTACACTCTACTGAAACCGGATCAGACCAGCATAAGCCTGACCCGCTTCACCGACTGCTTTATACAAGGCAGGCCGGCACAGAAATTATCCAGGCTGCTGGAACTTAAAATATCGACCTGGACCATATTCGGCACCTTCTGCGTATTGCTGATAACAGCCTTGGCCTTGCTGAGCTGGAAAGGAGCATGATCTCCTATGAATTTCAACAAATCCACCCCCGGCACTGATAAGCATTCTTTATCAGAAACCCGGAACATGCCGGATCTTTTCTCAGGACTGAACATCAGTACCCGGACACTGGCAAAAGGATTCATTATCCGCTGGATAATATTCGCGGTACTCTGGTGGGGCCTGACCCATGGTGACATGCGTCAATGGGCTTTGTCTGTATTTTTCATATCCGCTGCCGCCTTTGTGAGCATTATGCTGGTTCCGGTACAGGGAATCAGCTTAAAAGGAATGGTGCGATTTATTCCATTTTTCGGAATTTTGTCTGTGCAGGGTGGACTGGATGTGGCAGCCAGGGCCCTGAGCCCTTCCATGCCTTTAAAAACCGGAAAGATTGAGTACAGTCTTCAGCTGCACAATCCCGGGCCCAGAGTGGTTTTTGTCTGGTCAGTCAGTCTTTTGCCGGGAACCGCGGGAGTCGACCTGACTGGAAAAAAACTTTGCATTCATGTATTGGATAAGAATCTTTCCCATGAAGGACGTCTGCGCAAACTGGAAGAACGTATAGCAGGTATTTTTAAAACCGAGCAGCAAAATCAAAACAGCTGACAATCCTTAAAAATTTACCGTCATCTGCTGGTTTCCCTTGACAACCATTAAAAATTCTATCAAGAAACAATATTTCTTGCTGGTTTCCATCCGGAAAGATTTTTCTCGGATGCTGAAGCTGCCGGTTTTCAGTCTGAAAGTTACTAATTTTCAGGTGAAAACTTGCTTGAGCGGGTGTAGCTCAGCTGGCAGAGTACAAGCTTCCCAAGCTTGGTGTCGCGGGTTCGATCCCCGTCACCCGCTCCACTCCAAGCTTTACTGATGTTTACTGGGGTGGACCATAAGGTCCACTTTTTTTTTGATACAGGGGAATAACTTAATGAAAAGCCAGGAAGCCAGGGCCAGAATCATAGAACTGGCCCGGACCAACTGCCGGATAATGGGAGTTGAGCTCTGGGGCGTGGAATATTTTCCCGGTCCCGGAGGGAAAAAAGGCATTGTCCGGATATATATAGATGCAGATCAGGGCGTAAGTATTGATCAATGCGCTGAACTTAGCAGAAACATAAGTGTCGTTCTTGACGTGGAAGATATTGTCCCGGGTGCTTATGCTCTGGAAGTCTCATCACCTGGCTTGGACAGGATTTTTTTCAGCCCTTCCCAGATGAAAAATTTTATCAGCCAGAAAATTAAATTATCCCTGAACCAGCCACGCGGGAAAAGAAAAAACTTTTCCGGTATTTTACAAAGCGTTGATGGACAAAAAATCCATGTTGAATCAGACTCTCATGAAAAGTGGGAATTTGACTGGGAAGAGATTGAAAAAGCAAAACTGGACGGCTGAACTTTGTTCGCCGCCGGTTGAAATAATCCCTATGGAGGAAGGCTATGAGCCTGGAACTTAAAAGAGTAATCGATCAGATAAGTAAAGATAAGGGCATTGACAGGGATATGCTTGTTGACACCCTGGAAGAAGCCGTGCGCACTTCAGTAAGCAAAAAATTCGGCAATATGCTGGACATCGAGGTAAACTTTGATGAAGAAGAGGGAGAAATAAAAGTATATCAATACAAAGTGGTTGTAGATGAAATACTTGATCCTGAAAACGAAATCCTTCTGAAAGATGCTCTGGAACATGATCCCAATGTCCAGATTGATGATGAACTTGGTTTCGAATTGAATGTCAAGGATCTTGGACGCATCGCTGCCCAGTCTGCCAAACAGGTGCTGATCCAGAAAATGCGCGACGCTGAACAGGAAATAATATATGAGGAATATAAGGACCGGATTGGTGAAATAACCAGCGGAATTATCCAGCGCAGGGACAGATCAGGCTGGATAATCAACCTCGGTCGAACAGAGGCGGTCCTGCCCAGAGACGAACAGATCCCTAAAGAAAGATTTCACCGCGGTGACCGGGTGGAGGGCTATATAATTGATGTGCGCAAGGAAAGCCGTACTCCCCAGATAGTGGTTTCCAGGTCGCACCCGGATTACATGATCGCCCTGTTCAAACGGGAAGTCCCTGAAGTATCCGATGAAACCATAAAAATATTAAATGTGGCCAGGGATCCGGGTAAAAGAGCCAAAGTGGCTGTCACATCCAAGGATGTGGATGTTGATCCGGTTGGAGCATGCGTCGGGGTTAAAGGGTCCAGAATTCAGAACATCGTACAGGAACTCAAAGGTGAGAGAATCGATATTGTGGTCTGGAAACCGGACATTGCCACTTATGCCGCCAATGCTCTTTCTCCGGCCAGAATTTCCAGGATTACAGTGGATGAAGACGAAAAAACCCTTGAGGTCGTTGTTCCTGATGACCAGTTGACTCCGGCCATCGGCAAAAAGGGGCAGAACGTCAAGCTGGCCTCAACACTGCTTGGCTGGAAAATTGATGTTTACACCGAAACCAGATACGGGCAGGTCAATGAGCATCAGCAGATAATGGAGCAACTGGCCAGCGCGGCGGGAATCTCCATTAATGATTTTGTAAAACAGGGATTTGAAAGCCTTGATCAGTTAGCAGAAGCCGCTGATGAGGAACTGCAGGAAAAACTGGAGATCACGGATGAAAGTCTGGCCAACCTCAAGAGTGCGATCAACTTTCTGGGACCCAGAAAAGAGGCCGTGGAGGACGAAAGTGACCTCCAGGATCAGGACGTGGTTTTGGAGCAGAAGGCAGAACAAAAAATTCAGCAAACCGAGCCTTCACCGGAACCGGATGCCAGTGCTGAACCTGATCTCACAGCTGATGCTGAACCGGATACCCGGCCTCAGGCTGTTTCAGACGAAGAACCAGACAAAAACACTTAAATATAATTTATGAGCAAACATGTTCCCATGAGAACATGCGTGATTTGTCGCGCCAAAAAGCCCAAAGCGTCACTGCTTAGGCATACCTGTCCGGATGATTCTGTTAAGCATCTAAAGCCTGATCCCAAAGGCACCACTCAGGGACGGGGCTTTTATACATGCCTGGATAAATCCTGTTGGGAAAAAATAGACAGATTCAGGGGATGGATTCATAAGTGCAAGGGAGTAGTTAGTAATGTCCGATAAAATTAGAGTAAGAGAGCTTTCCCAGGAACTGGGTATATCCAACAAAGAGCTGATACAGCTCCTCAGGGACTTGGATATCTCGGTCAAAAGCCATATGAGCAGCCTGGATGCGGAACAGGCTGACCTGGTTCGCAAAAAACATGCTCAGGCCACTACGGAAAAAGTAACCCAGAAGGTAGCTAAAACAGGGGTTATCGTCCGAAGAAGGAAACGACCAAAGCAAGAGCCCAAACCGGAAAAAGAACCGGACGTGCCGGTTCAGGAAGCTGAGACCACCCCGGAAGAACCCTCTTCTGCAGAATCCCCGGAAGCACAACCTGAAGATGTTATTCCCACAAGAAAAGAGGAAGAACCTGAAACTCAGAAACCTGCTGTTGAAGAACCTGAGGCCACAGAGGAAACCCCTGCCAGGAAAACTGCTCCGGCCAAACCCGGAAAACCTCAGAAAAAATCCAGAAAAACTCCCCCTGAACCCAGAGTCACTGTTATTTCCAAGCCCGAGCCCAAACCGGAGCCAGAGCCTGAACCAGCAGCTCCAGAACCGGTTGCGGGTGAAACTGCACCGCCGGTAACTCCAGCACCAGGAGTTGCCCCCTCTGCGGCAGGACCGGAAGAGACTTCAGAAGCCAGGAAAAAACGCAAGAAGAAGAAAGGCAAGAAAGACAAGAGAGTTGTGGATTTTCAGGGATATTATCAGGACACCGAACAAACCAAAAAAACAACTATAGACTTTAAAAAGCAGAAATCCACTACAGTGGCTGACAAGACCGGTGGAAAGGCCAGACTTCTCAAGGATAAAAAGTCCAAACTGGATGAAATGGCTAAAGCACAGCCCCAGTCCACCAAAACATCCAAGAAAAAAATCAGAATTGATGAAGCTATCCGGGTCGCTGACCTGGCCAAACAAATGGGAATCAAATCCCAGGATCTGATAAAGACCCTGCTGGGCCTGGGCATTATGGCCACCATCAACCAGTCCATTGATCTGGACACCGCAGCCATTCTGGCAGCTGAATTCGGTTACGAGGTGGAAAAAACCGGTTTTTCCGAAGACGTGTTCATGCTTCCCAAGGAAAAGGACGAGCCCGCAGATCTCAAACCGCGGTCTCCTGTGGTTACCATCATGGGCCATGTTGACCACGGTAAAACCTCCCTTCTGGATGTCATTCGTAAATCCAAAATAACTTCAGGAGAAGCAGGAGGCATTACCCAGCATATTGGTGCCTATTACGTTACCAGTTCCAGAGGGAACATAGTATTTCTGGATACTCCCGGCCACGAAGCATTTACAGCCATGAGAGCCAGAGGAGCCCAGGTCACGGACATTGTTATCCTGGTGGTAGCGGCTGATGACGGAGTCATGGACCAGACCAGGGAAGCGGTAAGCCACTCCAAGGCCGCAGGCGTTCCCATTATTGTCGCAGTCAACAAAATGGACAAGGAAGGCGCCAACCCGGACCGGGTCAAACGGGAACTGGGCGATCTCGGCCTGGTGCCCGAAGAATGGGGAGGAGACACTATTTTCAGTGAAGTCTCCGCCTTAAACAAAACCGGCATTGATGCGCTTCTGGAAATGGTCAATCTGCAGGCTGAGGTTCTGGAGCTTAAGGCCAATCCGGACAAAAGCGCCCTGGGTCATATTGTAGAAGCCCGTCTGGATAAAGGTCGAGGAGCAATAGGTACTCTGCTTGTTCAAAGCGGCACTCTCAAACAGGGTGACTCATTCGTATGCGGCCTTTTTCATGGTAAAGTCAGAGCCATGTTCAATGATAAAGGGCAAAAGATGGATAAGGCCGGACCTTCAACCCCGGTTGAGGTCCAGGGATTTGAGGGCGTGCCCGAGGCAGGTGATGAATTTGTTGTGGTCAAGGACGAAAAGGTTGCCCGCAAGATTTCTGAAGCCAGGCAAACCAAGCAGAGAGAGAAGGATCTGGCCAAGGAGTCCAAGATCACCCTGGAAAGCTTTCTTGCCTCCAAGGCTGACGGCGAAGTACTCAACCTCAATCTGGTCCTTAAGGCCGATGTCCAGGGTTCTCTGGAAGCCATTTCCGAAGCCCTGCACAAACAATCCACTGACGCGGTGAAGATAAATATTATCCACGCAGGAGCAGGAACAATTTCAGAATCGGATATTCTGCTTGCTTCAGCCTCATCCGCTATTATCATCGGATTTAATGTCCGGCCGACTTCCAGGGTTAAGGACGTAGCCGAACAGGAAAAAGTTGAAATAAGATTCTATGATATAATATACAACCTGGTTAATGATATCCGGGATGCCATGGCAGGGATGCTGGCCCCCATCATAAAGGAAAAATATCTGGGACAGGCTGAAGTTATCCAGACATTTTCCGTGCCTAAGGTGGGTACAGTGGCCGGCTGTATGGTAACAGACGGAAAACTGACCAGAAACGCCAAAGTCCGGCTGCTGCGCGACGGCGTAGTCATCTACACAGGTAAACTGAACTCCCTTAAACGATTCAAGGACGATGTCAAAGAGGTTACCAAGGGCTATGAATGCGGAGGCGGACTTGAAAAATACAATGACATCAAGATCGGGGATGTCATAGAGGCCTTTGAAGAATTTGAGGAAAAAGCCGTACTGTAGACCTTGAGATCAGGGATATCCGGCTGAAAAAATAATTAACAATATCATGCTCATAGGCATACTCACTATTAAATTCAGGCTCCACGGTGTTACTTCTCTCAAAGCCAAGAGAAAAATCAGCAGCAGTCTCAAACAGAAGCTTAAAAACAAGTTCAACCTTGCTGTCGCGGAAGCTGATTTTCAGGACAGTCTGGATTATCTGAATATCAGTATGACCACTCTGGCTAACCGGAAAAGCAAAGTGGAAGAAGTGCTGAACAAAGCACTGGCCATGATCGAAGCCATAAGCAACGAAGATATAATGGATGTAAAAATGGAAGTTTTCGGAGTCTGATATGCGTGCTTCAACAACCAGACGCTCATCAAGAATGGCCGATGAAATAATGCGGGAACTCGGCAGAATTATTGTCGAGGAAAGTCAGGATCCAAGGCTTGAATTTCTGACAATTACCGGAGTTCGCCTTAACAAGGATTTTAGCATTGCTGAAATACTGTACACACATTTCCAGGGTCAGAGCCCTGAGCTGCAGAAAAGTTTAAAAAAAGCCACTGGGTTCTTGAGGTCAAATCTGGGAAAAAACCTGAAACTGCGTTATGTTCCTGAATTAAGATTCACCTGGGATTCCTTTGTGGAAGAAATGGTTTACGATGGAAAATCTTAGTAAAATAGCGCAGACAATTAAGAATAATGACAACTTTTTAATCACTTCCCATGTCAATCCAGATGGAGATGCAATGGGATCCATGTCTGCTCTGGGCCATCTGCTTCAGACCATGGGCAAAAAGTTTTCCATCTTCAATGAGAGCCTGGTCCCTGAAAGATTTGACTGGATTACTCTGCCTGCTCCGGTTGAGAACAGGTATGAGCCGGGCAATCATTCCTGGATGATAGTCCTGGACTGCGGAGATTTTGAAAGGTCAGGCAAAGAACTTTCCGGCAATGCCACAGAATCGATTATCAATATTGATCACCACCAGGGTAATCCTGAATTTGGACAGATCAACTGGGTTGACACTAAAGCATCCTCAGTTGGTGAAATGATCGCTGATCTGGCTGATCATCTCCAGGTCAAAATTAATGGTTATCTGGCTGAAGGTATTTATCTGGCCCTGGTTTCTGATACAGGTTTTTTCACCTTTGGCAACACATCTCCCAAAGTCCTGGAGCTTTCCGCCCGGATTATCAGAAACGGACTTGATCCGGGAACACTTAATTCCATCATTTTAAACCAGTGGACCATCGGCAGATTACGTCTGCATGGTCTGGCCATGCAGAAAACTTTGTTCTTTATTAATAACAGAGTGGGAGTAGTCTCCATCTCTCAAGAAATGATGGAGGAAACAGACACCGGGCCTGATGATTGCGAAGGACTGGTAAACGCGGTCCGCAATGTCAAAAGTGTGGAGGTGGCCATATCTCTGCGCGAGGATAAAACCGGCAGAATAAAATTCAGTCTGCGTTCAACCGGAGACATTGATGTTCAGCGCATGGCAGCCGAACTTCAGGGCGGAGGTCACAAAAACGCTTCAGGCGGAGCCATTGAAGGCTCCATAGAGTACGCCAGGGACAGGATTCTTGATGTCGTGGCCAGACATCTTTAAAGCCGTAATGAAAATCTGAAAGTTTCTATGCAAGACGGAATAATAATCCTCAACAAACCCAAAGGCCCCACTTCTGCTGACTGTCTGAACAGAATCAAAAGAAAATTCAGGATTAAAAAAATCGGTCACGCAGGGACATTGGACCCAATGGCCACCGGAGTCCTGGTTGTAATGACCGGACAGGCCACCAAACTTGCTGACTACATCATGGAAGGCCGAAAGACCTATAAAGGCACCTTGCGCCTGGGTCTGTAAACAGACACTTATGACGCCCAGGGAAAAGTATCCGCGGAATATGACTACTCCGGGATAACCGAAAATGAAGCAGCCCGGGCCATAAAAGACTGGGAAAAAATCACCTCCCAGGAAGTCCCTCCGGTTTCCGCGGCCAAATACAAAGGCAAACCCCTTTACGCCCTGCAAAGGGCTGGACAAAAGGTACCGATAAAGACTAAGAATATAGATATTTTCAGGGCCGATGTCATTGATATTGATATCCCCCTGATAAGTTTCCGGATAACCTGTTCAGCAGGCGCTTACGTACGTTCCCTGGCCCACAGCCTGGGGAGACGATTTGGTTGCGGCGCGGTGCTGACAGAACTCATCCGGGAACAAAGCCATCCTTTCAGTCTGAATAGATCTGTAGAGATGGATGTGCTGATGCAGGCCGATAATTGGCAGGACTATTCCCTGTCCATTACTGAGGCCCTCACGCACTGGCCGAAGCTCCTTCTGGACCAGAACCAGCAGGCTTTGGTCAGAAACGGCAGGCCCATTGATTTTGATCTTCTTCCGGAGACAGATCCTGAAGTAAACAGAATGGGTCTCATGGTTTCACCCGATGGAAACCCTGAAGCATTGGCAGAACTTGAGACAGGAAAGGATGGAAGGCTGATGTGGACCATTAAGCGCGGCTTATGGTCAAATTAAAAGACAATTAAACAAGGAGGATATCGCTGTGGTTATGAATCCAGAAGAAAAGGCTGGTGTTATTCAGGAATACAAAAAACATGAAAATGACACCGGATCCCCGGAAGTGCAGATCGCCCTGCTCACCGAAAGGATCAAATATCTAACAGAACATTTCAAGACCCATAAAAAGGATTTCCACTCCAGAACCGGACTGCTCAAACTGGTCGGCAAAAGAAGAAACCTGCTGGGTTATCTCAAGAAAAAAGACGTTGAAAGGTACCGGGAAATTATCACCCGTCTGGGCCTTAGAAAGTAAAGTCAGCATCTAGGGCGCGCTTCTTCCTCAACAGGAAACCGCGCCCTTTTCCAGCCCTTTTATGCCTGCGCCGCATTTTCTGGATATTCCTTCCACGTTTTGAGTCAATTTTTTTCACAACTGCAATCTATTAAGTATAAAGGATAAACAAAATGGAAAACACATTTAAAACCAACTCAACCAGCGCTTCCGCTGGAGACCGGCAAATTACATTTGAAACCGGCAAACTTGCCAACCAGGCCGACGGAGCCGTTGTCGTCCGGGGTGGAGATACCGTTGTTCTGGTTACAGCTGTAACCCAGACCATGCAGCATGATCCTGGCTATTTTCCCCTGGTGGTCAACTACCAGGAAATGTCTTACGCGTCAGGAAGAATACCCGGAAGCTATTTCAAAAGGGAAATCGGCCGTCCCAGCGACAGGGAAACACTTGTTTCCAGACTGATTGATCGTCCCATCAGGCCTCTTTTTCCCAAAACCTTTAAAGATGAAGTTCAAGTTATAGCCACTGTGCTTTCAGCCGATCCCCAGAATGATCCGGATGTGCTGGCCATAAGCGGTGCTTCTGCCGCTCTGCATATCTCCAGAATTCCTTTTTCCGGGCCAATTGCCGGAGCCAGAATCGGATATATCGATGAAGAATTCGTACTTAACCCAAGCCATAAACTGCTTGAACAAAGCGATCTTAACCTGATAGTCGCCGCTACCAGGGACGGGGTGGTCATGGTCGAAGGATTCACCGAATTTCTGCCTGAGAAACTTATCGCCGACGCCATTAACTGGGGTCAGCAGCAAATCATTCCCCTGATTGACGCCCAGGAAGAACTGCGTTCAATCTGCGGCGTAAATAAGATTACTATCCCGTCTGCACCTGAAAAAGACCCGGAACTGGAAAAAATGGTTTCCGACCTGGTTGCGGCAGACCTGTCCAAGGCCCTTTTCATACCTGAAAAAATGGAAAGAAGAGACGCCAAAAGAGAAGTCTCCGCAAAATTCAAGGAAACAATCGCGGAACAGCTGGGTGAAGATTCTGAAAAGCTTCCCAGAGCCAGACAATTATACGAAGAACTGGAAAAAAAGATTGTCCGTGAAAGAATACTGGAAAGCAAGACCCGCATTGATGGCCGGGATCTGACAACAGTCAGACCGTTGACCATGGAAGTGGGACTTCTGCCCAGGACTCATGGTTCAGCAATATTTGCCCGAGGTGAGACTAAATCACTTTGTGTTACCACCCTTGGAAGCAGCTCAGATGAGCAGCGCATAGAGACCCTGACCGGGGACAGCACGAAAAGTTTCATGCTCCATTACAATTTTCCTCCTTATTGCGTTGGTGAAGCCAAATTTCTCAGAGGACCATCCAGAAGAGAAATCGGGCACGGTATTCTTGCTGAAAGGGCCTTAACTCCTATCCTGCCCTCTGCTGAAGATTTCCCTTTTACCATCAGAATAGTTTCCGAAGTAATGGAGAGCAACGGTTCTTCTTCCATGGCTACGGTATGCGGCGGCACCTTGTCTCTTATGGACGCAGGGGTTCCCATCAAACAGCCGGTTGCCGGAATTGCCATGGGACTGATCAGGGAAGAGGATGAATATCTGGTCCTCACGGACATCCTTGGAGATGAAGATCATCTGGGAGATATGGACTTCAAGATTGCCGGTACTTACGAGGGCGTCACTGCCGTTCAGATGGACATTAAAATCCCCGGAATTCCTATTGAGGTCATGTATAAAGCACTGGAACAGGCCAGTGTAGCCAAGAAAACCATCCTGGACAGCATGAACAAGATCCTGGACAAACCCAGGAGTGAGCTTTCCAAGTTCGCGCCCAAAACAGAAGTGGTCTATGTAGACACCGACAAGATCAAGGACGTTATCGGACCTTCAGGCAAGAACATCAAAGCCATTACAGCGGAAACCGGTTCTTCCATAGACATAGAAGACACAGGCAAGATTACGGTCTTCTCGCCCACCCAGGAAATTCTTGAAAAAACAAGGGAAATGATCCTTTTCTTCAATCAGAAAGCCGAACTGGGCAAGGATTATGAAGGAGAAGTCAAGAGAATCCTTGATTTCGGAGCCGTAGTAGAAATTCTGCCCGGAGTTGACGGTCTGGTACACATATCCCAGCTGGATACCAAACGGATTGACAAGGTAAGCGATGTGGTCAATATCGGAGACAAGCTCAAGGTCAAGGTAATTGAAATCGGCGACCGGGGTAAGGTCAGACTCAGCCGGGCCGCAGTATTAATGGAGGAAAGAGGCGAAAAGTTCGATCTTGAATCGGCTTCCAGGCCCGCTCCCAGAGGCCGCGGCGGCGACAGGGGCAGACCCAATCGCGGAAGATAATCAGTTTCCATCCGGAAAGTCTTTCTTCTTATTGAACTGAACATGAATTTTCTGTGTTCACTGCACTTGTCCTGATGAATGCATAAGCATTTATCCGGACGGGTGCAGTAACCCGGAAAAACTTCAGCAAACTCAATTCCCTGACAATCTGAAATCATCAGCATGATAACTGCTGCGAACCAGAGGTCCGCAAAACATCACCAACCCCAATTTTTCCCCTGCCTTTTCATATTCTGCAAATTTTTCAGGAGTCACGTAACGCCTTACGGCAAGATTGTCTGCTGACGGCCTTAAGTACTGGCCTATGGTCAGCATCTGACAGCCGTGATTTGCTGCATGTTCCATTGTCTTTATAATTTCATCGTCGGTTTCTCCCAGGCCGGTCATAATCCCGGTTTTTATTCGAATACCAGGCGCAGTGCTTCCTGCATAACTCAGAATATTCAGGCTGGAAGTATAGTCTGCCCCGGGCCGGACTTTTGAATACAGACGCTGAACGGTTTCAAGGTTATGTCCGTAAACATCCGGACCGGCTTGCAGAACCGTATCCACGGCCTGTCTGTCCGCCTTAAAATCCGGAACCAGCACTTCCAGGGTGGAATCTGGATGATCTTTCTTCAAAGTGCTTAAAACTTCTGCAAAATGACCAGCCCCTCCGTCTTCCAGGTCATCTCTGGTCACCGAGGTTATCACCACGTGCTTCAGCCCGAGCTTTGACACCGCTTCTGAAATTCTCTCAGGTTCACGGGGATCAACGATTTCAGGGGGGCCGCTGGTCACATTGCAAAAACGGCAGTTTCTGGTACAAACATTTCCAAGGATCAAGAACGTAGCCACTTTCCTGCTGAAACACTCAAATATGTTAGGGCAGTTTGCGCTCCTGCAGACCGTGTTCAGGCGCAGATTTTCCAGATCTTTATCCACCCTGGAAAAATCCGCAGTGCTGGGAAGTTTGACCCTGAGCCACTCAGGTTTTCTTAAATATTGATGTGAACTCATAAAAATTTCTACTCCGCCAAAAATACTCTGGCAAACTAACAGGTTAACAGCGTGTTGAAAAAGTCCTTACCAGGCAGGTCTGGAAATACCTATTACAGCTTATGATTATTGTAACCAGCCATACCAATACTGATTTTGACGCCCTGGCATCCATGATAGCCGCTTCTTTTCTGTATCCCGGAGCACAGCGGGTGCTTCCCTCACAGGTATCGCCCCGGGTCAGAGACTTTTTAGCGGTTCACCGGGATCTTCTTCAGATAAGATCCAGAAAGCAGATGGACCTTTCAGACGTGTCAAAACTTGTTATAACGGATACTTCCAACTGGGAACGCCTGGACAATATAAAAAAAGATATTTTCCGCGCTGACCCGGAAATAATTATCTGGGACCATCATATGTCCCCGGGCAATATAGATGCCGGCCAGGTACACAAAGAAGAGGTAGGGGCTGCAGTGACCCTGCTTCTGGAACTGATGAAAGCCGGAGATACCGCTTTTTCTCCAGTTCACGCCACACTTTTTCTGCTGGGTATATACGACGATACCGGTTCCCTGTGCTTTCCTTCCACTACCGCAAGAGACGCATACATGGCCGGTTTTCTACTGGAAAACGGCGCTGATCTCAATGTGGTTTCAGCTTATCTGGACAACTCCCTTGACTCACGCCATCTTGATGTATTCAGCAGGATGCTGGCTTCCTCGGAAACTTTTTCCTCAGGCAGCCTTCGTTTCGGGGTGTGTGTTCAAAACGCGGAAAAAAATTTAAACATGTTGCCCACTGTAGTCAACAAATTCAAGGACATCAAAGGCCTGGACGCTGCCTTCGGCATATTTCCCATGAGCGCCTCCAAAACAATAGTCATCGGTCGAAACAATGCCAGGGAACTGGACCTGGGAGCAATTATGCGCAAACTGGGCGGGGGAGGTCATCCCGGAGCCGGTTCAGCGGTTATCAGGGCCGGGGTAAAAGAAGCCCGTGAACAGGTGGTTAAACTCATTGAACACTCTGATATCAAGGAACAGACAGTTGGCAGCGCCATGTCCCCGGTAAAAAAATATCTGTCTCCCGGAGATACCCTGCGCCAGGCAAAAAAGATGATGGATGAGGCCGGTCAGAATGCAGTCCTGGTTGTGGATGACAACCGCGTATTATCAGGAGTTCTGGAAGCAAACCAGTTTTCAAAAATAGGCAGTGAGCGGCAGTGGGATCGGTCTGTCACTTCCATGATGCGCAGACAAATAGTCACTGTTAAACCCAGTCAGCCTCTTCGTGAAGCCCTGGAGCTCATGTCCGGTTCAGAAGCAGGTTTTCTGCCGGTGGTGGAGAAGAATATCCTCATGGGGCAGATTACCCGGTCAACCATCATTTTGAACATGTACGATTTTTAATAAAAGGTATCTGTTCACCACATTTTTCTGCTTTCATATAAAGCCTGGATTCTGATTTGTTTTCGCCATTGCTGCTTGTTTGACCAGCCCTGAGCCCGTTAGTCAAAATCATGGACAGGGAAAGCCTTTGGGCTACTTGAATAAATTAATGGTTTTGACTTACGGGCTCATGCTGGGAGTTTGCAGCAACAGAAAACAAATTTGAATCCAGGCTGAGCTCATAGCATGGTGAATGGCTATTCAACCACACTGGATTCCGGCGTTCGCCGGAATGACGGAAAAGGACAACTGCCTGCTTTAACCGTCACCCCGGACCAGATCCGGGGTCCAGGTCTTCTTATTCGATCTTGCTGAATAGTTACCAATAAAACAGGAATTATTCGGGCATACTGTGCTCGGACATTAAACAGCCTGTTAAAGACGTCAGCGTCTCTTCCTGGATCTGTGCATAGCCAGAAGAAGCCTGAACACCATAAACAGTCCTATTATATATCCCAGTACTCCAAGGGTGGGATATCCCCAGAGTCTGGGGCCGGTGTCCGCCAGGATGATCATGCTTGAACCCAGAAAAAGCGCGCCGGTTACTATGCCCACCACCAGACGATTGACCACCCGTTCCATGGTGGACTGCAGATCCTCAAGATTCTCGTGACGAAACCGGATGGCCAGTTCGCCTTTATCCAGCTTGCTGACAATACCCAGGGCCTGTCTGGGAAATTCATGCTGAAAACGGAAAAAATATCTGATATTTCTCTGGGTAACCTTCAGCAGACTGGAAGGACTGAACCGGCTCCTGCTGAGTCTCTTCACCAGGGGCTCTGCTTCACCGATAACGTCAAGATCAGGATAGAGCAGCCTGGCTGTTCCTTCAGCCGTAATAAGGGCTTTAATCATGATGGAAAGATCAGTGGTCAGGATTCTGCCATGGGCCCGCAGTATGGAGGTAAGTTCAATAAGCAGTTGTCCAAGATTTACTTCTTTAAGAGGCATCCTGGTAAACAGGCTGATTACTTCCAGTACTTCATTCTGAAGGATGTCCCGGTTCACATTTTCCTTGCCTATGGTAAAACCCAGCAGAATATCCGTGATTATTTCCACATCATTATCAACAACCGCGGATATAAGATCAACAAGTTCGAAACGAACCTTGTCGGTAAGCCGTCCTACCATGCCCCAATCCAGCAGAATCAGATTTTCATCCTCATCAATGAGAAAATTGCCGGGATGCGGATCAGCATGGAAAAAGCCGTGTTCCAGAACCTGTCTCAGGGAAAGGGAAAGCCCCCTTTTAGCCAGGGTAGCCCGATTTTTGAGAGAGGCAATATCCACATCCTTCATTTTGCTGCCTCTGGACAACTCCATGGTTATTACCACGTAACTGCAATAATCAGGATATGTCCCGGGCACGAAAATTCCGGACTCGTCTTTTACTGTGGTCTGTACCACCTGCATGGTTCTCATTTCCCGGACAAAATTAACTTCCTGGAGCATAAGTTTACGAATTCTCTGAACAAGCTGAGGCAGATTGTACACCTTGAATGATTCCATGCGGCCATCAAGCTGCACAGCTATCTTTTCCAGGATATCCATGTCGTTTTTAATGGTATCGGTGATGCCGGGTCGCTGCACTTTAACAGCCACCTCCTGGCCTCCTTTTTTCAGCCTGGCCCTGTGAACCTGAGCCAGAGACGCAGCTGCCAGGGGCTTTTCCTCAAACTCGGAAAAAACAGCAGCCAGAGGCACCTTAAAGCTGTCTTCAATAACCTTTTTGATGTCCGGGAAAGTCTCCGGAGGTACGTCGTCCTGAAGCTTGCGCAGTTCATCCAGAAGACCTTTAGGCAGAAGATCCGCGCGCTGGGAAAGAATCTGTCCGCATTTGATAAAAGTGGGGCCCAGCTCTTCCAGGACCATGCGCATGCGCTCCCAGGTACCAAGATGGGTATCGTGAAAACGGATTCTTTCCAGATACTTGCGCCCCGGCAGGCCCATACGGTCCACAACATCATCAAATCCATATTTGACAAGGGTGGAAACTATCTCGCGGAAACGACCCAGATGAGCAATAGCCTTAATATCCATTTATTATTCCGTTCAATTTCTGAAGGATGAATGTATCCAGCAGTTCTCATCCGGAAGGCCTGACATTCCGGATGAGAACCGGTTAATCAGAGTTTTTTTCTTTTTCCATGCGCAAGGTTTCAAGCACGGATATGCGGTCTTCCAGGCTGGCCACCCTTGCTTCCACGTTTTCCAGATGCTCTTTTCCGGCAACATCAAAAGATTCCATAGTGGATTTGATGTTTTTGGAAATCCACTGCTGAACCAAGTCCTGCTGGTCTTCACTTTTCTGAATAAACTCTTTGACGATGTTTTCGCCTTCTTCAGCTGACAGCCTGCCCTTTTCCACCAGGCTGTTAATCCTTTTTTCAACTTCCTCGGCAGTAATGACCACCAGGCCCAGTCCTGTAAAAAAACCTTTTTTAAAAAGATCAATCATAATACGTCTCCTTGGGTATTTAAAATTCTACTGTTGAGATCTGCAATCAACAGGAGTTCCTTGATGCCGCGACGTTAACCAATGCTTGGACAGGCCTTAAGCGCTTCCGCGATTTCATCGTCAGAAAAGGCCTTATCCTTGAGAGCGCCTTTAAGATATGCATCATAAGACCCAAGATCCAGCAGTCCATGCCCTGAATAAAGAAAAACTATTACCTGACCCGGTTCAGCCTCCCTGGCCAGATCAATGGTGGCCTTGATGGCATGAGAAGTCTCGGGCGCGGGCAGAAACCCTTCGGTCTGCATAAAAAGCCTGGCAGCGTCAAAGACCTCATTCTGAAAATAGGCCCTGGGTTCCACATACCCATGCTTGGCTATATGGGATACAATGGGGGACTCTCCGTGGTAACGCAAACCTCCGGCATGAATAGGAGGTGGGAAATATGCATGGCCCAGAGTATACATCTTCAGGAGCGGAGTCTGCCTGGCCATATCGCCAAAGTCATAGGCGAACCGGCCCTTGGTCAGAGTAGGGCAGGCCTGAGGTTCCACAGCAACAAACCGGATATTTTCCCCGCTCATTTTCTGGGGCATATAGGGAAGGACAAGACCTCCGAAGTTGCTCCCGCCGCCCACGCATCCGACCAGAATATCCGGCTTGTCCCCGGCGATTTCCAGCTGTTTTTGAACCTCAAGGCCGGTTATGGTCTGATGCAGGATAACATGGTTCAGCACGCTGCCCAGGGCGTAATTGGTGTCCTTATGAGAAGCGGCATCTTCCACCGCCTCTGAGATAGCCAGGCCCAGACTGCCGCCGGAGTCAGGGTCTTTCTCCAGTATCTTCCGGCCAATGCTGGTTTCAGCGGATGGAGAGGGGAATATTTCCCCTCCATAGGTACGGATAATTATCCCCCGGTAGGGTTTTTGATCATAACTGCAGCGAACCATATACACGGTACAGCGCATATCAAACATTTTGCAGGCAAAGGAAAGGGCTGTGCCCCATTGCCCGGCCCCGGTTTCAGTGGACAGCCGCTTCACCCCTTCCTGCTTGTTGTAATAGGCTTGGGCAATAGCAGTATTGGGCTTATGGGAACCTGCCGGAGAAACGGATTCATCCTTGTAATAAATTTTGGCTTTGGTGCCGATAGCCTGCTCCAGTCTCCTGGCCCTTACCAGGGGTGAGGGCCGGTAAAGTTTATATATCTCCAGAATAGGCTCAGGAATATCAACCCATGTCTTGCCGGACATTTCCTGCTCAATTAACGATTTGGGAAATATGGTCTCCAGCTTTTCCGGAGAAAGAGGCTCCTTGGTTTCGGGATCAAGCGGGGGAGCAAGAGGATCAGTCAGTTCAGGCAAAACATTATACCACTTTCGGGGCATATCCTTTTCAGAAAGATGAATCTTGATTTCGTCCATTTGGGCAATCTCCTTAAATTTAACTAATTTCTCGGGTCAGCTTGCTGCGTTGCCAGAATATCTGAACGGCAACGGGTAAAGACCGGACATACCTGTCTTATTTCATCAGTACAATATCCCAGACAGGTAATAAATTATACTTCGGGAGTAAAGTCTAACTTGGAAAGGTCAATACACAGCGCGAAATCAGATTCCTAACTGGCTGCTGAAAATCTCCCAATTGGCTTTGTCGCTGCAAAAAGTTCAAACTTTTACGTATCCTAAATACGCTGCAATCTTGAACTTTTTTTGTTGTTTATCCGGCACCCACTTAAGTAAGCATTATCCCGGCATAAGTCTTTAGTGGTGTCCTAAGTGGGTGCCGGACTGTCGCTTGGAATTTTTGAACAGCCAGCCTGATAAGGACTTTTTCAACACGCTACTAAACCTTTTCCGTCCTTGACAAAATCAACATGTCATCGTAACTGTTTCAGGATTAAGAGGAAAACAATTCTCATAAGGAGTTTTTATGGCCAAAGAAGAAGCTATTGAGGTAGAAGGTACGGTTGAAGAAGCCTTGCCCAACGCCATGTTTAAAGTCAAACTGGATAACGGGCACGAAGTGCTGGGTCATATTTCAGGAAAAATGCGCAAGTTTTATATTCGAATACTCCCGGGCGACCGGGTAAAAGTAGAACTTTCCCCTTACGATCTTACCCGCGGAAGAATAACCTATCGCTTCAAATAATCAAAAGCCGCAGTATCTTCCACTTCCCTCCTGATTTACAGATTATATTCCTGTAAAAGGATCGGAACAAAAAAGACATATTTCCCAGGTCTCTGGACACTTTCAGGTAAAACCATGTCAGAAATTGATTTACACACCCATTCCACAGCGTCAGACGGAACCTATACTCCGTTTGAACTGGTAAGGCTGGCCAGGAATATAAATCTGAAAGCCATTGCCCTTACTGACCATGATACTACCGGCGGCCTTAATGAAGCCCTGAACGCCGCCAATGAAATGGATATGGAGGTGATCCCGGGCTGTGAACTCAGTGTTGAATTCCAGGGAGTCATGCATATTGTAGGATTGTGGCTGGAACCGGATGCTCCCAGACTTAACCGCTCCCTGCTTGAATTGCGGAACAAAAGAAACGCCCGCAATGAAATCATCATTGAAAAACTGCAGGGTCATGGAATAGCCATCACCTATGAAGAAGTCCGGAACCTGGCCGGAGATGCTTCCATTGGAAGGCCTCACATTTGCAGAATTCTCATGAACAAAGGGGCTGTCTCATCTGTCCAGGAAGCCTTTGACAGATATCTGGGGCCGGGCGGCAAGGCCTATGTGCCCAAAGAAAAATTCAATCCGGAAAAAGCCATATCCATTCTCAAGGATGAGCAGGCCACTGTTATCCTGGCTCATCCTTTTTCTCTAAATCTCCAGCACGATGAACTGAGAAAAGAACTTTACCGGCTGAAGGATATGGGGCTGGACGGCATGGAAGTTTTCTATCCCGAACATACCCCGGAACAGTCCAGATTTTATTCCTCCCTGTGCGCGGAACTGGATCTGCTTCCAAGTGGTGGCTCGGATTTTCACGGCTCGGTCAAACCGCACATAAAACTGGGAAAAGGCCGCGGCAAGCTCAACCTGCCCTATTCCCTGCTCCAGGCTATAAAAAACAAGAGAATACAGCAGGGCCTCAAGGTATGAAGCCTGAATTGCCGGAACTGTTATGTCCGGCAGGCAGCATGGACCACCTTCAGACCGCCCTGACCTACGGAGCGGATGCCGTGTATCTGGGCGGCAATGAACTCAATCTCAGATCCAAGGCCAGAGGATTCTCTTCCGGCGAACTGGGCGCAGCCGTAAACCTGGCCGGAAAGCATGGCTCCAGAATATACTACTGCCTCAACGCCCTGCCCCTGCAAAAAGACCTCCCCCTGGTGGAAGCACAGATAGATCTTGTATCAAGACTTAATCCTGACGGACTTATAGTTGCCGATCCCGGGGTTGTGCATCTGGTCCGGAAAAAAGCTCCTCAACTGAACCTGCATTTAAGCACTCAGGCCAACACCTGTAATACCAGCTCCATAGAATTCTGGAAAGAACAGGGAATAAAAAGGGTAAATCTCTCCCGGGAACTGGACTTGAAAGATATCCGGACCATAAGCCGGAGCGTCAGAGACATTGAGCTGGAACTGTTTGTCCACGGAGCCATGTGCATGGCCATTTCAGGACGCTGTTTCCTAAGTGCCTATCTAAACAAGCGCTCAGCCAACCAGGGTCTTTGCGCGCACCCGTGCAGGTATGATTACAAGCCTCATCTGCTTGACCTTGAGGAAAAAACCAGACCAGGCTTTCCAGTGTGGAGCGTGGAACAGGGAGAAAGCTACTCCAGAATATTCAGCGCCGAGGATCTCTGCCTGGTCAAGTATATACCATGGCTGGTAAACAACAGTATTCATTCCCTGAAAATCGAAGGTAGAACCAAAAGCGTTTCCTACCTGGCCATTGTAAATGATGTATACCGCACAGCCCTGGACGACTTTGCCCGGAAAAAATTCCGTCCGGCCAGGTATCTGGAAGAACTTTCCCTCATCAACACCAGGCCCATGGGCACGGGTTTCTTTCTGAAGAACAAACTTTTGTTTACAAATCCGTGGAAAAATCCTGTCAATAACAAAAAAATTCTGGCCAGGATCCTGCAGAAAACAGGCAGCAACAAATGGCTGATCCAGATCAAGGAAAAATGGCCCTGCTCAATGGATGTGGAATTAGTCCTTCCCGGTCTCAGGCGTCCTTCAATTTCCAAAGGGAATTATTCCCTGGAAAACCAGGCCGGACAAAAAACCCAAACAGCCCATTCCGGCATGAACGCGGTATTTTGCTGTGACCATGAACTGATCCGGGAAAACACTTTTATCCGCAGGAAATAATTTCTGCACTCTTCAGACCCGGGTAAATTTCCTGTCATTCCCGGCCTGGAACTGTAAAACGTATTTTTCTACCTATCCCTTTACAGACTCCAGGGTTAACAGCATGAAAAAGTCCTTATTCAACAACCAGTTATGATCATTTAGCCCGGGAAGAAACAATGGCGGCCATGACAGAAATCATACTCAACGCGGTTATCAACCTGTTCGCTGTTCTGGCATCATCTTTGCCCGAAGACAGGCGAGGACATGTCAGGGAAAGCCTGGAGATGTATCTTCGCGCCCATCTGAAAATCTGGAATATTGACGATTATGCCTCCCTGTACCAGGAAGCTTTATCTTTACAGGAATCAACCGGCCAGCCCCGGAAAATTGAGCTTATTCAAAGGATTTCCTCCACCATTTCTTCAAAAATTCCCCTTCTGGATCAGTATACCTTTGCAGTTTATTATTTGTATCCAGCCTCGCTTGCTTCAGACAACCAGGAGACTCAGGCCATAGTCAGGGCGGTCATGGACAACCTCAACGTGGACAAACAGCAGGCAGAATCCATAAAACTGCTTTATTCTTTTCCGGATTCAAGTACCGCTGATTCAACCGGGCTGATTATTAAAAATGATGGCCAGGCATCCAGCCCTGTGGAGTCCGCCGCTAAAAAAATAGTTCGACCTGATTTTCTCGGCTCTTTTACCGCTCTTTATCTGAAAGACGCGGATGCCTTGTTTA
>JAWOGL010000203.1:0-5403 GCA_046496945.1 Desulfonatronovibrio sp.
CGATCCTTCCTGCGCTGTTGAGCGTAGTACGCTCGAAACGCTAGACTCCCCGGCCTCGCGAACGTCCTCAGTCCGGGCACTTCCGCGTCGGGTCTTACCTTTGGGTTTCGCTTTGGCATCTTTAGCAGCCTCTCGCTGGGCGCGTTTTACGCGCTGGAGGGTTTCAAAGTCGATTGGCTTGTTTGGCTCTAGGCCATCTTTGTTAGCCATGTTTGAAATCCTTTATGTTGTAAGGGGCCAGCCCCCGCCGCTTTTGCTTTGGGGGCGAGGCCGGATCACCTACCTTTCGGTTTAGTTGGTGATGAGGAATGCGAGCGGGATGTTCTTCCGCTCAATTACGCGGTCGATGTTGCTTGCGCTGGCAAGCTCTGACTGCGTGAAGGAAACGCCTGAAGGCGTACCAGTGGCCTGGAAGCCGAACGGATGCAGAATCCAGGTGTTGCGAACCCACAGCGTCTCAACGCCGCCGCCGTCACCCTGATCTGCGTAACGCTCGATCTCTACCGGAACCTCGGGGTTGCCCTCGCCGTAGCCAAATGCACCAGCACCAAACAGCACTGAAGTGTACTTGAATCCAGGATTTACCAAACTTGAACAGGGCGATATACTGAGCGTTGATATGGGAGTGCAGCATAAAGGTTTTTTTGGGGATTCTGCAAGGACCTTTGCAGTAGGTCCTATAAGCAGTGAAGCAGAGAACCTGATGAATGTTACCAGACAGGCCTTGCACAAAGGTATAGAACAGGCGGTTCCGGGTAATAATATTTATGATATTTCAGCAGCAATCGAGTCGTTTGCCAAATCCAACAATTGTTCAATAATCAAAAGATTTGTCGGACATGGAATAGGAGCCAGCCTTCATGAAAAGCCTGAGCTGCCTAATTTTGTTCCCAGGGGAGCAAAAAGAATAGTTTTGAAGACAGGGATGGTTGTTGCTATTGAGCCCATGTTTTCCCTTGGATCTGACCAGGTAGTGATCATGCCTGACCGTTGGACCGCTCGAACCAAGGATAACAGCCTGGCTGCTCATTTCGAACATACCGTGGCTGTTACCAGGAATGGCCCGGAGATTTTGAGTACATCAAACTAGGTTTTTCAGGAGATAGATATTATGAAGGTAAGACCATCAGTAAAAAAGATGTGCGCCAAATGCAAAATCATCAGGCGCAGAGGTGTTTTGAGAATAATCTGTGAAAACCCGCGTCATAAACAAAGGCAAGGATAGTTAAGTGGGGGAAAAATGGCACGTATAGCTGGAGTTGATTTACCCAGGAATAAGAAGATAGGAATAGCTTTAACCTATATCTACGGAATTGGAAGGACTACCGCTCTCAAAATTCTGGACAGCACGGGTGTAGACTGGACCAAAAAAACTGATGAGCTTTCTTCGGATGAAGTCAATGCAGTCAGAACTGAACTTGAGAATACCTATAAAGTGGAAGGGGATCTTCGACGTGAATTAACAGCCAATATAAAAAGGCTGATGGATATAGGATGTTATCGAGGCCTGAGGCATAGAAGGTCCTTGCCTTCCAGAGGTCAGAGAACTCATACTAATGCCCGTACCAGAAAAGGTCCAAGAAGAACAACCGTCAAGAAAAAGAAATAATCATCGGAGATATTAGATGGCTAAGCCCAAGAAAATTAAGAAGAAAAAAGAAAAAAAGAACATCCCCACGGGTATCGTTCACATTAACGCCACATTTAATAATACCATGATAACCATTACTGATATGGCTGGAAACGTGGTCAGCTGGTCCAGTTCAGGGATGTCGGGCTTTAAGGGATCGCGCAAAAGCACCCCCTTTGCAGCTCAAAAAGCAGCTGAAACAGCAGCTAAACTAGCTCAGGATAATGGGATGAAAACCGTCGGTATCCTGGTAAAAGGACCCGGGTCTGGACGTGAATCAGCGATGCGCGCAATAAACATTGCCGGATTCAAAGTTTCTTTCATTAGAGACATCACTCCCATTCCGCACAATGGTTGCCGTCCCCCCAAAAGAAGAAGAGTATAATTAGGAGGTTTTAAATTGGCCAGATATACCGATTCCAAATGCAGAATCTGCCGTAGAGAAGGAACCAAGCTTTTTCTCAAAGGCGATCGTTGCTATACAGACAAATGCGCTTATGAGCGCCGTGCTTACCCCCCGGGAGAGCAGGGACGCGCCAGAAAAAAATCCAGTGATTACGCGATTCAGCTTCGTGAAAAACAAAAAGTTCGCCGTATGTATGGACTTCTTGAAGGTCAATTTCGCAGATATTTTGATATGGCGGATTCCAGAAAAGGCGCAACCGGTGAAAATCTCCTGGAACTTCTGGAAAGAAGACTTGATAATGTAGTGTACAGGCTGGGATTTTCTAATTCCAGAGTTCAGGCCAGACAACTAGTCCGTCATGGTCATATCACAATCAACGGCAAAAGAGTCAACATACCTTCTTTTATAGTCAGAGTGGGAGATGTTGTGGCTGTTGCCGAAAAAAGCAAAAAGATGCTCCTTTTCCAGGAAGCTCAGGAAGTACTGGCCAGGCGGGGAGCTCCAGGATGGGTAGAAGTGGAAGGAAGCGAGTTTAAAGGGTCTGTTAAGGCCTTACCGGTTAGGGATGATATTACCTTCCCCATAAATGAACAGCTCATAGTTGAGCTTTACTCCAAGTAATCAGGACAGGGCATTATGCCAAAGACGGCGTAAAGCCTAAATAGATATATATCAGAACAAAGGTGCTGAAATGATAATTCAATCAAAAGACAAGCTTATTAATACCAGAAACTGGGCTAAGTTAGTCAAGCCTGAACAGCTGGTTCTGGATCCAAAATCCAGGGATAATTATGGTAAGTTTGTATGTGAACCTCTGGAAAGAGGATTCGGCACTACGCTTGGCAACTCTCTTCGCCGGGTTTTGCTCTCTTCTTTGCAGGGCGCTGCTATCGTAGCTATCAAGATTCAGAATGCCCCGCATGAATTTACAACTATACCCGGTCTTGTAGAAGATGTTACCGATATTGTGCTTAATTTAAAACTGGTCCGTTTCAAGATGACCACCGATGAAGTTCAGCGCATCAAGCTCATAGCCAATGAAAAAGGAGTGGTCACTGCGTCGGCTATTCAGGGAAACCAGAATATTTCTGTGTTGAATCCGGAACAGCATATAGCGACTCTTACTCAGGACATGGACCTGGTGATAGAACTGGAAGTTCGAATGGGCAAAGGATATGTCCCTGCTGAAATGCACGAAGACATAACTGATGAAATTGGAATGATAAATCTAGATTCCTCTTTCTCCCCGGTAAAAAAAGTTGCCTATACAGTTGAACAGGCCAGAGTTGGACAGATGACTAATTATGACAAGCTTATACTGGAGGTCTGGACAGACGGATCAGTTAAGCCTGAGGATGCCCTGGCTTACAGTGCTAAAATTCTTAAAGACCAGATGTCAGTGTTTATTAATTTTGATGAAGATGAAGCAGATGTTTTTATACCCAACACTAAAGATGGCGACGAACTGGATGAAAATCTTTTTAAGACCATCGAAGAACTTGAACTTCCGGTAAGAGCCAGCAATTGTCTTCGCAATGCAGGTATCCGTCTGGTAGGTGAGTTAGTACAGAATACAGAAAATGATTTGCTGAAAACCAAAAATTTTGGCAGAAAATCTCTGGAAGATATCAGGCGAGTCATTGAAGGCATGGGCTTCAGCTTTGGCATGCAGCTTGATAACTTTGAGCAAAAATATCAAGAATGGCAAAAAAGGAAAGAAGAAGATGAGACATAGAAAATCAGGAAAAAAACTTGGTCGTACATGGGAGCACAGAAAAGCCATGTTCAGGAACATGGCTAAATCCTTGATAGTGTACGAAAAAATTAGAACCACCGTTCCCAAAGCCAAAGAAATGTCCAAAATTATGGACAAATTGATTACCCTGGCCATTCGTAATGATCTTAATGCACGCAGGCAGGCCTATAAGATTCTGGAAAACCATAAACTGGTCCAGAAACTTTTTAATGAGATAGGACCTAAATTTACCGGTGGGCAGGGCGGATACACCCGGGTAGTAAAATTTGCCGCTCCCAGGGTCGGCGACTCAGCAGCCATGGCAGTAATTGAATTCGCCTATGGAGCCGGGCAAAAGGATTTGCCTGCAGCAGAGCCTGCGGAACCAGCAGTGACAAAGCCTTCACCAAAGAAGGAAATCCCTCCGGTCCCGGCTGAAAGCCCTGAAGCAAAAGTTTCTGAAGAGCCTGTTTCCCAGGAATCTTCCAGTGAAGAAGGCCAGCCTGATCAGACAGAAGATGCCGAAGCTAAAGCTGCAGCCCCTGATACATCTACCGAAGCTGTTGACCCAGAGCAGGCCGGCGGTGCACAGGAAGAGGAAATACCGGATAAGGAAAGCAAGTAGACAGCGCATTAGAGATACTTATCAAGGGAGAGACCAGGTTCTCTCCCTTTTTTTGTATATTGTTATAGCTTTTAGCTATATGTATTATTAATTTTTTAAAGATGGGTGTACTCAATGGACTTACGTAAATTGCAGGCTTTTGCAGGGGTTTACGAGTGGCAGAGTTTTTCCAAGGCTGGAAAAGATCTTTTTTTGTCTCAGCCTACAATCAGCACCCATGTCCAGAGTCTGGAAAATGAACTGGACGTTAAACTCTTTGACCGGATAGGCAGGACGGTTATGCCCACTCAGGCCGGGGAGATCCTGCACGCAGGCGTGCAAAAGATGTTCAAGGTTATGGAAGAGACCAAAGCTGATATTCATGATCTTAAAAATGAGGTTTGCGGTCAGGTAATTGTCGGCGGCAGCACCATTCCTTCCAATTATCTGCTGCCCGCGGTTTTATCTGATTTTCGCAGGAAATATTCCCAGGTATGCGTGGATTTACGTATTGGCGATTCAATTAAGATCTGTCAGGATGTTTTATCCGGCGAGCTGGATTTTGGAATAGTCGGAGGATTTGTGGATCATTTTGATCTTGAACATGAACTTTTGATGAAGGATGTTTTATATGTGATCTCAAGTCCGGATCTCAATCTAAGCCTGCCCGTTGACAAATATCCCGCAGATTTAAAAAAAATGCCCTGGGTTTTGCGTGAAAAAGGTTCAGGCACCAGACAGGCCTTTGAAAATGCCATGACTGATATCGGAATCTCACTTAAGGATTTAAAGGTGTCAACCCTGGTTCAGTCCACAGAAGCCCTTGTAAGATGCGTACTGGCCGGGGCAGGCGTAGGTGTAACTTCCAAACTGGCAGCGCAGAAATACGTGAATTCGGGTGAACTTGATGTTTTGAATATTCCCGGGCTTGACATTAAAAGAAATTTTTACATTATCACCCATAAAAGACGCACCCTTTTCAGTTGCTCCAACATTCTTATGAGCTGCGTAAAGAAGCATATCAGGGA
>JAWOGL010000238.1:0-3681 GCA_046496945.1 Desulfonatronovibrio sp.
ACCCCGAAGCCTCCAAGACGCTCGGCACGCTCCGAGATCAACTCAAACGTGCCGACGCCTTACAGGGCGAGATCCCGCTCGATACCGCCGCAGACCTCGTCACGGCGGCTCGTGAGATCGGACAGTATCTCCGGACCGAGGACACTGATGCGCTCGCGTCGGCGCGGGACCGACTCCAGCGACTCGGCTGATGGGGGGGTACGAAAAAATGGATGAGATAGAAGAGATCGCCGACCGCTTCCGTAGTTTATCAAAAGAGCTCAAGGCCACCGTGAGATCAAAGACGGTGCACAGGTCGAAGTGGGTGCGAATAAATTTTTTGGGTCTGAGCGTTTCCATTGTCAGTTCCTGGGCTTGATGGTTGATTTCGTTTAACAGCGTGAAAAAGTCCTTACCAAGGCAGGTTGTTCAAAAATTCCAAGCGACAGTCCGGCACCCACTTGAGTGAGTATTATCCCGGCATAAGTCTTTAGTGGCGTCCTAAGTGGGTGCCGGATAAACAGCAAAAAAAGTTCCCGGAATCATTTTTTTATTACTTTTCAACGTTGAACATTCAACGTTGAACGTTGAACTAAACTTATAACGACAAAGCCAATTGGGAGATTTTCAACAACCTGTTAAGTTTACAGAAATTGAAATATCTGTTTGAGAGCTTTGAGCATAAAAAACAGGGACTGATAATCCGAGTGAATCAGTCCCTGTTTTCATTGTTACTCTTTACTTGGCTATGGCCTTTTCAATAACCGGCAGCGCGGGTTCACCGTCGGCAGTGGTTACGCCTTCCATCCATCCTCTGTAGACTTCAGGATTTTCTCTGAGCCAGATAAGTCCTGCGTCCAGGTGTTCCATGCTATCGTCTTCATGGAGCATGTTCATGGCTTCGTTAACCATATCAATGGGGACCAGGTAGTTTTCCAGGAATTTACCTATGTTGGGCTGTTCCTCAACAAACCCTTCCCTGGCATTGATATACACAGTGGCAGTGCCGTTGTTTTCTCCAAAGGTATTCTCATCGCTTCCTTTGAGATATTCCATGTCAATGGCTTTGTTCATCCAATGCGGTGACCAGCCCAGAAAAACAATCCACTGCTTGTTTCTGGCATAACTCTGAACCTGAGAAAGCATTCCGGTCTCACTGGATGGAATCAGCTCAAAATCGCCCAGACCGAACATGTCTTCCTTGATCATATTTTCAATGACTTCATTTCCGTCATTGCCTTCTTCTATGCCGTATATCTTGTAGTCAAGCTTGTCGCCGAATTTGGCAATGTCTTCAAAATGCTGAAGGCCTCCTTCGTAGACATATGAAGGAACCGCCAGGGTGTATTTGGCGTTTTTCATGATGGGGTTAAGCTTTTCAACTTTTCCGCTTTCAAAATGAGGCTCGGCAATACCGCTCATTGTGGGCATCCAATTACCCAGGAATACATCAGCTTCATCAGTTGCCAGGGCCTGGTAGGCAATGGGAACTGAAAGCATCATGCTGGAAGCATCGTACCCGAGTTTATCCATAATAAACTCAGCCACTTCGGTCTTTACGGTTACACAGGTCCAGGGCACGTACACAAAGCGGACATCATCCGAGGCCATGGCTTTGGACCCCAGGGTTATGGTTAATAAAAAAAAGGCCATTACCATTAGTCCGGTTAATTTCTTTCCCATCTTGATACTCCTTTGTTGATGGTTGACAGTTAGAAAAAATTGGAAATCAGTTATAATGAGATAACTGTAATTTTCTTGTTGTTCCTGTGGGCTGCGCCTGAAAACAGGTGTTCACCACAGAGAACACAGAGAACGCTGAGCCAAGAGAAGATTTTCTTATTGTTCCTACGCTTTGCGCGGGAATATCTTCCGGACGCTCCGCGTCCATTAGTGACCGCAGAGCGGTCAAAATCCGCTCCCACGCAGAGCGCAGGAGCGATAAAGAATTACTTATTGTTCCTGCGCTCTGCGTTGGAACATCTTTGGGACGCTCCGCGTCCATTAATGACCGCAGAGCATAGGTGCGATAAGAACCAGGTATTCACTACAGAGAACGCAGAGCCGAGAGAAGACTATGTTAGTTTTAATTTACCTGACTCTGTGTTCTCTGTGAGCTCTGTGGTAATATATCTTTCTTCCTTCTTCAGGTTTTTCCCTTGCCCCTTGCCCCTTGCCCCTTGTTCCTTGTACCTTGCGCCTTTAATCCTGGTCTTTTCTGTAAAAATCCAGGTCTGAGGCAGGCAGCGGGGCATTGCCCAGGATGATGTCAGCCGCTTTTTCAGCGATCATAAGCACCGGGGCGCAGATGTTTCCGTTGGTGATCTCGGGCATTACAGAAGCATCCACCACTCTCAGGTTTTCCACTCCGTGCACCTTGAGCTCGCTGTCTACAACAGACAATTCATCATAGCCCATTTTGCAGGTGCAGCTGGGATGGTAGGCGCTTTCACCTTCTCTGGCCACAAAGTCCAGGATCTGTTCATCGGTTTCAATGTCCGGACCAGGCGACAATTCCCTGTCCCGGAGTTCGTCAAAGGCTTTCTGATTGAATATCTCTCTTGAACACCTGATTGCCTCCACCCATTCCTTACGGTCTTTTTCAGTAGACAGGTAGTTGAACAGAATCTTTGGATACTTTGTGGGATCGCTGGAGGTAATTTTCACGTGTCCCTTGGCGTCGCTGTACATTGGTCCAACGTGGAGCTGAAAACCGTGTCCAGCGCTGGGAGCTGAACCGTCGTAGCGAATGGCAATGGGCAGAAAATGGAACTGGAGGTTGGGATATTCCACATATTTATTGCTGCGGATAAATCCTCCCGCCTCAAAATGGTTGCTGGCACCGATGCCTTTTTTGGCAAAGAGCCATTGCAGGCCTATTTTGGGCATGTTCCAGGGCTTCAGGGCCGGATAAAGACTTACCGGCTTCTTGGCGGCGCATTGGATATAAGTTTCCAGGTGGTCTTTGAGGTTTTCGCCTACTCCTGGCAGGTTTTTCACCACCGGGATGTCCAGGGCTTTGAGTTCGTCAGCATTGCCGATTCCGGAAAGCTGCAGAAGCTGAGGAGAATTGATGGCCCCGCCGCAGCAGATTATCTGCGCGCCCCTGGCTGTGTATTTGTTTTTGCCTTTCATGTACTCCACGCCCACAGCTCTTGTTCCTCTGAAAAGTATCCTGGTGGACATGGCCCTGGTCATTACCTTGAGGTTTGAGCGGTGCATGGCCGGATGCAGATATCCTCTGGCCGTACTCCAGCGCCTGCTGCGGTAGGTGGTGCTTTCGAACTTGGAGAAACCTTCCTGCTGATATCCGTTGACGTCTTTGGTCAGAGGATGTCCTGCCTGCTGGACCGCCTTGAAAAAGGCGTCAAACAGAGGATTATCGCATTCAGGGGTGGTCAGGTACTGGTTGCCGCAATTGCCCTGATACTCATCAGCCCCTTTCAGTCTGTATTCCATTTGTTTGAAATAGGGCAGGCAATGGGCATAGTCCCAGTTTTCCAGACCTTCCATGGCGCCCCATTTTTCATAATCCAAGGCATTGTCCCGGATATGGATCATGCCGTTTATGGAGCTTGACCCGCCGAATACTTTGCCTCCGGGCTGGGCTATGCGGCGGTTGTGCATGAATGGTTCGGGCTCTGATTCATAAGCCCAGTTGTAAAATTTATTGGTCAGATTAAATGACAGGGCGGAAGGCAT
>JAWOGL010000219.1:0-7425 GCA_046496945.1 Desulfonatronovibrio sp.
AATCCTCTACAGGGTATACATCGGCTCCCACATCTCCGGCCCTGGAATTGAAAATGCCCATGACCGCCGGTGTCTGTCTGGCCACAACAACCGGCCCCTGCTTCATGGCCATGGACTTATCCCGGGCAATCTCTTCCAGGGTATTGCCCAGAACAGGAATATGGTCAAGGGCCACCGGCGTAAACACGTTCATAACCGGGGTTAAAGCCGACGTGGCGTCATATCTTCCTCCAAGTCCGGCCTCCATAATGGCCAGGTCAACTTCTTCCTGAACAAACATGTAAACAGCCATTACAGTCAGAAGTTCAAAGTAAGTCAACTTAAGCTTCTGACAGTGTTTTAGAAGATGGTTTGCCGCGCCAACCCAGGTCTCTTCAGATACAAGCTGTCTGTTAATTCTGATTCTTTCCCTGACACTGACCAGGTGCGGAGAAGTATAAAGGCCTGTTTTCAGCCCGTTAGCCCTTGCCAGGCTTTCCAGGAAACAGGCGGTTGAACCCTTGCCGTTGGTGCCGACGATCTGAACACTGGGAACCCGGTCCGGAGCAATTCCCAGAATATCCAGAGCCCTGTGCATTCTTTCCAGACCCAGCTCCATACGGAACATGCCCAGAGAGTCAAGAAACCCCTCAAACATGGAAAAATCTTTTATAAAGGTCAACTTCACCTCAAAATATTTGCTTGAAAACCATAAGCATCTGACCTATGAACTTATGCCGGTGTAAACAAAAAAGATAATCCAATATTTTCATATTTATCCTGGAGGCATTGATGTCATTATTTACCAGAGAAGAGGCGCTTGAATATCACAGCATGGGCAGGAAGGGCAAACTCGAAGTTATGCCCGTAAAACCGTGCTCCAACCAGAAACATCTTTCCATGGCTTACAGTCCGGGGGTAGCAGAGGCCTGTCTTGAAATCGCGGACAATCCGGCCAAAGCCTTTGATTACACCAACAAAGCCAATCTGGTGGCTGTAATCTCCAATGGCTCCGCGGTTCTTGGCCTGGGCAACATCGGCGCTCTGGCCGGAAAACCGGTAATGGAGGGTAAGGGAGTTCTGTTCAAGGCCTTTGCTGATATTGATGTTTACGACCTGAACATCAATCAGAAGGATCCGGAAAAAATTATTGAGTTTGTTAAAATGCTGGAACCCACATTCGGAGGAATCAATCTCGAAGATATCAAGGCCCCGGAATGTTTTCAGATAGAGGAAACCCTTATTGAGGAAATGGATATACCGGTTTTTCACGATGACCAGCATGGCACGGCAATTATTTCAGGAGCCGGACTTTTGAATGCCCTGGAAATCACAGGCAAAAAAATTGAAAACATGAAGATGATCGTATCAGGCGCTGGTGCGGCTTCCATTGCCTGCTGCAAATTTTATGTCAGTCTCGGCCTGCCTGCTGATAATATCTTTATGTACGACTCCAAGGGACTTCTGCATAAAGAAAGAAAGGATCTCAATAAATACAAAATGGAATTCGCCCAGTCCAGGGACTATGGTCCAATGTCTGAAACCATCAAGGGAGCGGATGTATTTATCGGTTTGTCCGTCAAGGGAATGCTCACTCAGGACATGGTTAAAACCATGGCCAAATCACCCATAATTTTCGCCATGGCCAATCCCCATCCCGAGATTACTTATCCTGACGCCAAGGAAGCTGACCCTGCCTGTATTATGGGAACCGGGCGTTCCGACTATCCCAACCAGGTCAATAATGTTTCTGGTTTTCCCTTTATCTTCAGAGGCGCCCTGGACGTCAACGCCCGCAAGATCAATGAGGAAATGAAAGTGGCGGCTGCAACCGCCCTGGCCGACCTGGCCAAGGAACCGGTGCCTCAGAACATGCTTGACGCCTACGGTCTTAAAGAACTTTCTTTTGGACCGGATTATATCATCCCCAAGCCCCTGGACTCCAGAATAATTGAATGGGAGTCCACTGCCGTGGCTGAAGCAGCCATGACTGCGGGAGTCGCCAGATCAACCGTGGATCTAAGCGAATACCGCAAATCCCTGAAAACAAGAATGCAGCAGACCCAGAAAAGAATTAATGACTTTATTGCCGGCTACAATCTAAATCTGTAAAAATAACAAAAGAATACTATGCATGAAATGTCCATTGCCCACAGCCTGGTGGGCATCATTGAACAGGAAATGGCCAGACACGAGGTGACCCGGCTTATCAGGGTCAAAGTCAAGTACGGCCGTATTTCCGCTATTGTACCTGAGGCCCTGCAGACCGCCTTTGAAGTCATGACCATGGAAACCCCCATGCGCGGAGCAACACTGGAGATTGAAGAGGTTCCCCTGGTTGCCTGCTGCAGGGAGTGCAAGAAAGAGTTTTCTCCGGAAGGAGATCTCATGATTATGACCTGTCCTTACTGCAGCGCTGAATTCGGCCACGAGATAATCTCAGGCAAAGAGCTTTATATTGATGAGCTGGAGGCTGAGTAGTATTGATTTAAGTGACATTCTCCAGCGGACCTACAACAAAAAGCAGGATAATAATGAAGAATTTTTGAACTATTCACCACTACTTATCTTATCGCTCCCATGCTCTGCGTGGGTGCGTATTTTGACCGCTCTGCGGTCATTAATGGACGCGGAGCGTCCGGAAGATGTTCCCACGCAGAGCGTGGGAACAATAAAAAAATGAAGAATTTTTACCACAGAGATCTCAGAGAACACAGAGTTAGGACAAGATTATGATGGTTTTAAATTTATTCCCTCTGTGTTCTTTGTGAACTCTGTGGTGAGTGCCTGGTTGTGAGCACAACCTGCTTTAAACTGGTTTCAACAGACAACCCAAACCCGGAGTTTGAACATGCAGATAAAGGTCGTTCGGAAAATTCTGGAAGCAAATGACCGTATTTCGGATCAGCTTAAACAATTGTTTACCTCCAGAGGAATTCTGGTTTTAAATCTTATGAGTTCCCCCGGAGCCGGCAAAACCACGCTCCTGGAAAAAACCCTCACTGGTCTCAAGGATGAGTTCAACATGGCGGTTATCGAAGGTGACCTCCAGACCAGCAATGACGCTGAAAGAGTCGCGGCCACCGGTGCTCAGGCCATCCAGATCAATACTGAAGGAGGCTGCCATCTTGACGGCTCTATGGTTCTGGAAGCAGCCGGACAAATGGAGCTGGACAATGTAGACATCCTGTTTGTGGAAAATGTGGGAAATCTGGTCTGTCCGGCGGAATTCAGCGTGGGAGAGGATTACAAGGTAACAATTCTCAGCGTGGTTGAAGGCGATGACAAACCCGAAAAATATCCCTTAATCTTTGCCGAATCCAGAGTCATGCTCCTGAACAAGACGGATCTGCTGCCTTATGTGAATTTTAATATGGAAAAGGCCTCCAACTTTGCCAGAAGTCTCAATGAAAATATTGAGATTTTTCCTGTATCAGCCATAAACCGGGAAGGCATGGAAGCCTGGTATGAATGGCTGAGAAAAGAGGTCGGAAACAAAAAGAAAAGCTGAACATTTGAACCTTCAGCTCCAGTTTAATAATAGAGACAAACTCGGAGGATATAATGGAAGATCTTAAGATGGCCTCATCATGCGCATGCTCTGGTGACCAGGAAAAAGAAGACAAGGACGCCAAACTCAACAAAAAAATGGGCAAAATAAAAAACAAGCTGGTGGTCATGAGCGGCAAGGGCGGGGTAGGCAAAAGCACAGTGGCGGCCAACCTGGCGGCAGCTCTGGCCATGAAGGGATTTCAGGTGGGCCTTCTGGATATTGACGTCCACGGCCCGACCATCCCCAGACTGCTGAGTCTTTCACATGAAAGGCCTCATATTGAAAAAGATTATATCGAACCTGTACCCTGGGGCAAAAATTTATGGGTCATGTCCCTTGGTTTTATGCTTCCTGATAATAGAGAAGCTGTCATCTGGCGCGGTCCGGTAAAAATGACCCTGATCCGTCAGTTTCTGCAGGATGTTGCCTGGGGTGATCTTGATTACCTGGTGGTTGACTGCCCTCCCGGAACAGGAGACGAACCTCTGTCCGCCCTGCAGCTGCTTGGCGGTGACGCAAAAGCAGTTATTGTGACCACTCCTCAGGCCGTGGCAGTGGATGATGTACGCCGTTCCATAACCTTCTGCAGGGAAATGGACACCCCTATCCTGGGTGTGCTGGAAAACATGAGCGGCTATGCCTGCCCAAAATGCGGGGAACATCTTGACATTTTCAATTCAGGCGGCGGCAAAGATCTTGCCGCTGAGATGGAAGTCAACTTCCTGGGCAGCATCCCCATTGATCCTGAAATTGTTCGATCAGGTGATGAGGGCTACATTTATGTTAAGACTCATCCTGAAAGCCCGGCCGCTGTCAGTATGCTTGCAGTAGCCGATAATATTTCAGCCGGTTTAACCGTGACATGATCATGCCCGCAATTTTTGCGGCAGATACTTATCATAGTAAATTACAATTTTGCAAAAAAACACTTGATTATCAATAAAGCCCGGATTATTGATGCTTTTTATTATTATATCTATCCAGAGCCTGATTTAACAGGACTGTTCAAGGAGCCTACATGAGCGAGGGCGAAAAAAAAGGATTTATAGACAGATTAATGAGCGAGGCAGATGAATCAGCTCATCCTTTCCTGCAAAAAATTCAGGACAATATCCGAATCATTCTGGCGGTCACAGGAATAGTTTTATTTGTGGCAGCAGCCTATTCCCTGAATTCATTATGGCAGGAGCGAAAAATAAACCAGGCCAATTCCCAGCTGGAAACCATTCTGGCTGTTAAAGAACCTGAAAGCAGAATATCCCGGCTTGAAGCGTTCCTTGGTCAGGCACCTGAAAGGCTCAAGGGAGCAATTCTTCTGGAAATGGCCAGAACTTCCATGAACACGGAAGAATACGGAACAGCAATTGACAGCTTTGAACAGCTGGGGCGTCTTGACCCGGAAATGCGCCCGGTTTCCCTGCTGGGCAGGGCAAAAGCCCTTGAGCTCAAGCAGGATTATGAACAGGCCGTGAATATTCTTCAAAAGGAATCATCGGATATCCCTGATGAATTCAGGGTTCAATATTTGAATCTTCTGTCTTTTAATGCGGAAAATGCCGGAGACTACCCTGTTGCCCTTGATGCTTATGAAGATCTTAAAGAAAACGCCGAAGACTCTGATGTCGGCTTTCTTGAATATAAGATAGCAACAATTCGTCAAAAACTATCAAACTGACATAAGGAAGAGCATTATGGACCTTTTAGATCCGAATCCAGGGGCAAAAGAACTGCTCCTGGGTAATGAAGCCATCGTCAGAGGAGCCCTGGAAGCCGGAGTCGGATTTATTTCCTGCTATCCGGGTACGCCGTCTTCAGAAGCCCCTGACACTTTTTTCAGGCTGTCTTCCAGGGGAAAATACTATTTCGAGTATGCCCCCAATGAAAAAGTAGCCATGGAAACAGCCGGAGCGGCCGCCCTGGGCGGCGTGCCCACCCTGGTCACCATGAAGCATGTAGGCGTGAACGTGGCGGCCGACCCCCTGATGACCCTGGCCTATATCGGTACTCCCGGAGGACTGGTCATCCTTTCAGCTGATGATCCGGGGTGTCATTCCAGCCAGAATGAACAGGATAACAGGTATTACGCCCGTCTGGCCGGACTGCCCTGCTTTGAGCCTTCCACTGCTCAGGAATGTAAAGACATGACCAGAGAAGCCATGGAACTGTCCGCAAAATGGGAGCAGCCTGTCCTTCTTCGCACAACCACCCGGGTAAACCACCTGCGCGGTCCGGTTGATTTCGGACATATGAAACCCGCAGTAACAAAGGGTGAATTCAAAAAGAATCCCGGCCGTTTTGTCCCCATTCCAGCGGTTGCCAGAGTCAGGCACAAGGCCCTGACCGCCAATCTGGAAAAAATCCGGCTTGAAGTTGAAAAATCATCCTGGAATAAAATCTGGGGAGAAGGTTCTGTTGGGGTTATCGCTTCCGGGGTGTCGCGTTCCTATCTCAAGGATGTTTTAAAGTCCCGCCCTGAAATCAAAGTCAAGGTGCTGGAACTGGGCATTGCCTACCCGCTGCCTGAAAACCTGATCAGAGAGTTTCTGACCGGACTGGACAAGGTGGTCATTCTGGAGGAACTCGAGCCCATTCTGGAAAATGACGTCCGGATCCTGTGTCAGAAAGAAAAGCTGTCTGTGGATGTAATTGGCAAAGGAGACAGTCTGTCCATCTGGGATGAATACTCCACTCTCTGCATTGACAAAGCTTTGTCAAAAGCACTGGGACTTGAAACTGATGACAGCAGGGAGCAATGCGCGCCCGACGTATCCAGCCTGCCCAACCGTCCACCCAATCTTTGCGCCGGCTGCTCTCACAGGTCGGTTTATGTAAGCGTGCGCAAGGTCTTTGGTGATGAAGCTATTTATTCCTCGGATATCGGCTGTTATACCCTGGGTATTCTTCCTCCGCTTAAGGCTGCTGATTTTCTTTTATGCATGGGATCATCGGTATCCAGCGGCTGCGGCATGTCCAGAGTCGTGGACAACCCGGTGGTGGCCTTTATAGGAGACTCCACCTTTTTTCACTCCGGAATAACCGGATTGATTAACGCGGTTTATAATAATTACAATCTTATCCTGGTCATCCTGGACAACCGAACCACCGCCATGACCGGCCATCAGCCCCATCCCGGGGTTGATCAGTCCCTGTACGGACACAGACCGGGCAGCATTGAAATCGAGCCTATAGTCAAGGCTGTGGGTGTGGAAAAGATCCGCAAAGTCAAGGCACTTAACCAGAAGGCCCTGCATGAGGTTCTTGAAGAATTTAAGAATACTGACGGAGTCAGAGTACTTATCGCGGAAGAACCCTGCCCGCTTTATGCCAAACGGGTTCTCGGGGTCAAAAGAAACAAGGTTGCCGCTGTTGTGAATCAAGGCCCGGCAAGCCTGGAATGCCTTGATACCCTGGCTTGTCCAGCCTTTTACACCCAGGACGGGAAACTAGGAATCAACCCCGACGCCTGCGCCGGGTGCATGGTCTGTGTTCAGATCTGTGAAGATATCAAACCAGAGTCCAGGAGCTGATATATGAAACCATTACGCGTACTATTTACCGGAGTCGGAGGCCAGGGTACTCTGACCGCCACCAAGCTTCTGGCTGAAACAGCTCTGGAGCACGGTATTGAGGTGAGCGCCGGAGAAATCCATGGAATGGCCCAGAGAGGCGGAGTTGTTCACTCGTTTGTCCTTCTGGGCGGTTACTTGAGTCCCAAAATTGCCCAGGGCGAAGCTGACGTCATTCTGGGTTTTGAACCTATGGAAACCATGAGAGCTCTTTCTTTCCTGCGGCCCGGAGGACTTGTCTTAAGCAGCGAAAACCCGGTGGCCCCTATTTCCGTATCCACCGGTAAAGAAACTTATCCGTCCATGGATTTAATCAAATCCGAGACA
>JAWOGL010000040.1:0-3692 GCA_046496945.1 Desulfonatronovibrio sp.
TAGGTACGTAAAAGATAGTCCATGCTTGACCTCTCTGTTTTTTTTGCAAGCAATCGAACATTTCCCGGATATTGTCAGGCGGACCCGGGGCAGCCACGGCGTCGCCGCTGTGATATTTAAGTTAGATAAGACCCGGCAGTTTACTCTGCACAGTCCAGCTCCTTGCCTTGGAAATGCTTTCTGAACAGATCTTGCGCTTTTTTAACTCCTTCAGAAGTCACAGCGACAGATTTAGCTTTTGCCTTGGGATCAGAAATCCACCCCTTTTGATGAAGCCTGTCCATAGTGTCCCAGTCAAATCCTTTCCATGCCCGGTCATATCCACCATCCGGCCACATGACCAAGTACAGAAGGGCCATGGTCATCTCATCAACCTTGTCTTTATCATACTCCATTGACTCCTCCAGATTTTTTAAGAATTATTCAATGACTTTCATATCCCATGGCCCGATAACCAGCCATGCGCTTGTCATACATGCGGGCCAGCTGCGGCACATTCTCATCAACATAATCATAGATAATGACGTTGCGCTTATTGTGGTGCAGGCGATGAAGCCGTCCGGCATACTGCTGCAAAGAACTGTTATGCGAATATTTTTTGTTGCCCCTCATCCGCGTTTAGCTCAAAATAAAAATCACCTGGAAATTTTTCAGGATGGTTCCTGACTGCTTCATGATACTTTTTGTTTCCACGCCGTAAATCTCAGCAATATCGGTATCCAGGACAAGCTTAAAGAAAACAAAAGGAACCTATAAAGGCCTTACAAGGTCAAATTTCGGCCAAGTAACCATTTTTTTAAGTGAAGTACAAGAGAAAGTTGAATTATATATTATTTCGCTTTACGTCTTCAAAAAGCCAAGCTTTGATAAGTGATTGATAAGGCATGTCCCGTTTCTTTGCTTCAATCTTAATCCGTTCCAGCAAAGGCTCGGGAAGTCGCAGGGAGATCTTTTTTGTGGTGGGTTTCAGGTTTGGAAAAGAAACGGATCCGGCCTTGCTCCAGTCTAAATATTCACTGGAATCATGGCTTTCCCAAAATGCTCTTTCTTCAGCCTCGGACTTAAAGTCAGGAACTTTTTTTTGAGTCTTGTTCATAAATTATTCTCTCCTTTTGGTGCATGTCCCTGGCCGATATAACCCGGATCAGAGTTTCTTGGGCACGCAAAGTGAACGGAATATGAAGCAGTCGGCCATCATCGGTTCTGCCAAGGGCATGATAATGCTTTTCCTGCTGGCTGTGCTTTGCATCCGGCAACAATAAAAGAGGTTTATTAAAAAATATCTGTTCTGCCATTGCCTGACTAACGCCATGCTTATGGGCACTCTTTCTGGCATTTCCCTCATCCCAGTCAAAACCGACTACCTTTTCCCATTTTATCATAATTGTATATTATCAAGATATACTTTTAGGTCAAGCGTTCATATCCGACCCCTATAGACTATAGACGCGCCTGCAATTTTCTAAGCCCATAGTCATCGGGGGTTGACCCCGATTTGTTATCCAAACCAGGATCCTGAATGCCCGCAAGATTCCTGCCTTCCAGATCCGGCCTGAAAGGATGCATGATCATGCGGGGTTCAAAGTCATTGATCCAGAAATAATCCTGACGTTCATTGCCGAAAGTCATGGATTTTATAATCTGCAGGGCCCTGTCCTGAGCCTTCTGACGGGTAAGGTCGCCTTTTTGTTCCAGCTGGTGATAATGATCCAGGACTCCCAGGGCAGTATTGGTCATTTCTCTGGTCTGGATCTTTTTTCCTGATAGATGGAGTTTTTGATCACCGGGATGAGATAAAACATGATCAGAAAAACAAAAAGAACTATGGGGATAAGGCCGATTGCGGCCAGCTTGAATTTTATGCTGTTCATAGGCACTTTCCGGGGTTTACAGAGGACTGCAAACCTTTTCTGTTATGAGGTCCGGTTATTTATCCTGGATTCCCGGAAAAACATGACGAGGTAACCTTAACTATTTGATTTAACTATAAAGCTTACTCGTTAGGTGTTTGCGAACATAACGAGTATTCAGGCTTCCTCCGTTTGCTAAAAGCCTTGTAAATAAACGATTAAAAGAATTCATAGTTATGTATATTCGGGAATCCAGGATTTATAAATCCGGGATTTTTGAATTCCGGATAAGAAATTTTTAGATTTAAATTGACCTTAAATTTAAAACATGGAACTGATATTTATAAAAAAATTTTGTAACTATTCACCAAGATTAAATAAGAAGACCTGGACCCCGGATCTGGTCCGGGGTGACGGTTAAAGCAGGCCGTTACTCTTTTCCGTCATTCCGGCTTTCGTTCCATTTCCAGGTCGTCATGCCGACGAAAGCCGGCATCCAGGTCTTTTTATGGGATTTTGCTGAACAGCTCCAATCTGCAACTGGTCGTGCTGGACACGTAGCGTCCGGGACTGGCTTGATAATGTCCTCCAGAAAACTCCTGACTGGTGTCAAGATGCGTAGCAGCAAGGAACAACATCATGAATAAACAGGGGAAAAATATCCTTTTAACCACCAACCGCCTGGTTCTAACGGCTGCCGTGGTGGTAACGGCCGTGCTCACGGCGTCTCTGGCCTGGAACTGGCGCCAGGTGGATAAAACCTACCATGGCCCTGGCTGAAAAAGAAGCCAGGGGTACTTTGAAAAGGATGTTGCCTACAGGCATTGGGCTGCCATGCATGGCGGGGTCTATGTCCCCATCACCGAGACCACCCCGCCCAACCCCTATCGCATGCATCTCCCTGACCGGGACGTGACCACCACGGAGTGAAGTTGTTGAACTATGTACTCTTAAGGACGTTTCATGCACGAAGAAAGTTATAAGCGGTTTATTGAATGTTCATTTTTTGGGTATGCCTATCACAGGATTATTCTAAATGATCAGGGTCGGCCAAAGGATTATGAGTTTGTGGAAGTCAATGCCGGTTTTGAAAAAATGACCGGTCTGAAGGCTGAAAATATCCTTGGCCGCAGGGTGACTGAAGTCTTGCCTGGTATTAAGGAATCTTCTTTTGACTGGATCGGTTTTTTCGGCAAAATTGCCCAGGAACAGACAGAAGATGAATTTGAGCAGTATTCAGAGCCGCTCAAACGCTGGTACAAGGTCAGTGCCTATTCACCCAAAAAGCATCATTTTGTGACTATCATCCAGGACATTACCTCAGAGAAGGAATACGCCCTGCAAATGGAGAGATTTTTTTCGGTCAATCTGGACCTGTTGTGCATTGCTGATACTGCCGGGAATTTTATAAAAGTTAATAAAGAATGGGAAAACGTACTGGGCTTCACAGTACATGAGCTGGAACAGCGCACGTTCCTGGAATTCGTACACCCGGATGATGTTGAATCCACCTTGGCAGCCATGGCTGAGCTGGATCAGCAAAATTCGGTCCTTCAGTTCGTGAACCGCTACCGCTGCAAGGACGGCTCTTACCGACACATAGAATGGCGTTCTCATCCTCACGGCTCTTTGATCTATGCATCGGCTCGGGATATAACCGAGCGCAAGCGCATGGAAGAAAAACTGGCTGTGAGTGAAGATCGTTTCAGCCGGGCCATTGCCGGGACCGGGGCCGGCCTGTGGGACTGGGATATGGTTGAGGATACTGTATATTTCAGCCCCCTGTGGAAGAATATGCTGGGGTATGAAGATCACGAAATTGAAAATAATTTTTCAGGCTGG
>JAWOGL010000041.1:0-9715 GCA_046496945.1 Desulfonatronovibrio sp.
AGTCCTGACCATCCTTTTTTTGATGTCCAGTCTTCCGCCCAGAGGATCCAGGATAAAACCCTGTCCATCCATGGCCATGGCGTTGATGGTAAAATCGCGTTGTCTGGCATTGGATAAAAACATCAGCCGCTTTTTTTCATTTTGATCCGTCTGGCCCTCATATTCCCTGCATTCCGGAATTATGCTCATAACATCAAAATGCGACTGCCTGTACAAAATTGACATTAATCCGAATTCTCCGCTCTTTCCAATACTATAGCTCTTAAACAGGCGGGCGATTTTGTCCCGGGGCATATCCGTTATCAGATCAACATCCTTAACAGGCCTTTGCAGGATAAAATCACGAACCGCGCCTCCCACTATCAGGGCGATATATCCGTGACTTTCCACAATCTTTATGAGTTCAAAGGCTTTCTCGAAAATGATTTTTTCTGCCTTATAAAAGATTAATAGCGTGTTGAAAAAGTCCTTACTAGACAGGTTGTTCAAAAATTCCAAGTGCAAGGAGCAAAAAAAGTTCAAGGTCGCCGCGTATTTTGGATACGTAAGAGTTTGAACTTTTTGTAGGGACAAAGCCAATTGGGAGATTTTCAACAACCTGTTAATCAGGTTAAATCTCTCAACTGGTGTCTGAAAAAGTAATGCACACAGGCCAGAAAAGTTACGCTGATCAAAATGGTGAGAGTGATCTTCAATGAAAATCCAGCCATGGCAACCCCCAGGGCAGTGCCTGCGGCAGGCGGATGCTCGGTATCGGTAGCCACCATAATAAAAAAAGATGCTCCCACCGCCAGGGCGTACATAAAGGAAAGAGCAACCGTCTGGGGCAAAATCAGATGAAAAGGGATCATAGAGAATAAAAAACCGCAGAGCATACCCGCGATATGGCCGCCAACAAGGTTTCTGGGCTGGGCTGTGATATAATTAGGCATGGCAAATACAATAAATGTAGTCGCGGCAATGGAGGCGACTATAACCGGTTTTTTTTGAATGCTGACCAGAAGCAGCAAAAAGAAAATAGCAAGGGTGGCGGCAATACTTTGAAATATATAATACTGCCAGTCGGACTTGAATTTATCGAGTATGTTATTATCCTGTGGGTCCAAAATATAACTCCTGACCAGGAAGAGCTGTAACCGGGGTTATAATGATTCTGCCAGCTTCCTGCCAAGGGCCGCGGCACTCTCCATGACTTCTTCATGCTCTCTGACCTTGCCCCGGTCAAAAATTCCAAACACCGGCAGTTCTCCCACCACCTCGTAGCCCATGGCTTCAACAGGCCGGCGCATTGCCTCCAGGGTAAGGCCCATGTCATATTCGTCTTCCTGCTCACCCACCGCCGCCAGAACTGCTTTGCGACCCTGGCCTGCCAGCCGGTTGGACCACTGTCTGGGCCGGGTATCCGCGAAATCATAAAAGCAGTACAGGCGGTCAATAAAGGCCTTCATCCAGGCTGTGATATTATAATTATGGGCCGGTGACATCAAAACCAGACCCCTTGATTCATATACATAGGGATAAAGGAGGGTCATGCCGTCATTAAGGCCGGTGCATATCTTGTCTTTCCGGCATTTTTCGCACCCCATGCAGGCTTGATAGTAATAGTCGCGCAGATGAATTTTTTTACAGGGAAGATTCACTGCGGCAACTCCGCTGATTACTGCGTCTAAAAGAACATCTGAATTCCCTGACTTCCTTGGACTCCCCCCAATACCCAGGACCGCGGGGGCCGGATACCTGGCCTTGATGCTCTCCCAGTTATAGTTGCTGCAATTGCTCATTCATCCTCCTGGTCGCTGTTTTGCTGAAAATGAATATCTTCCTGGGATCTGATTTATGAAAAACAAAATCCCTTTTATAAAATAGAAATGCAAATTAAAATGTACCCTGGATAAAGTCAAATTTCGACGTATCCATTCATCATAGTCATCAGCCAAACTTAATTTCATTGGCTGATTGTAAAAAATCGGTGAACAATTACATTCCCGCAGGTTGACACCCTGCTTCACCATAACTCCCATCCTGAACCAGGATACTGAGCCATAAGGTTGAACTATTGCCTTTTTTCTTGCTTTGAGCCAGTAAAGGGTTAACAGCCTGTTGAAAAAGTCCTTACCAGGCAGGTTGTTCAAAAATTCCAAGTGCTAGGAGTAAAAAAAGTTTAAGGTCGCGGCGTATTTAGCAGGTGCGAGTTTGAACTTTTTGCAGCGACAAAGCCAATTGGGAGATTTTCAACAACCTGTTAAATCCTGATAAAATTGAGAAGAAGATGAAAAATTTATTAAATACATGGAAGCGCGACAGCGGCAGATCCAGGTGCAGCTATCTGGTGAACAAAGACTCAGAGCACTCCAGAAAATACAAGTTATTCAAATCTTTCCTTGAGGAAAACTACACGGCCCTGCATGAAATGTCCCGACTGGAGGAAATGCATTACGGAGAAGAGGAAACCAGCCAGGGCGATATAAGAAAGAGAACAGACGACCTGCTTGAAGCGGTCCGGAAAATGATCAGGGCCATGAGAGAGTTGTCTGGAAAATATAAGAAGTTTGATGAAATCTGGCCGGAAATCGAAACCGACATTCTGGATAGCCTGCATTCAAGGCAGGAATTCAAAAGCGATGATCTGGTCCTGTCTTATGATTCCATAAGCAGCGACATGGCCTGGTTTGTTGGAGGCAAGGCCATGAACCTGGCAGCGCTTCGAAATGAAGCTGAAATACCTGCTCCTGACGGTTTCGCCGTTACAGCCGGAGCGTATCAGAAATTTCTGGATGAAAACGGCCTGGAGACGGAAATCCAGCAAAACCTGAAAAATCTGAATATTGATTCCTACAGCGCTGTGGAAAGTACCTGCGGTTCCATCAGGGAAAAATTTAACAAAGCCCACCTTCCCCGGAAAATTGAGGAAAACATCCTGAAGGCCATGAGCGGCCTTGAAGAAAAATACGGCAAGGACCTGCTGGTTGCCGTGCGCAGCAGCGCGGCAGGCGAAGACGGCGAGATTTCCTTTGCCGGACAGTACAGCAGTTTCATCAACATTCCTTCAACGCAGGTTCTAAAAGCTTATAAAAAGGTGCTGGCTTCCAAATACAACCCGGGTGCCCTTGTCTATAGAAAAAAGAACGGCCTTAGCGAAGAAGACACCCCCATGTGCGTAGCCGTAACCATCATGGTTAAGGCCCGGTCTTCCGGAGTAATGTATACAGCGGACCCGGCTTCCGGTGACCCTTCGGCAATCAGGATAAGCGCGGGCTTTGGATTTGGGGAGAGGATCGTGAGCGGTGAAGATGCGGGCGATGATTATCAGATCCGGAAGGATGACTTGCGGATTATTCACAAAAATATCGTCAAAAAAGAAAAGATGCTTTTTGAAGATAAAAATCACAAGCCTGAGCTTATGGATGTACCTGAAGACAAGCAGAAAAAACAGGTTCTTGGCGACTGGGAACTAAAGAGTCTGGCCAGATACGGCCTCAGTCTGGAAAAATACTTCAAGACTTCTCAGGACATTGAATGGGTCAAAGATCAGGATGATCAGATATTTATTATTCAGTCCCGGGCGCTTGCCATTTCCCGGGAAAAAGAAAAAGAAGCCCTGGACGAAAAAGCGTTCATTGAAGAACACCCTTTGATTATTTCAGGCGGGATATCCGCTTCCGGAGGCAGATGGACCGGTCCTGTGTTTAAGGCCGAGACCTACAAAGACATAGATCCTCCCAATGACTGCGTTCTAGTGACCAGAACTGCCTCGCCGGGATACGCCGCTTATTTAAGCGGAATAGGTGCAATTATAACCGACATGGGAAGCGTGACCAGCCATCTGGCTTCTGTAGCCCGGGAATACGGCGTACCTGCTCTGTTTAATGTTAAGGAGGCCTTTTCCAGTCTGGAGAACGGCCAGGAAATAAGCCTGGACGCTGCGGCCCGCAAAATCTACCAGGGCAGGGTTCAAGAATTTTCAGAATCCCGCAATGCAAGATCCCCTGTAGCTCCCACAGGCGCGTCTCGAAAGCTCAAAATTATTCTGGAAAAGATTTCCCCTCTTAATTTAACTGATCCGGATTCAGAAGAATTCGTCCCGGAAAACTGCAGCACGGTCCATGATGTTATCCGTTTCCTGCATGAAAGAATCATGACGGAAATGTTTAATCCTTCCGGAGATGACAATGGGGGTGAATACGGAGTACTCAAAGGAGGACTGCCCATTGATCTGAGGGTCATGGATCTTGGCCGGGGTCTGGCTCAGGGTCTGACCACCTGTGACACACTAAAGCCCGAACATATAAGATCCGTGCCAATGGAAGCGCTCTGGAGAGGATTAAGCCATCCGGGAATAACCTGGTCCGGGACCATTGACTTCAATCTGGCAAACCTTGGCAGGCTCATGACCACCCCTGAAGCTGAGAGCCTGAAGGCGGCTGATACCACCAGCTACGCCCTGTTAGCCCGGGACTACATGAATCTGAGCATCAAGTTTGGATATCATTACGCCAATATTGAAGCCCTGTGCACCGACAAGGTAAGTCAAAACCTGATCAATTTTCAATTTTCGGGCGGAGCAGGAGGATATCTGGGCCGTTCCCTGCGAATAGTTTTTCTGGCTGAAGTCATGGCAAAACTGGAATTTGAAACTGATATTCAGGGTGACTTTCTAGGCGCGTCCCTGAAAGGTTTTGACTGTGATCTGATCCAGGATAAGCTGGATCATCTGGGCAGACTCCTGGCCTGCAGCCGTCTTCTGGACATGGTTTTAAGAAGTGAGGATGACGTCGGCAGGTTTGTCCGTAAATTCATGCGGGAAGACTATGACTTTTTATCCGGGACTGATGTTCCTGATTTACGCGATTTTCATGTGCTCGAGGGTTATTGGTACCGTAAAGATGACCACTCCGGAAATATAGGAGTTCAAGACGGCAAAAAAACTGTTGATCCGGTCTCCAGGAAAATAGCCTGCCTCATGGACAAAGTAAGCGGTGACACCTACCGTTCCTTTCTTGATCGCGTTAAGGCGTATCATTATTATCCACTGGCCATCGCCAAAGAAGGCTACATGGAGAACGGTCAGGTCCAGGTCAGGGTCAAATGCGTTGAGGGATGTATAGACATGACCGCCGGACTGGTAATCGGGCTTAAAAACAAAGGCGACTATCTGGTTTTCCGTATTGACGCCCTTAAAAGAAAAGCCTCTTTATGGCATATCAAAAACAGCAATCCTGTCCGCGTGTGGGCAGCGGATTTAAAAATTCTGCCGGACCAGTGGTATCTTCTGGAGGCCGAGGTGAAGGGGAAAAGCCTAAAATTAAGTGTTGACGGGCAAAATACCCTGACCCATGAATCAGACGAAGAAATCAGCGGTCATGTGGGATTGGCGTCCAAGGCTGATTCGGTTGCCCATTTTGCTGATTTCACAGCTGCGATACATGGAGAAAAAAGAGTTTTCAGATTCTAACAGCTTTTGCTGAAAAATTTGGGGTATCAATTCTGCATACAGCAGAAAAATTATGGAACAGATTCAAGGTTGCCTGCCCTGGCATTTTCAATGAGTGCTGGCTTTGGAAAGGAGGTTGAGCACGGCCACCCCGCCGACAATCATACCTATACCGACCATTGCCCAGAAATCAAGCTTCTGGGCGTGCAGCAGCCAGGCAATAAGCGTTACCAGCACTATGCCCAGTCCCGCCCATACCGCGTAGGCCACCCCCACTGGTATGGATCTCAAGGCCATACCAAGAAAATAGAAGGCCGCGCCGTACCCGGTCACCACAATCAACGAAGGAAGCAATCTGGTGAAGCCGTTACTGGATTTCAACGCTGAAGTTGCGATCACCTCAGCCACTATGGCCAAGGCCAGAAGAATCCAATCAAACATGCTTATTCCTCAAAATTCTTTGCCGAAACCCGCCCGGCAAGACCAAAGCCCAAAATTTACTGTTTTTAATTATTACATCATTCATTATTTTCCGCTGCATTTCAAAGACCTGAAACAGTCATCCTTCTTCAGCCAGGCGGTCCATCATTTTTTTTAGCATTCCATCTATTTGAGCATGTTCAGGCAGGCCAAGGACTGAGCCTGAATGAAGCTGCCTGCGCACGAGTCCGGACAGGGGAGGAATCGCTGCTGCCAGATTCGGCAGGCCTTCCAGATCTGGTATAAACTCTTCCTGGGGGAAACGGTTCAGAACCAGGACCTGACGGACAAGTCCCAGATCATTGGCCAGACTGCTGATGCGGGCCCCTGCCTGCAAACCGCGCATACTCGGTTCGCTGACCACCACCAGGCCGTCCACATTAGCTGCCGTACCCCGGCCAAGATGTTCTACTCCGGCCTCCAGGTCGACCAGAACCCACCCTCCGGTTTCAACGACCAGATAGCGTAAAAGGGCTTTAAGGAGTGAATTGGCCTCGCAGGCGCAGCCGCCTCCGGCCGCTGTCACTGTACCCATGACCAGCAATCGTTTACGGCCGGGCTGGACAGGGGAATTGGGCTCCCCGCCCAGGGGCAGATCCACTGCCAGTTCCACCGGCAGATCATCCACCTCAGGATTTAAATTCATCATGCCTGTACCAATTCGTTCCCGGATGATATCCTTGCGCCGAACCAGGGGCTCAGGCAGGTCATCTGGCGCAAGTCCGCAGGCCTGGCCCAGAGAAAGGGCCGTGTCTGCATCCACCATCCAGACATCGTGGCCGCTGCGGGCCAGGTAGTCGCCAAGCCAGGCCGCGATGGTTGTCTTGCCCACCCCGCCTTTGCCGGCAAAAGCCAGTTTCATATCCGCCTCATTTTTTCAGGTATGTTGTCCGGAAGCAGCCCACGCAGCCACCCCCGGACAGAATCAGGTGCTTCATCTCGGGCTAGGCATCAAGGCCCAGGGCCATGCGCTTGGCTTTGATGCGTGCGTCAATGAGTTCGGCCGCCTTGACCGGATCGGGCTCCACAGCGAAGCACGCTCCCACCACTTCGTCCAAACCGCCCAGGGCCAGGTTTGTGACAGTCTCTGATCCGGTGATGTTCGGCGGCAGGCCAAGATGCGTATACACACCGGAGGCCACAGCGTAAAGGCCGATGGCGGCGGCTTTTTCCGAGTACCATTCCGGAGCACTGGCAGCCACTGGCAAGTCAGCAATGTCCACGCCCAGGGCGTTGGCCAGTATGCCGCAAAGATGCAGAATACGCGAATTATCTACACAGGAACCCACATGAAGTACCGGCGGAATGCCAAGAGACTGACACACGGCCTTGAGCCCCTCCCCGGCCTGATCCGCGGAAGCAGGCATCATCAGACCAGCCTTGCCCATGGCCACTGTGGCACAGCCCGTAACCAGAACCAGGATGTCTTTCTTGATCAGCTCCTTGGCCAGAGTGGTATGCACATAGTCATGCTTCAGCTTGGGATTGTTGCAGCCCACAATGCCCACGGCGCCCCGTACCTGCCCGGCTTTAATGGCCTCGATGAGTGGCTCGGGCGTGCCGCCCAGAGCAGTCAGAATAGCTTCGTTGGAAAAGCCGGTCATTAGCTCAACCGGACCCTGGGGAATGTCCACCCGGGCCTGGTTGCGCCGGCCATAATTATCAATGGCCATACGCACCAGCTTGAGGGCCTGGCTCCTGGCGTTGGCATAGTTGAACTCCACGTGTTCGGCTCCGGTGAACCGGGCCTTGTCCGAAGTGGAAACGAATTTGGTATGGTAACAGTCAGCCACCTGGACCAGGCTGGGCATGATGCACTGGTAATCCACCAGAATAAGCTCAACCGCCCCGGTAATGATAGCCAGCTCGGTTATCAAATGGTTGCCGGCCAGGGGGATTCCCTGGCGCATAAGCACTTCGTTGCCTGTGCAGCAGAGTCCGGCCAGATTGATGCCTGCGGCTCCAGCCGCTTGAGCCTCTTTCTTGATCTCGGGGTCGTTAATCGCGCTCAAAAGCATTTCCGACACAATGGGTGAATGACCGTGAACAAGGATGTTGATTTGATCTGCCCTGAGCACGCCCAGATTGACTTTGCCCACCCTGGGAGTGGGTGTTCCAAAAATTACGTCTGAGAGTTCCGTGCCGATCATGGAGCCGCCCCAGCCGTCACCCAGACAGAGTCTGGCCGAATGCAGGCACAGGCTGACCGCGTCGGAATCAACCCCCATGTGGGTGCGGTGCATCATTTCCACAATATCACGATCAATGCCCCGGGGAGTGATTCCCAGTTTTTCCCAGAGGTCTTTGCGCTTCTCAGGCACGCGGGACAAAAAGCCCAGGTTATTGTGTTGAAAACCAAAGTCCTGGATCATGGATTCGGCCACGGCCAGGGCCAGTTCCTGGATACTTTTATCAGCTGTATCCACGTCGATCTCCCGGGCAATGCGTTTAAGCTTGGCCTCGTCGCGTACCTCGTAGTCCGAGGCCTGGCCTTTGCCTATGGCGTGCAGCACTTCCACCAGATCCCGGCCGTGATCCGAATGGGCTGCTGCGCCGGCAGCCACAAACCGGCCGAAGTTTCTGGCCACGGTCAGGTCGGCGTCAGCTCCGCAAACCCCCCGCGGCTTTTTGCTGGAGATGCGACAGGGTCCCATGACGCATTTCTGGCAGGTCAGCCCATTTTCGCAAAAAGTACAATGGGGTTTCTGCTGCTCCAGACGGTCCCAGACAGTTTCCACTCCTTCTTTTTGAGCTTTGCGGATCATCTGTTTGGCATCGTCCCAAATGGTCAGATCATCGATGGTTCTTTTGACTTTTTCCATACCCCCTCCTTTTGCTTGTTCTCTGGTTAAGAAAAGAATTTATCATCTGATAAACCTGATTCACGCTGTTCAAGAACTTTCTTTTCTTTCATCTGAAAAAATGCGCCAGATCTGCTGTTAAGATCTTCTAACTATATTTTTTGGCTTTGAAAAGCCATTTGATCCAAAATGACCGGTTCCCGGCGAATTTCCACAGGAATTCCCTGTTCGCCCTTGTCAGCCGGACGCTGAATAAAACTTCTGCCAATAACGGACGTGGCGCTGCCGACCATGTGTGAATTGGCACTTTCATTTGATTTCCTTGTTCAAAAAAATCCTCGTTGTCAGCCGGCCTTTGAGATGACGCTTTATGTACATCCGAAGCCTTCTGGTCAGGGTTTATTAAATAATGACTAATTTATTTTGTAACTATTCACCATGTTCGAACAAGAAGACCTGGACCCCGGATCTGGTCTAGGGTGACGGTTAAAGAAGGTTGTTGACCTTTTCCGTCATTCCGGAGAAAGCCGGAATCCAGTCCCGTTAAGCAGCCATATTTCGTATGTGGTGAATAGTAAGGCTGGTATTAGTCCCGAGATGGCTATACGTCTTTCCATTGCCTTTAATATCTCTGCGGAAAGTTGGCTGAACCAGCAGTCCCAATATGAACTCTGGCATGGTGAACAGCATCGTAAAAAGCTCAGGGTTAAGAAACTTGTCGCCGCCTAAAACATAACCAATTATTTTTGAGGACTGCCAAAATAAGGCTTGAAAAATTGAAACTCAATTGTCTGTAAAGACAAGCAAAAGAAATTTTGATAATTCAGGCAGGTTGGGATTTATCTCAAAGCATGCACGTAGTCTTCATTTACCGTAATTTTTTCCCGCTATGGAAAAAGGTCCTGACTGAAGTTAAGAATTTGATAAAAATCTAATACCACACGAAACGCCAAAGAACCAGTAGTCATATTCTTTCTATCTTATACTCGGAGTCGGATTCATC
>JAWOGL010000162.1:0-20460 GCA_046496945.1 Desulfonatronovibrio sp.
CTTTATGAACGACAATCCCTCCATGGAAAGCTATCCTTCTGATTATGTAATGGATCCGGCCATAATCGCTCGAAACGATCACATGATCGCGGTCAACTCCATCCTGGAAGTAGACCTGAGCGGGCAGTGCAACGCTGAACACCTGGCCGGATATCAATTCAGCGGCACTGGCGGACAACTGGACTTTGTACGCGGAGCTTACGCAGCCAGAGGAGGGAAATCAATCATGACCCTTTACTCCACTGCCAAAAACGAAACCATCTCCAGGATCGTTCCAGCCTTGAAAAGCGGCGCAGCCGTAACCACCCCGCGCATGGATGTCCATTATCTGTGTACAGAATACGGTCTGATCAATCTTAAACACAGGTCAATAGGCGAAAGGGCCGAACTGATCATCAGCATAGCCCATCCCGCATTCCGGGACCAACTGACCCGCAGCGCCGAAAAAATGCGCCTGTTCTGATGGTTAATAGAGGACTTTTTCTGCCCGAGGCTGAATGACTTTTCCGGATAGCCAAACACTCCCTTGCCACCTTTCTTATCAGGCTGTTATATTCAATTACGTCCTGTGAACCAATCAATGGCAACGCCCGATGTTACATTTTCTTATGACAAATCTGGCCGTACCTGCTAACCTTTCTTAAACTTCCAAGATTGAAGACAGTTTTTTAACAATCTTTGCCTTAAAAGACAATCTGCAATCAGCAAAAAGTATTTTCCCGGACCAGCTCAATTTACTCCCTGATGCTTTTAGGCTGACCAGCAACAATTCTGCTTGTTCACCAACTCGCATTAGGATACAAGTTTCTGTTCATATCTGAAAACTCTTCATTTCCAAGTGGCTGCACTGAGAAGCGTATTCAATTAAAAAATAAGGCCAAAACATATTCATCATATTAATGTGTAGAAATAACAAGGGAGCAGCAATGTGAAACATGCGGACATTCTGATAACAGACGGAACCATCCTGACCATGGACAGTAGCAACACCAAGTTCAACTCTGGTGCCCTGGCTATAAAGAAAGATGAAATTGTTTCTCTTGGAGATGCTGATAAACTCATGAAAGAGTACACTGCAGATGAGATTATTGACGCGTCAGGATGCATTGTCATGCCCGGACTGATTAACGCCCATAATCATGCCGCCATGACCTGTTTCCGGGGCATTGCGGACGACATGGAACTCATGGACTGGCTGAACAACTATATATTCCCTGCTGAAGCTAAAAACGTGAATCCGGAACTGGTTTACTGGGGCAGCCTCCTGGCTTGCGCCGAGATGATCAGTTCAGGAACTACGACCTTTTCAGACATGTATATCTTTGAAGAACAGACAGCCCTTGCCGCAGATCAGGCAGGCATGCGCTGTCTGCTGGGAGAAGTCCTTTTTGATTTTCCTTCCCCCAACTGCAAATCCCCAAAGGAAGGCCTGGCCTATACAGAGCGGCTCATTCTGGACTGGGATAACCATCCCCTCATCCACATCATGGTGGAACCTCATTCACTCTACACCTGTTCCTCTGATCTTTTAAGGTCAGCCAAAGCCATGGCGGACAAGTACCAGGTTCCTCTTTCTACCCATTTGCTGGAAAACAATGGCGAAGCCGAAATGATCAAGGCGAAACTTGGACAGCCGGCTATTACTTTTCTTAAGAAGGCAAGAATCCTTGATGAAAGATTTTTTGCTTTTCATTGCGTGACCATGGATTCAGCAGATATTCGCGTCTTTGCCGAACATGGCTGCAAAGTAGTTCACAATCCCGCAAGCAATATGAAACTGGCCTCAGGAGTTGCGCCCATCTCTGAAATGCAGAAACAAGGCATAATCGTGGGTTTGGGTACAGACGGGTGCGCCAGCAATAACAACCTGGACATGTTTCAGGAAATGGATACAGCAGCCAAGCTGGAAAAATCAGCCAGGCTGGACCCTACAGTCATGTCGGCTGAAACCGTTTTGCGCATGGCAACCTGCAACGGGGCCAGAATTCTTGGAATGGAAAATGAGGTTGGAATCCTGGAGCAGGGCAAGAAGGCTGACATCTGCATACTTGACATGAACAAGCCTCATCTGACTCCCATGTATAACGAATACTCACACCTGGTTTACACAGTAGCTGGATCAGACGTTAAGACCGTTCTCATCAACGGCAGAGTAGTCATGCGTGACCGCTGCCTGACCACCATCAATGTGGAGGAGGTAATGGACAAGGTCCGGGGCATTGCCCTAAAAATCAGAAAAAACCTTCCAGGGTTGTAAAAATTTTCCGCTATATAAACATTCACAACAAAAAAACGCCGGCCCGGGAATTATTCGTGGGCCGGCGTTGCAGTCCAGGGGGATATTACGGAAAATCTTTCACCCTGCTAATTATTGCCGGACGGTTTACTGTACGAAGTGGGCCCGTCCTCATAACCCACGGCCTTTAGCCACCATGCCGGATAAAACACCGGCTGGGCGATTTTATCCTCGGTATTTATGTAACCGTCATTATATTTGACATACAGATGCTCTGAAAGATCCCACCAGGCTTCAAGAATCTCTTCTGCATTGTCTTTGGTATACTGGGTAAGCACGGTCCCGGCCTTTTCATCTTTTCCATCCTGCAGCAGCTTAACAGCCTTGGCCTCCACCCCCTGCTGCGAACCAAAGGCCCTGGACTCGAACCGGTTCTGTTCGGCCCTGATATCCTGAATCATATAATTATACTTGAGCATGGCATAGTTAGCCACATAATTGAAGGCCGTCCACATACTGCCGCGATCAAAGGTTAGAACGTCCATGGTCTGTACTGAATCAGGAAGGCCTGTTCCTCCGGGATAAAACGGCATCAATACCGAAGTGGCCGGACGGTCGGCTCCGTACCAGACCACGCCGCCGACCAGATCCGGCAGCCAGCTCCTGGATTGATTAACATAAGCGTATGCACAGCGGTAAATATTCAGAGGACGTTCAAAATTGCCTTCCAGGTCAGACAGGCTGCCTTCCTTGTTCATGGTGCTCTCAGCCCCGCCTTCAAACCGGTTGGGATTTCCAAACGGTCCGGCAGCCAGCCCTTTGGTCAGATCAAACTCAGTTCCTTCATAATTGTCCCTGTGTACGGCAAAGACATCCTGAGGGGTAAGTTTCTGATCAGGCTTGACTGCAAAAGGATACTCCCTGGTAAAAGGTCCGTCCACCCAGGCCGGGAGATTCTGGGAAGGGGCCACCAGTGACTGGGCCCGCCAGACCCGGCGCAGGGAATAATAAGGATGATGGAATTCACCGTCCCCGTACACTCTGGCCCAGTCCAGAGGACCATCTTCAGGCTTCCACCAGCCCTTGCTGCGCGCGACATCAAATATATTTGCGGAATAAATCATATCCTGCGCGTCTTCCCGGATATCCCTGATCCGAAACTGATTGGCCGCCACAAAGAAACCGTCATCAGGCACTCTCTGCGCGACCCAGACACCGTCTGTGCCGTTCATGTCATATCCGGCCATTTCCAGGACCCAGCCTTCCTGCGGGTCAGCCACCAGCAGGGTTTCTCCGGTACCGTAATAGCCATAAGTATCAATAAGTTCTCCCATCAGCTCCACTGCTTCACGGGCTGTTGTGCTCCGTTCCAGCGCCACCCTGGACAGTTCCGAGGAATAAAAAATCCTTTTACCAGATTCCGGCATGGGATGAACCTTGGCCTTGTCAGTACACTCCCCAATGGAAACCTGGTGCTCGTTCATAATTCCGTAGTTGGCATCAATGTAGGCATAAGTATGTTCCACCTGAGGTATATAGCCCAGAGGCACACTGGGGGTCTCATTACCGATGCTGTAGTTCGGACCCCTGGTATCCGTGACCAGACGGTGAGTCTGCGAACCTCCCCATTGAGGCTGGTAACCCATGGCCACGTTGTCATAAAATACCGGCCTTAGCGAACCTTCAGGATGATCCATGGCTGGGACGTACACTAGCCGGGCATCTCCCATGCCGTCATCCGTGTGAGAAACCATAACCGAGCCGTCCGCAGAAGCATCCTTGCCGGTAATGGTCGTGGTGCAGTTGTATGCCGGGGATGAAACGCCAAGCACAATAATAAAGGTTGTTAAAAATAAAAATTTCTTCACTCCAACCCCCTTGTGGTTAAAAAAGTAAAACTCAGAAACTGTCCAGCAGGGTATTAAGTTCAACCTGCTCAATGCGATGCCGCGGAAAGAGTCCAGCACCTTCAACAGCCAGACCAAGACGGTACCCGGAATCCTCAAATTCACACAAAGCAAGTCCATAAGGAACCTTTCGGCCTTGATAGTGCATAACCGCAGGCGGTCCTAACAGGACATCCAAATCCTTCAGATTCAAACGCAGGCCCAGGCCGGTAGCCTTCATATAACTTTCCTTGAGCACCCAGAGTTCAATGAATGTCAAATCCCTTTTATCCTGTGGAATAGACTGCAGGTGGTTCTGCTCGGAAACTGAAAAACAACGTTTGACCACCTCAAGACTGTTTCGCCCGGTCCGCTCTATATCCACCCCCAATGGCCGGCATCCAACTCCGCATACCACCCATTTTCCGGAATGGGAAATATTAAAATGAAAGTCAGGCAGTTCAGGCAGCCAGGGTTTGCCGTAAGCACCCGGTTCTACCCTTGGAGGAACCGCAAGGTCCGGATGATTACGCCGTGCCGCGTATGTCAGAAGCAAGCCTGCGCCGATGCACCGGGCCCGGTCCTGCCTTTTCCGGAAACGCGGCACCGCAGCAGCGCGCCGGGCATCCACCCGCCCGGACCAATCCCTGTTGTCCGGATCCAGGTGCTCAATATTCAACGCATAAACAACAATCAATGTTCAATCCTATATGTGATGAATTTTAAACAATGTTCCCAGTTCATAAGAAAAAAGGATCAGGATTCCTGTCAAAAGAACAAACAGACAGGATGGCTGTTTTAGCACCTGAAAACCGTTTTTCTTGATGAGGATCACTACCGGCAGGATAAACAGAAATAATGCTACCAGAGGAGCGATAAACACTCCGAAAATTTGAATTACAGACGGATTAACGGCAGTGATAATCCAGAGGGTTGTAAAAATAAAACCAAGTATCAGATAATCCGTTATTTTTCTGTTGTTGAGTATCCGGTTTTTCAGGCCGAAATAAGCGGCAATGTTAACTGTAAACTCAAACGCTGAATCTCTGACAGCGAAAAGGACTCCGACAAAAGAGGTAAACAGAGCGGCAATGCCCACCAGAGATCCGACACTGGCAAGAACAGGAGAGATACCCTGCTTACTGCTCAGTATGGTCAGACAGTTCAGGTTTTCCCTGATGGCGTATTCAAATTCATCCGCTGTGAGCGAGAATATGCAGGAATAAACAAACAAAAGAACAAACAGCAAAAGCAGGACTGAGGCCTTCAGGACTATACCCTCAAGTCTTGACTGAGTGTTCTCACCGAGTATTGCTTCCTGTTTTCTGAAGAAAGCGACCATGGATGACATAGCCGGAAAAAAAACAAAGGAAAAAGTCAAAATAGGCAGGACCAGGAGGACATCGTCAACAAAAGAAAACAGTGAAGGGGCCCGCCTGAATGCGGAGAGGTCCCAGAAAGGTATCAGGTAGACGGATATGCTGACCAGGAAAACTATCAGGAACAGGGAAACAGCACTCATTACCCTGAGTATTGTTTTTTTGCCGATTAGATGAAGAAAGGCAAAAAAAAGCATTATCAGCAGACTCAGAAAAGGACCTTCTGCCCAGTTGCTCCGGGTCAATTCCAGGTCAACCAGATATGCACCCAGATTGGCGTTTAATCCCACAGCATAAGAAAACAGCACCGCATAAAATGTGACCAGAAAAATAACTACGATTACAAAACCAAAAATATTTCCAAAGCTATGGGCCGCTATTCCTGAATAATCCTGTGATTTTTTCGCTGAAACAAGCAGCAGCAGTATGTTTTTATGAGAAAAATAAATCAGGGGGCAGACGAGCACAGACAGAAAGATCAGGGCCCATATACTGGCAAGCCCCGCCTGCAGGGGTAAATATAAAATGCCCGCCCCTACTGCAGTGCCGAAAAGAGTCAATATCCAGCTGAGATCATTATGTGCGGAGCCGGATTCATTCTCTGATTTGTCAGTGTTCATGGTTAATCTTTCATGCCTGGTCTCAGCAGCTTGTTATGACAAAAATCCCTCGCGCTTCAGATATTGCACATAAAAAGGGATTAAAGATTCATAGTCGGAACTGAAGCTCACTCCAAGTCTTTTCAGGGCGGCAAGTGCTGCGGACTGCTCTACGGGCATGGGCTCCGAACTCAAATCTCCGACGTAAAAATCCCTGATCTGAGCCAGGGCATTATCCTCGCCGATATTCGCCAGTTTCTGCTGCCACTGGCTGGGAGACTCTGCCTGGATTTTAAAACCGCACCTGGCCAGTTCCTGGAAAAAATCTTTTTGAGATATCGTCTGTGGATTGGCAAGATTGACTGTCAGCAATTCCTTCAGGGGATTCAGAAACAAAGCAGCAATGGCTTCGGCCAGCTGATCCACCGGAGTCATCTCCACGGTACCGGGCATATCCGGATAAGCACCCATCTGCAGGCAGCCCTTGGTAAACAGCCAGAAATGATTATGTTCGTAATTGCTGAATCCGGTAACGCTTGAACCTGTAATATTGCCGGGACGGATAATGACTGCGGGCAGTCCAAATTCGCGGAAATATCTCTCAACCAGCCGCTCTCCGACCCACTTGGTCAGGACATAGCCTATGTCCATGGCAGGGGGGCGGGAGGGAACTGCTTCTTCCACCCTGACAGCGCCCTGAGCTGACTCTGCCACGGTTATGGTCGATACGAAGCAGAAAGGTTTTTGTACAGTGGTCACTGCCAGATCCAGCAGGGCCCTGGTACCGCCCACATTGACCGGCTTCATGGTAGAGTAACTGTGGAGGTGATGCACAAAAGCTCCGCAGTGCAGGATTGCCTCAGCTCCGGATGTCAGTTCCTGCCGGTGGCTGTCGGACAGGCCCAGATCAGGCATAGCCAGATCTCCCGGTATTATCCTCACGCGGCTGAAATCAGGCTTCAATCCGGTTTTTTTGACCTGTTCTTTAAGATTTTCCAGGCCCTGAGCCTCGTTTTCGCACCGCAGCAGACAGTAGACCTTGTCCGTCTGACTGGTCAGCTTCTCCAGCAGAAATACTCCCAGGAAACCATGGGCTCCGGTAAGCAGTACTGACTTTGGACTGAAACTGGCAGTTTCCGGGGACGCCGGACTTTCCATTATTATTCTCGCCTCAGCGTCACGGACCGCCTGCTGAACATGATCGACCCGTCTGCCCTCTGCCAGAGATGCAATAGTTGGAGCGCCGTAAAATTCACTCATGGAGAATTCTATTCCCAGGCGCTTTTTAACCTCGGCCTGCATACGCACAGCCAGCAATGAATTTCCGCCCACCCGGAAGAAGCTGTCGTCGCGGCCGATGCCCCGGTACCTGAGCACTGACTCCCATATATCGGCTATATCCTGCTCCAGTCCCTGCCTGGGAGGATTGTCACTGACCTTGCCGGAAATCTCAGGCAGGGCCTTGCGGTCAATCTTACCGCCTGGCGAAACCGGAAGTTTATCGAGTCGCAGGAAAAACGAGGGGATCATGTAGTCCGGCAGGAATTTCGCGGCATGACTTCGCAGGGCTTCTTCATCCAGTTCCTGGTCTGCAAGATAATAAGCAGCCAGATAACGATTATCCCCCTGCCCTTTGGCAGCACAGACCACCTGCTCAAGACCTGGAAATCCTTCCAGGCAGCTTTCAATTTCTCCCAGTTCAATGCGAAATCCCCGAATCTTTACCTGGGCATCATTTCTCCCGAAGAACTCAATGGTGCCGTCCGGCATAAACCGTCCCAGATCACCGGTAAGATACATCAGGGCGTAGGGAGAACCTCCAAAAGGATCAAGTACAAACCTTTCCAGGGTCATTTCTTCCCGGTTTATATAACCTCTGGCCAGTCCTGATCCCGCAATGCAAATTTCACCAACAGCGCCCTGGGGCACAGGCTGCTTGAAGCGGTTAAGCAGATAAGCGCGGTATCCCGGCAAAGGCTTGCCTATAACCCGGGAGTTGGTATCAGGCATAATCCGGCCCAGCGATGCCATGACCGTGATTTCTGTAGGTCCGTACAGACTCATCAGTCTGGTTCTGCGGGACCACCATTCTGCTGTTTTTTCATCCAGAACATCCCCTCCAAAAGCCAGCACCTGCATCCTGGACAGTTTTTTACGGGGAAAATTCTGCAGAACCACAGGCGAAAGCAAAGCATGGGTGACCCCTGATTCATCCAGGGCTCTGTGCAGGGCTTCCGGGTCTTTACGATCAGCTTCGGAAATAACTGTCAGGGTCCGGCCGTTAAGCAAGCTGACAAACATATCCAGAACACTGGCGTCAAAATTCAGAGTGGCAATCAGCGCCCCCACAGCGTCTTCATTCATGTCCATTGCCGGTCCGGCAGCCAGAGCCAGCCGCACCACGTTGCCGTGTTCGATCATGACTCCTTTGGGCAATCCTGTGGAGCCCGAGGTATGAATAATATAAGCCAGAGTATCAGGAGCAACAGGAGGCAGGGGAGCTTCAGGATCACAAGCCTGGACCAGGGGATCAATATATTCGAGATTTTCCAGACCCATGGAAGTTAACGCCTGCCTGCTTTGCTCATCTGCAGCCACGTGCTTGATGGCACAGTTTTCCACAAAAAAGCGCACTCTGTCCGGAGGGTAGCCTGAATCAAGAGGAACGTAGGCACAGCCAAGTTTCAGTATCCCCAGTACGGTTGCCACCACACCGTCGCTTTTACGCATACTGAGTCCTATGCGTTCTCCAGGCCTGATTTTCAGGGCTAATCCGGCCGCGATCCGGTCCGACCACTTATCCAGTTCCTCGTAAGTAGTCTGTTTGCCGTCAAAAACCACTGCGGAATGCAAAGGGTTGGACCTGGCTGCCTGTTTAAATCTCTCTGGAATACTGGATTCCGGGGCGTCCAGACGCGGCCCGCAGGCCTGCTCCAGAAAGCGGGTCAGTTCCTGGTCTGACATATATTCAAGATCAATAATCCGTGCCTCTGGATTATGGGCTGCTGAATTCATCAGGAGTTTAAAGGTATCCACAAAACCTGCTGCGGTTTCAGGCTTGATTACTGAGCTGTCAAACTCAATCCGTCCTTCAATGGCGCCGTCGGCGCTTTCGTAAAAAATACCGGTAAGATCGGCCTTGGAAGTCAGGGAAGGAAGTTCATCAGCCCGGTAAGCAACACCTCCGACCTGACCTTCCAGACTGATGCCGCTTTGAAGACTGAAAATCAGATTAAGATTTTCCAGTCCCGCGATTTCAGCATCATAGGGAGTGGCCAGCAAATGATCTTTATCATCCAGCATCTGTTTATGCACTGCCCGGGCAAGACTGCGGAAAGATTTTCTGGGCTGGATATCCTGACGCAGGAAACCCATGGTCACAAACATACCAAAAATATCTTCACTTCCAGGAATATCTCTACCAGCATAAGGATAACCGCAGACCAGCTCTTCCTGACCTGTCAACCGCCAAATCCATACCAGATAAAGGGCAAACATGAGAGGCGACAGAGTAATTCCCTGCTCATCCGCAAAAGCCTTAAGTGAGGCTACGACATCCGGCTCAAAGCGCAGGCTAAGGGACTGATTGGCATCGGGTTGTTTCTGCCTGAAGTCCGCGGGAAGCTCAGTATGTGCGTTTACTGAATCAAATTTTGCCTTCCAGTAATCAATGGATTCGGCAAAGCGTTTACTTTCCTGAAGACAACAGGCCCAGTTACAATAATCAAACCAGCTGAGTCTTGAACGGATTTCCCGGCCTTCATAACGGCAGGTCAGTTCTTCAAGAAACAGATTTAACGACCAGCCGTCAAAAATAGCGTGATGAACACAAAAAAGCAGAGTCGCGCTTTCTCTGGCGCATAAGATCTCAGCTCTCCACAAAGGTGGACTGAAAATACCCAGGGGTTCCGCTCTAAACTTTTCAGCTGTTTCCTGAATTTTTTGATCATCAGCATCCGTGATGCTGAGCAAAGGCATTTCATGGTCAGAAGCCGTAACCCAGAGACGGTTCTGTTCTTCGGTAAAACAAGCCCGGAAAACCGGATGAACTTCCATAATCTCGGAAAAAGCCCTGCGCAGTTTAAGAGGATTGATGTCCTTTTCAAAATCAATTTTAAGCACGATATTATAGGTATTGTCCTCAGGCAGACGCATGGCCCTGCTGTGGATCATCCCGATAAGGCGATTGTGAACGGGGGCTTTGCTCAACTCAGTGCGGGCAATGGAAGGCAGCGGATCGCTGTCCAGAGGAACTGTCCTGACCTGTTCACAAAAGCCGGCCAGAACCGGATGCTCAAAAAGCTTCTTGGGACGTATGCCCCTGTTTAGGACTTCAGTAAGACGGTTGCACACCAGGGCAGCCAAAAGGGAGTGCCCGCCAAGATGAAAAAAATGACTTGTAAGACCAAGAGACTGCGGAGCCATTTTTAAGACTTCAGCCCAGATATTTCTGACTTTTATCTCCAGCTCGTCCATGGGCCGTTCATCAGCCGATGTCTTGTCAATATCGGGCATGGGAAGTCTGGTTCGGTCAATCTTGCCGCTGAGGTTCAGGGGAAAGGCCGGAACCGGAATCAAAAAGGTGGGAACCATGTAATGGGGCAGATTTTCAGCCAGTCGCCGCCTGAGGGTTTCAGGCTCTAAATCCCCGGCCACATACCAGGCCATGAGGGTCCTGCTTCCCCGTACTTCCAGCACTGCCACATAAACTCCGGAAACTTCAGGCTGCCCGGCTATAATATTTTCAATATCGCCCAGCTCTATGCGGAAGCCGCGTATTTTGACCTGAAAATCGCTGCGTCCCAGAAATTCCAGCTGGCCGTCCGGAAGAAATCTGCCCAGATCGCCTGTTCCGTACAATCGACCGGGACCGTAAGGGTCAGGTCTGAATTTTTGAGAGTTAAGTTCTGGTCTTCCCAGATACCCGCGGGCTACGGACGGTCCTCCAAGGCAAATCTCCCCGATACCGCACAGAGGAGTCAGTTGATCATCCCTGTCCAGCAGATAAGTCTTGTATCCCGGGATGGGACGTCCCAGGTGGTTGGCGGCCTTGAATCCTTCCATAGGATTGATGGTGGCCATTACAGTCCCTTCAGTGGGGCCATAGCAATTGGTCAGGTTGACTACTTTGGACCAGAAACGCACTGTATCTTCATCCCCTGCTTCTCCGCCAAAAGAAAGCTCCTGCAAATGAGGAAGAGGATGTCTGGGCAGCAATCGAAGCAGGGCAGGCGGTAAAAAGGCGTGAGTGATATGCCTGTCCTTAAGAAGATTGAACAACAATTCCGGATCGGTACGGACCTCAGCCGGAGTTACCACAAGTTCGCCCCCGTGGGTCAGAGGGTTAAATATCTCCAGGATACTGGCGTCAAAATTTATGGAAGCAAACTGCAGCCAGCGACTGCCCGGACCTCTTTCCCACTGACCTTCCAGACCGGCTATAAGATGCGCCAGCATTCCTCTTTCAATAACTACTCCTTTGGGCTTGCCTGTGGTCCCTGAAGTATAAATAACATAAGCGGCGCGGCTGGATATATCTTCAAGATTATCAGCAGGCGCTATGGGTTCGGGGTTATCCAGCATATCATCGATATCCACAATAGGACATTCCACCACCGGGGCTATGGTATCCCTGGTCTTTTCATCCGCGATAACCATGGTCAGCCCTGAATCACCGGAAATAAAACTTAAGCGCTCCGCCGGCATTTGAGGATCCAGCGGCACATAAGCCGCTCCTGATGCCAGAACACCAAGTATCGCCTGGAGCATTTTATGACTGCGGCCCATGCATATTCCCACAAACGCTTCGTCGCGGCCTTCAATATTACCCCGAATATATCCGGCAACTGAGCCAGCTGATTTGGACAGGTCCTGGTAACTCAGACAGACCTCTTCACAGCGAACTGCCGGAGCATCAGGGTTACTGTCACAAACTGCCGCAAATCTGGAAAGAACGTCTTCAGCCGGAATTTTGGGCAAACCTCCGTCAGCAAAACTTAAGGCCTTCCTGCGCAATGCCTCTGTAAACAGGTTCATTTTACTCACTGGCTTGTTCAGATCTCCGGGCAGATTTTCAAGCATTATCAGATAATGCTCAAAAGCCGTCTTCAATCCGGAAACATCCTGAGCAAACCTTGCCAGGACATGGAAAGTAACTTTTTCCTGAATATCAAAATAAACCGCGATATTCCCGGTTTCCAGACGGTGCGAAAAATGAGGGAGCAAAACCGCCCTGATTCCATCAAGGACAAGTTCGGTGTAAGGCAGCGTATCCTCGTCAAACAGGACATTGGTAGGTTTATAATCCGGGTCCTCACGCAGGAGTTCCTGGATTATTTCTCCAGTAGGGATATCGGAATGATGTCCGGCCTGAGCAAACAGTCTTGATGCCTGACGCAGAAAACCTGACACGGTTTGCTCCGCGTTTACCACGCTCTTAAAAACCTGCCTGTTTTCATTAAACCCGATTTGATCCCTGGAACCGGTTCGAATGCGGTGGCAGTAGCCTGTAAGCACGGACTCGCTCCGGGTCATGCGGGATAAAAACAGATGAAAAGAAAAAAGAAGCAGTTCATCCAGGTCCATATCCAGTTCTCTGGCCAGGGCAATCAGAGAACTGCTGTGTCTTTGCGTTAAACAGACACTGAAATAATCATCAGTCAGGTCGGTTTCTATCCTGGGAGGTCGCCATTCAAAAGCTGAATCCTTGATCAGCTGCACCCAGAAGCGCAGACCTTCCTCGTAGGCCGGCCCGCTTATGTTTTTTTCTTCCTCGTTTAAAAGAATATCCTGGGGCAAACCAAGCTCTTTGGGCAAAGTCTCTTCGTGGTATGCCGCGGAAAGAGCGGTAAAAAGAGGCTTAAGGGAAAATCTGTCCATAATCGCCGGGTGACAGACAAAAACCAGGTGGTTTAATTTTTGTCCCCGCAGCAGACAAAACAGATAGGGAGGCCCCCCGTCCAGGCGAAACCTCCGATTGCGAATGCTTTCAATGTGATGAAACAGTGTTTCCTGATTCTCACCCCGGACATCGATTACTCTGAGTTGGCCCTGATGGTCAGGACTGACAAAGATTTTCAGAGTTTTATCAAGCTTTAAAAACTTATAAGCAAAAGGGGGGCAATTTTCGATTACCTGCTCGACTGCCCGGGCAAGCCGTTTTTCGTCCAGAAGACCTTCCAGACTGAAAACAGCGCAGCGATTGCCTTTTTGCTCCATATCTTCAAAAAACTGCTGTTGAGTCCGGGTCAGCTCGAAAGTTTTAAACTGCATGGAACACCTCGCAACTGCTTATAAGTTTTCTTATGGTTGTTCAATATATAGAAATCCGGCAAATACTCCAGGACCTGGCATTTTTGGACAACAAGAACATCCTCAGTCAGTATTCCCGGAACCTTATCCGTAATTTCCAGGTCTATTACAGCCCGGGCATGGTAAACCGGCCGTCTTCATATATTTTAATCTTATCCCCGTTAAACAGACAAGCCTGCACAGTCTTTTTTTCAGTATTAACAAGATCCCAGTGCAGGGCGGAATCATTAAAGCCCAGTTCCTTCTTGAGATCAGCTGTAAGTTCCGCAGAGTCAGACGAATATGTATCAGAATAGGAAGCGCCCAGAGCTACATGGCTGTTGCCGTTGGGTCCCCCGAAATTCTCATCATAGAGAGTATGGGCCATGAACCTGTCGATGCGGGAAAAGCGTTTGTCGGTCAGAGAAAATTCTCCCAGGTATGAGGCCCCCTGGTCCAGAGCAAGTTGTTTTCTTAAAAAAGTTTCACCTTCTTTGGCACTGGAATTGATCACTTTTCCATCTTGAAATTCCAGACGTACACCCTGCACATAATTGCCGCTTCTGTATGAGGGCTGATCCGCGAAAAATACTCCCCGGGTCTTTCTGCAGTCCGGGGATAGAAACAGCTCAAAGCTTGGGATATTATGCCCGGACACCCCCAGCCATCTGCGTTTCACCCCGGGATAAATCTTGATATCCGTACTTTCAGAGAGCACATGATAAAACTCTACATCCATGCTGTTCAGCCAGTCTTTGACCAATTGAGATTTTTCAAAAATGCCCTGCCACACTGCAGCCGGATCATCACTGTCCAGATAGGCTGCCTTGACTATCTGTTTTTTATACTCCTTTAGATCCAGGCCGGCCTTGAGAGCAAGTTCCTGTGTAGGATAGAGGCAGAGACTCCAGCCGAAAACTCCCTGGCCCTCCCTTGCTTCAAGAATATCGCGAAGATACTTTTTGGTTACCGCGTATTTTCCAATTCTGGCGGGATCGATATCTTTAAGGTGGGTAAGGGATTCCGGCCCCAGTAATGAAATCAGACCATTAAGGGATCCGTACAGCTCGGCATCTCCGGGTATTTTAAACTCCAGCTGAAAATCCCGGGCAGAGGAAAAAAATGTCTTTTCCATTTCTTCAGGCAGATTGATCCTGATTACAGGGTTGAACCCCCTGTGTAAAAGGACCTCGTAAATACTGTCAGCCAGTGGTATCGAAGATTTATCGGTCCGGACCAGGACGATGTCTTTATTTACAAATGGATCTTTCCTGGCCTTTTCCATTCCCCAGATCATGACCTGGGCATATTTTTCCAGTTCTTTGGGTGTAAACAACTTTCAACTCCTTAAATAGTTTTTCAGCAGGAAACGGTTCCTTTCGCTTTTGGCGGCGTCCATCAATATATTTATTTGTCAAAGACATTAAGATCCGCTTCCTCATAATCGCCCTTTTCCTTGCCGATATTCAGCTCCCGGTCTAAAACCTCCCGCTGGTCAGGGGTAAACACAAAATCATTTCCCTGTTCATGTCCATGCTTCGCAGAAAAAATCTGGTTGAGTTCATGATATGTCTTATTTGTGGCGACGTCAGGATCAAGGCCCAGCATAAGGGCTGTTTTATTTATATTTTCCTGGTTTCCTTCAATTTCCACAAACCTGCCAAAAGGCAAAACATCCAGGCAGATTTTGGCCTCATCCAGTTTCCAGACCTGCCGGTATTTCTCATAACTCAGCCAGGTTTTCAGGCCCAGATGCCTGAAAACAGACTCCATTTCCTGAATATTTTCTATTCCGGTTTCATATTCCTGCCTGCTTTTGGCCTGCCCTTGCTCTTCACCTTTTACAGGCAATTTAAAAGTGAGTTTATTGCCCAGGCCTGTTCTCAGCCTTAACAGGCTATCTCTCTTTTTAAGTGTGCCCTGTTCATCATCCAGGACGATATTTTTCTCAAAATACCAGGGCGTATTATCCCCGGTAGCCTGACGCAATATCCTGGTTACAGCTTCAAAACTGTCCACAGGAAATTTCAGTTCAGTTTCAATATGCACAAAAATTCCTTGCTGCCTGGTCTAAACCGGGTATTTTATAAAATTCATTATTTATTGTCGGGTTTTTATCCGGAAAAAAAGCCTGTCTTCCAATATGAACTACCTTTATGTCTGAAAAAGATCAATGGCGCGTCTTTATTAACCGACAGAACCAGGGCTATCTGTGAATTCATTTAACAGCGTAAAAAAGTCCTTACCAGGCAGGTTGTTCAAAAATTCCAAGCGACAGTCCGGCACCCACTTGAGTTGTCAGTATAGACTTATGCCGGGATAATACCTGTGCAAGTGGGTGCCGGATAAACAGCAAAAAAAGTTCAAGGTCGCGGCGTATTTATACAGGTGCGAGTTTGAACTTTTTGCAGCGATAAAGCCAATGGGGGATTTTCAACAACCTGTTAATACGTAACATCCTCCGGGCAATGCCGGTTCGGATCACCCCTGCATAGCTGCGGCCTCAAGAATAGAGCCTGCAACCAGCACGGTTCTTTCCACCATGCTTTTTTTGATAATGTATTCCTGATCACTGTGATCCATATCTCCGCAGGGTCCCAGACCATCCAGAACCGGTGTTTCCATGGCAGCGACAAAGTTGGCATCGGAAACTCCCCCTCGGACCTCCCTGGACAGGGGAATCTGATATTTTTTAGCAACTTTTGACACAGCCGAGTAAAGCCTTTCAATTCTTTCATCCGTTCTCATCGGGGGTCTGCCTGAATTCATCCTGATCTCTGATGAAGTGCCTGAAACTTTATTTGCCGAGGCTATTTCTTTAACCTGATTAAAAAGCATTGTTTCATCTTCCGGTCTGGTAAAACGTATATCCACGCTGAGGATAGCCTGTTCCGCCACGGAATTGGGTCCTATTCCCCCGGTCACCTGACCGACATTGACCAGAGTATCATTTGGCCGGTTCAAACCTTCCAGGGCGATTATCTTATGGGCCGCCTCCAGTACCGCGCTCGGCTTGTCAATACCGGCGGCGCCTGCATGCCCTGCCCTGCCGGAAATAATGAGATCCAGTCCGATTTTGCCTTTGCGCCCTACCGCCACCTGACCGCCAGGCCCTCCGCCTTCCAGAACAAAACAAGCCTTGCTTTCAAGGGCCTGCTTTTCAATCATTTTTCTGGAATAAGGAGAGCCTGTTTCTTCTTCCGAATTAAAAAAAACACTTACCGGCAGATCGCTCAAAAACCCCAGATCGTTAAGGGCTTTCAGGGCGAAAATACCTGTCACCAGCCCTCCTTTCATATCCATGACTCCGGGACCGTACGCCTTGAACTGATCTTCCCGGTAAAAATTAAATTCAGTGTCTTCAGGAAAAACAGTATCCATGTGTCCCAGAAGAAGAACCGGTTTTTGCGCGCTGCGGATGTTAGACCAGGCCCGGACCATGTTGCCGCAGTCCTTCATGGGCAATATTTCAGCAGTCAGGGGAACCTCGGACAAGGCCTTGCTTACGCGTTCAGCCATAAGATCCACCCCGGCCTTGTTATTGGTTCCGCTCTGAATAAGCACCAGGCTCTCCAGCAGGCCGAACATTTCTTTTTCCAGAGACTTGACGTGATTGATTAACTGATTGTTCATATCTGTCTGACAATGGGCTAAAAGGTTATAAAATTAAATGGAAAACTGTTCTCCACAACCGGGCCGGACATCAGGATAACCTCCAGAAAGCCTGGAACTTCGGTATCTATTCACCATATATTATGGTCAGCCAATGAATTTAAGGCTGGCCGCTGACTATGGTGAATAGTTACGAACTTCGGAGCTAATATTCAAACTTTCCAAAAGCAAAGTTTTTATTTGCGTATTCTTCAGGCTCAGGATCTGGATATTTTACTTCTTCTCCGTTCCAGGGTTTTTTCAGGATCAATTCATTTTTTTCCCTGCCCGTAACGTTGGAACGGTGTAAAGGTATCTTCCCCCCAGCCGTAGCAATGTATCTGGGGATGGCATCTCCGGAAACATTTCCGTACATGCTCTCCACGATATCGCGGCCCTTTTCCACAGGTACGCGCAAGTGCGCAAACTGGGGATTGCGGTAGCTGCAATTGAATATATAATAAGGCCTGACATATGCTTCCTGAATTGTTTCACACAGCTTCCACATTTTCACCTTTGAATCATTTATGCCTTTGAGCAGCACCGCCTGATTCATAACCGCGCTGACTCTTTTAGATATCTGCTTGAAGGCTTCTTTTGAAACAGGTGTAATTTCCTGAGCGGTATTGATCTGGGTAACCACCCTGACCGGCTTTCTGTCATTGCTTTTCTCCAGGATATCCAGAAGTTCCTGGTTTATCCGCTGCGGCGTGGTTACCGGTATCCTGGTGCCCAGACGTTTCATGCGAACATGATCGATGTTGTCCAGTTCTCCCAATAACCAGTCCAGCATGTCATTGGGCAGCATAAAGGCATCTCCGCCGGTAATAAGTACGTCCCTTATTCTCGAATCTCCTCGAATATATTCCAGGGCTTCCTGGTAGGCTTCACGCCTGTATATGCGGTCCTTCTTTCCAATATGGGCGATGCGCAGGCAATGAGTGCAGTACATGGCGCACATATTGGTAACTTTGATGGTCACCACCCTGGGATAAAACTGATCTACCAGCCTGGCCGGCGAATGATCCGCGGCCACAGGCGGGATCTCAATACCCGCATTATCCACCATCTCTGCGGTGGGAACAGCCTGGAGCAGGACAGGATCGTTGAGGCTGTCAGGCATTATAAGACCTGCGTAGTAAGGAGTCAGACGCATCCGGTAATTTTGTATAACCCTGCCCACTTCCTCCAGGGAACTGACAGGAAGATTCAAAATCTTACCCAGAGTCTCCAGGGATTCTATGGCAAATTTCAGCTGACCTGAAAAAGAATTCCAGTCTTCATCGGTCATGCCCAGGTAACTCTTTATCCGGAAGTGATTATCTGCAATGCGGTCCCATAGTTCCATACCGCTTGGAGCCTCATGTTCTTTTTGCTTCAGATAATGATCCACCCTGGCTCCGGCTTGTTCAACAATAGGCAGGGCCCTGTCCACCCGGCCTCCCACACTTACGCCGTGTTCATCGATTTCCTGATGCTTAACCGCCAGATCAGTCAGATCATCTTCAGATATATCAAAGACCACAGGGCTTACCCCGCGGGACTGCCTGATTTCTTTAAGAGCCTTAAACAGTTCAGCAATATTGGAGGTCAGCTTTTCTGAAACACTTTTGGAAAATAATGACTTAATCCTTGCATCCTGTGCGGGGGATACCGCGTTTTTTTCATTCGATCCCGAAAAAAAATTTTCCAGAAGTCTTATTGTAAAGTTATCCAGCTTATCTGATATATTCATGTCTCTATTCCATATTGGTTATAGATTCTTCAAGCAGTTGTCTTCCGTATCTGATTTCCCGGTCCAAAATTTCTCTGTTTCTGGAAACCGCCACCACTCTGCCCAGAAACGTGCCCGGCTTGACTGAGCAGCCATGCCCGATGTGTTCCATGATAATCATTTTATGCTCTATTCCGTTTCTGGTGACCTGCCGGAAAAGCTCCCGTTCATCTTCCTCCAGAGGGATAAAGTATCTGGTCATAACATCCCGGTCCACCTTGAAATTGTAAGTCCGCCAGTTAAGGTCGCTGATGGCGTCCTTGATTTCAACCTTGTTGGATGGGAGTCTGTTTTCAGTAACCGCGCAGTATTCCAGCTCCATAAGAGAAGGGGAATCCTCGGGCAGAAGATTTTCCAGGGTACAGCACATTTCCATAGTGGTTCCCTGCTTGCGGGCGTTTACTTCGACGAAGAAAACTTCTCCTTTATCATTTACAATATAATCACATCCAAAAATCCCCCTGTATCCACTTCTTCCCAGAACTTTGCCTACCATTCGGGTATGTTCCTTTATTTCAAGCTGTTCTTTGTAGGGAAGATTTGAAGGAAAAGTTGATCCCCGAAACATATTGCCCCCTTCAATCTCCTGATCCGCAATGGCCGCAATAAAAACCTCATCTTCATTTCCCACAACTCCCAGCACTGTGGGATCGTGTTCATGGCAGACAAAACGGCTAATAAAGTAGGTGGACTGGGGCAATGGCAACCGCATGTTGATATCTTCCATGGTGTGGACAATAAAACTGTTGGTTCCGGCGGCTGAATATGGCTGGGACACAAACACGCCATCCGGCCAGGAGCTAAGACCTTCTTCAATACTGGACAGCAACTCGGTAACCCCGCTGCAGATTTTGTAATCAATAACCGGCACCGAGTCTTTAAGCATCTGCAATTGGTAAAGCTTGTTGTTCCACATGCTGGCCACCTGACCGTTGGGGCCTAAAAGCACAACCCCGCGCATCCGGGTGAAGGTGAGTTCAGGCAGCGATTCAAAAACATGGACATACAGCCGGCCCTGTTTTTTAAGCAGCATCCTGACCAGATCAAGCACTGCTGAAGAATAGGAAACCACGCCGGCAAAATCACCAGGCGACATCCGGCAGCTGAATTTCTTCCTGGTCTGGGTATAAAGGCTTCCAGCGAGAGGATTTATTACAAGGATGTTTCTGTGAGGGTAAGACTCCATTACATCGGGTATAATGGAAATATAATCAAACTTTTTATTATAAACTCTGGCGAGATTTTCTTTTACAAACTGATTAAGACTGTCTGACTTAAGCTCTCCAACGTAAATGAAATAATCTGTATCGTCTTCAAGCTTGATATCCGAAAAAAGAACCTCTTCTTCATCGGAAAACATATTTACCTCCAGATATGTGACAATTATGCAAACTCACACCCCCCGAATAATACAATTTTATCAAAAAACAGTAACTATTCAGCATATACCGCATATATCCATTTAACCACACTGGATTCCGGCTTTCGCCGGAATGACGGAAAAAGGCAACTGCCTGCTTTAACCGTCACCCCGGACCAGATCCGGGGTCCAGGTCTTCTTATTCGATCTTGCTGAATAGTTACCATCAAGGGCTGCAACGCGGCAGATGGGCCCTTGGAGGCCCGCCCGGATGGGGCTTGCGGG
>JAWOGL010000065.1:0-5685 GCA_046496945.1 Desulfonatronovibrio sp.
ACAGACAGCGGATTCTCCCACCAAAAGGGTCGGAACCAAACCAGTGGATCATCTGGAAAAAGTAAGCCACGCCGCTCCCATGCTCAGCCTGAACGCCGCCCTGGAACGCGAGAAAGTAAAAAATTTTTATGATTTTGTCAGCCGCCGGCTCAATCAGGAAAAGGTGCTCTTTGTTCTGGAACCTAAATTCGACGGATTTTCTGTAGAACTGGTTTATGAAAACGGAAAATTAAAGTCCGGATCAACCAGGGGAGACGGTCAGGAAGGCGAAGATATAACCAGGAACCTGAAAACCATCCGCAGTATTCCCCTGCGGCTGCAAAAAACAGACAGTCTCCCTGATTTCCTCTCGGTTCGGGGTGAAGTATTTATGCCCAAACAGGGCTTTCAGGAACTGAACAGGAAACGGGTGGAAGAAGGCAAAGATCCCTTTGCCAACCCCCGCAACGCTGCTGCCGGCACCATGCGCCAGCTGGATCCGGGGAATGTTAAAGATAAGCCCCTGGATATCATTTTCTATGAGATATTGTCCATGAAAGGGGATATGCCGGATTCTCACAAGCATGTTCTGGAAATATTTCCGCGGTGGGGGCTTAAAACGGATACTCATTACAGACAAACCGGCTTGCTGCAGGAAATTGATGCCTATCACCAGGAACTTTCAAACAAAAGAGATGAACTTGAATGTGAAATCGACGGCATTGTAATCAAGCTGGACAGCTACCAGCACAGGGAAAAGCTGGGAGTACGCCAGCGCAGTCCGCGCTGGGCCTTTGCCTGGAAATTTCCTCCCCGGCAGGAAATCACCACCCTTGAAGATATTGTCATCCAGGTGGGCAGAACCGGCATGCTTACCCCGGTGGCCCTGCTCCAGCCCGTGGATGTGGGCGGAGTGACCATCAGCAGAGCTACCCTGCATAATGAGGATGAAGTAAAGAAAAAAGATGTCCAGCCCGGAGACCGGGTTCGGGTGGCCAGGGCAGGAGACGTCATTCCAGAAATAGTGGAACGGGTGGGAAAACATAAAAAGAAAAAGGGGGGCACCTTTTCCATGCCTGATACATGCCCTGCCTGCGGTTCCGATGTTTACAGGGAAGGAGCCTATTATTTCTGCTCCGGCCAGCTGAAATGCCCTGCCCAGATCAAGGGAGGAATTATACATTATGCCTCCAGAGAAGCTCTGAATATCAATGGTCTGGGAGAAAAAACCGCGGAGGATCTGGTTAATAAGGATCTGGTCAGAGATATTTCAGATCTTTATCAGCTGAGCAGAGATGATCTTCTGAAACTGGACGGATTCGCGAAAAAGTCAGCTGACCAGCTTTACCAGGCTTTACAGGCCGGCAAACAGCCCGAGCTGGAACGATTTATTTTTGCCCTGGGCATTCGCCATGTGGGACGAAGAGTGGCCCGGATTCTGGCCCGGAAATTCTCTGATCTTGCAAAGTTGAAAAAGGCGGAAAAAGAATCCCTGGAGCAGATCCCTGAGATCGGACCGGAGATTGCTCAAAGTGTTTTTAATTTTTTTCAGCAGGAGCATAACCTCAAAGTCCTGGACAACCTGGAAAAAGCCGGGGTGAAAGTTCAATCCGGAACCCCAGAGCAAAAGTCGGACAAATTAGAAGGCCGGACCTTTGTTTTTACCGGAAAACTTAAGGATTATACCAGACAGGAGGCCAGTGATCTGGTGGATGATCTGGGAGGACACGCCACTTCCAGCGTGAGCAGTGAAACCGATTATGTGGTAGCCGGGAAAAACCCGGGCGGCAAATATGATGACGCCCGGGAACAGGGCGTGGAAATAATCGATGAAGAAGAATTCAAAAAACTCATCTCTTCCTGAGAGCTGCCAAATTTAGGTCCACCGCATAGACATTGCCGCAGAGCAACATGGCTTTTTGCCGGATTGGCTCCAGGATTAAATGAAAACATGGTGAATAGTTACATTACAATTATACTCAGCCGATAAATTCCTGAAATTCAAGGGCGTTGGCGGGAGCGTATGCCTGGTAATCATTATTAAAATAGGCATAGACCTGACGGGGTTTAAGTTTTTTCAGCTTGTCAGCCCAGTCCTTAAGCTCTTCCCGGCTGTATTGATCCCTGTACCAGTTTTCCCGGCCATGAAACCGCATATATACCTGCCTTGCGGTTTTAACCGCTTCATCACTCAGATCGCCGGGAGCGGAAATCACGCAGAAAATCACTCCGTACTGCTTCATCACTTCGTAAACCTCCGGATCATACCATGAATTGTGCCGAAATTCTATTACATTGCGAAAATCACTGCTCAGTTGCTTGCAGAATTCATTCAGCTTCTCAGTATCTTTATGCTGATTTCCAGGCAACTGCCAGAGTACGCAGCCAAGCTTTCCCTTAAGAAGAGCTGCCCGTTCATAAAATCTTTTAACCGCCTCCCCTGTCTCATTTAGTTTTTTCATATGAGTAACAAAGCGGCTGCCTTTCAGGGTAAACCGAAAATTTCCGGGTACGCGCTCATGCCAGTCCTTCAAGGTTTTTTCTTTGGGAAGATGATAAAAACTGCTGTTGATTTCCACGGTATCAAAATGCCGCGCATAGTATTCAAGCCATTCTTTCATTGGCAGGTCCTCAGGATAAAATTTTCCCCGCCAGTTTTTGTAGTTAAATCCGGAACAACCAATATAATTATTCATTATTTACCGCCTCCGGGGCTTTCCATATTACCGCGAAACCCGCGACAAAAAACAAAAGCACCATACTCATCCCGGCCCGTTGACTATCCGCCAGGTATGTGACCGCCCCTACCAGCAGCGGACAGACAAACGCCACTTTTCCGGAAAATGCGTACAGTCCGAACATCTGGTTGCGCAAATGTTCAGGTGCTATGCGACCCATATAGGTCCGACTGGCCGCCTGGACAGGACCAACAAAAATTCCCAGTACCAGGGCGAATGCCCAGAACTGGATCACTGATTCCACCAGCAAAATCATTATCCCGGTAATGATAAGGCCGGACAGGGAGATGAGGATCGTGGCCCTGCTGCCCATCCAGTCGTCAATCCACGCGAATAAAGCTGCTCCCAGGCCGGCTGTCACGTTAAGGGCAATACCGAACGCAATCACATCCCGGGGACTCATGCCGAACGTGCCTGCCGCGTAAACTCCTCCGAATATAAATACAGTAGCCAGCCCGTCAGTATAAAGCAAACGGGCGATGAGAAAACGCACGATGTGTGAATACTTCTGTATCTGCTGAATGGAATCCCGGAGCTGTCTTAGTCCGCCCCGGACCGCCTGACGAAATGTTTTTCCCGTGGCTGGTTCGTCCGGAGTAAAAACAAACAGAGGGAGAGCAAAAACTGTAAACCATACCGCAGCCAGCAGAAAAGTAGCTCTTACCGGTTCAGCCTGCTCCACTCCGGCGCCCAGCCGGTGTTCACTCCAGGCCATTACAGCCAGCCCGGCCAGCAAAGCCAGCAGTCCCCCTGCGTAACCCATGCTCCACCCCCATCCTGACCAGCGTCCCATCCTCCGCGGTTCAGCCAGGCGCGGGAGCATGGCATTGTAGAATACTCCGGCGTATTCCATCCCCAGTTCACCAATGGAAACCAGGATCAGAGCGGGAATCAGATATTCAGAAGAAGGACGCACCAGCCATAAAGAGGCGGTGGCCAGGATACATATCAGGCTGAATCCGGCAATCCAGGGCTTGCGTCTTCCGGTCTGATCGACAACAGCTCCCAGCACCGGCCCTCCAATGGCAACGATTATCCCGGCCAAGCCCAGGGTTCCCGCCCATAAAGCTCCTCCGGTTATTTCGTCATCAGCCACAGACTGCGTAAAATAGGCCGCGAAAACAAAAGTTAGAACAATAGTTGCGTACGCGTTACTGGCCCAGTCAAACAGCGCCCACGACCATAACCCGGGTGAAGAAGCGCCTTTTGTTTTTCGGGAAATACTTTTCTCTGACAATAGACAATCCTGATTTTGACAAAGACTGTTTTCAACTTCCCGGTCAATTTGCTTTGGTTCGTCCCGGTTGTCACGAAGAGTATGACAATAGAAAAAGAACTCTGACCAGGACTACAATTCCAGAAACGTATCCGGCGCCAGGCTGGTTGCCAGCATTACGCTGTTGATGTCTTGATGCTGGGTCCAGGTCGGAACTTCTTGATGCCCTGGTTCCAGCCAGAATGATTTAATAAATTCACTTAAAGAGACGTAACCTCCCAGCTGATCTATATGCAGCCGAAATTCTTCATAATCCGGCAGAAGGTCAGGATGCTCCACAGTTGCATGCTTCATCTTTTTCACCGCGTGCAGTCCTATGGCCAGTCCAAGTTCCCTGAAAGGAAGCCGGTAATCAGCGCCAAGCTGCCATATCCGTTCAGATGCCAGGATGTTCAATCCTTCTACTGATGCTTCCAGCACCTCCATGAGCAGGTCTTCCTGATCAAAACCGTGCTTCATATTCAACTGCATGATTCTGTGAACATCCCCCAGAAGACCGCCCAGTCCAAGGGGATCTTCTGTTACCCATCTTTTCCCCTGGCAAAGCATTTTCATATCAGCAATTTCCGAGTCCAGACAGGATTTTTCAGCCTCAGAAAAGCGGCCCGCTGTCGCCTCGAGCTGCTTATAAGTTAGCAGGCCGTCCAGGGGATCATGCAGGCCCATGGAAGCCACCTGAGGTGTGGAAAGATCAATGCTCATCTTCCAGTGCATACGTTTCATACCCGGCTGCACAGTGTACACAAAAGCGGCGTGAGCAGTCCGGGCAAGCTCCACCGCCCATTTATTATAGACCTGTTCTCCGGTAAAATGAGCAACGCGGTCAAGAGCGTGCATCCACTTAGTAAGATAATGGTAATACTGACCATCCCGGTTCCATTCCTCCTGTTCATTAAATAAGCCCTTTTTACCGCGCTCATTCCTGGGCTTGCCGATTCGCAGCCCTCCTATGGCAGGATGCCTCTGGCCCTCTTCTTCGGTTAATCCACTGATCCACCCGCTTCGCGCATCGTCTTCACGGTGACGTCCCAGTACATTGTGAACCTGATCCACTAGATCCAGAGCAAGTTGAAGCCATTTATCATTATCGGTCCTTCTGTACAGTTCAAGAAAATTGCAGACGGCAAAAGCATCAGTCCAGAGGTAACGCCGGGGTATCTCCTGAGAACCGGTAAGTCTGGTGGAGTCTGCAAAATCTCTCATGATCTTTTCTACAATTGACGTTGAATCCATAATCTTCTCCGGAATAAGTTTTACGAGCTGGAAACATGCAGGGTCATTGTAAAATATAAGTATCAAGACCACTAAGCCGCAATAAGGGTTTTTGTGTATATTTTATAATCCTCATCCCGCTTAGATATAAGTACGTATTTTAGGCAAAAATTTATACAGGCTTTCTGAAAGCTATTTACTGTTTCTCCCCTATTCACAGCAGCTTGATTCTGAATATTTTTAAAATTGAATCAGCATATTGATTGTTGCTGGGTAACTATTCATCAGGATCGAACAAGAAGATCTGGACCCTGGATTCGTCATCCCGGTCCCGGATCGAGTCCGGGATGACGGATCCGGGACCGGTGACGGTTAAAGCAGGCAGCAGCCTTTTTACGTCATTCCGGCGAAAGCCGGAATCCAGTGTGGTTAAATGAACATATGCCGTATGTGGTGAATAGTTACAAATTATTATTCATT
>JAWOGL010000146.1:0-9407 GCA_046496945.1 Desulfonatronovibrio sp.
CAACGGATGCTCAAACAGATACTGTTCAATCTGCTCTCAAATGCGGTGAAATTTACTGAGCCGGGAGGGAATATCTCCATAACTGCCGAACGCTCCGGGAACGATCTGCGCGTCAGCGTAGCGGACACGGGCATCGGCATCAAGCCCGATGACCAGTCGCTCCTGTTCATGGAGTTCGAGCAATTGGATTCCGGTTATGACCGCGTTCATCAGGGAACGGGTCTGGGGCTGGCGCTCACTCGCAAGCTCGTTGAACTGCACGGCGGCCGCATCTGGGTGGAAAGCGAGCCCGGCATGGGTACAAAAGTCTTTTTCACCCTGCCTGCTCAGGACGGGGTCTGCGTGATAGAAGACTGAATCTTAACTGGTTGTTGAAAATCTCCCTATTGGCTTTGTCCCTATAAGTTTAGTTCAATGTTCCTATAAGTTTAGTTCAACGTTCAATGTTCAATGTTCAATGTTCAAAGTTCAACGTTGATAAGAAAGAAAAAATGATTCCAGGGACTTTTTTGCTCCTTGCCCTTGGAATTTTTGAGCAGACAGCCTGATAAGGACTTTTTCAACACACTGTTAAGGTAAAAAACTCGTAACTGTTCAGCATGTTAAAGGGCTGTTAAAAATCATGGTGAACACTCGCAAAAACTCAGCCGCAACTATGAAAGTATTTAACTACAAAAAGACATTTCAGTGCCTGATGCTGGCTATTATTTTGATTTCAGGCACTTTTGTCGGCTTTTTCTGGATAAACCGGGAATATCAGCATCATATGCAGACCATGGAGAGAGTCCATGCCGACTATGTCGAGTTGCGCAAGACCGAGGTTAAGACAATCATTGATTTGCTGGTCCAGGAGATCACCCATCATCAATCCGAGGTGGAGGACAGGCTCAAGAAAAGCATCAAAGAAAAGGTACGTATGGCCGTGAATACCGCCCGGTCTATTTACGAGAGTGAAAAACACCGCCGTGACGACTCCGAAATCAAACAGATGATCATTGACGCGCTTATGCCGCTGCGTTTTTTCGACGGAAGAGGCTATTACTGGATTCACGATACAGACCACTTTCTGGTTGCCCATCCCTTCCGTCCGGCATCCATCGGACAGGACGATTCCCAGCTGAAAGACACCAAAGGAAAGCTGCTCATCCAGAATTTTGTCAGCGCCGCCCTGTCCAACCCGGACGGCGGATTTGTCAGCTACTACTGGAATAAACCTGGTGTGGACGAAAGCTACCATCAGGAACTGGGGCAGAAGAAGATCGCCTATCTTCAGTTGTTCGAGCCTTACAATTGGGTGATCGGGGTTGGTGAATACGTGGACGATGTGGAGGCGCAAACCCAGGCGGCCATGATCCGGCGCATTGCCTCGGTGCGCTACGGAGAGGCAGGCTACATCTTCAATCACAGCCGGGACGGCATCTGCCTCAATCATATCAACGAAGCGGTCATTGGCCGGGATCGCTGGGACCTGCAGGATGCCCAGGGCATGATGCTCGTTCAGGAACTGGACCGGGTGGGAAAGCAGCCTGGCGGCGGCTTTCTTGAATATGTAGCCACCATTGATCCGCGCACCGGAGAACCCGCCAGGAAGTTGAGCTTTATCCGGTCCGTGGAGGGCTGGGACTGGGTGCTTGGAGGCGGAGTATATATTAAGGACATCGAATTACGACTGGAGGAGCTTCGTACAGAAATGGGCCGGCGCACCCGGATGAATATCCTCATTGCGATTGCGGCATTGGGGATGACTGCGGCTTTGGTAATGTTCGTTACGAATCGACTGACGGCCTGGTTTACGCGTGAACTGAATGCTTTTGTGCCTCCGGGAGATTCCGGGGAGATTGAGCCTGTAGACATTGACCAGTTCCGGATCGCCGAACTGCGGGAAATGGCCAAAAAGTCCAACGCGATCATCGCTCAAAAGGCCCGGGTCCAGGCCCAATTGCTGCAAGCCCAAAAGATGGAGTCAGTGGGCATGCTGGCCGGAGGGGTGGCTCATGATTTCAACAATCTGCTTCAGACCATCAGCGGAAACATTGAATTGCTGCTGCAAAAGTCGGCGGACCCCAAGATAAAGGCACGCCTGCAGGTGGTGGCCCGTTCCATGGACAGGGCGGCCAAAATGGTTAAACAATTGCTGCTTTTCAGCCGCAAGGCGGAATCGCACAGGGTCCCTGTTGATCTGAACAGTGAACTTGAGCAGGCGGCCATGATCCTGCGCCGGAGCATACCCAAAATGATCGCTCTGGATCTGCAGCTCGATCCCGCAGTCCGACCGGTTTTCGCCGACCCAATGCAGGTGGAGCAAATCCTGCTCAATCTGGCCGGCAACGCTGTGGACGCCATGCCTGAAGGCGGCAGGCTGCTGGTGGAAACAACCAACGTGGACCTGGACGAGGACTTTGTCAGGATGCATCCGGGAAGTTGTGCCGGGCCGCATGTACTGCTGACCGTGACTGACACCGGCCACGGAATTGACCGGAAAGTTCTAGACCATGTTTTCGACCCTTTCTTCACCACCAAAGATACGGGCAGAGGCACGGGCCTGGGGCTGGCCTCGGTATACGGCATCGTCAAGGCCCATGACGGATACATACAATGTTACAGCGAACCGGGACAGGGAACCATCTTCAAGATATTTCTGCCTGCTTCAGCACAGGACGCTGTCGTTGAAGAAGGAGTCTCCAAAGAGATTTCACTCCAGGGCGGCAAAGAAACCATCCTGGTGGTTGATGACGAGGAAGACATCCGGGAGCTGACCCGCGAAGTCTTGGAGGAGCTGGGATATACCGTCCAAACCGCTTCCAGCGGAGAAGAAGCCCTGAATATTTACCAGAAACAGGGACAAGAAATTGATTTGATCATGCTGGACTTGAATATGCCCGGAATGGGGGGATATAAATGTCTTCAGGAACTTCTGCATTTTGATTCCGGGGTCAAGGTAATCATTGCCAGCGGCTACTCCGCCCAGGGTCATGCCGGGAAATCCTCGACTTCCGGTGCCAGGGGATTTATCAGCAAGCCGTATTCGTTGAGGGAACTGGCGTCCAAGGTGCGCGAGACGCTGGACGCACCAGTAAGAGTTGCGCGGCGGCAAGGAAATGTATAGACAGGATTGCATACGTATAACGGAGGCGCAATAATAATGCCTGAGAATCAATGGAATAAGGGTGTTCGCCGGGGATTCAGCCATCACACCGATGCGCGGCGGGCAGTTGAAGAGCTGGCCGGACAGTTGGGAGGGCCGGAATTAAACGCGGTGGTTTTTTTCTGCAGCCCTTCTTATGATCTGGACCTCCTGGGCAGGACCGTCAAGGAGCAGTTCAACTGTCCCGTGGCCGGCTGTACCACTGCCGGAGAGATTTATGCGCCTAAGGGATACCTGCAGAACAGCCTGGTGGGTATCGGCTTTGCCTCCCCCGAGATTGCCATGACCCCCGTGTTTATTCCCTCGCTCACGGACTTCCTGGGCAGGGGCGATCCCGCGGCTTTTAAACAGCCTGCATCAGCCCGGAAGGGCAGGCGTTTCGCTTTGACCCTCATTGACGGATTGTCATTGGTTGAAGAGCGGGTGGTCTCAGCGGTGAAGGCATATCTGCCGGATGTTCCGCTGATCGGAGGCTCTGCAGGGGACGGACTCAACTTCGGCCGGACTTATGTCTACCATGATGGCGGTTTTCACGACAATGCCGCGAGCGTGGCTTTGTTTACAACCACGCTGCCCTTTAAAACCTTTCGCATCCAGCATTTTGTACCCTCAGAAACCAAGCTGGTGATCACCGAGGCCGACCCGGGCACCCGCACGGTGAGGGAAATCAACGGGCTGCCGGCAGCCGGGGAATACGCCCGAATCGTGGGCGTGCCCGTGGCTGAATTGTCATCGGAGATCTTTGCCGCCAACCCGGTCATGGTCCGCATCGGCGGTGAATACTTTGTCCGATCCATCTCCAGAGTCAATACCGACGGCAGCATAACCTTTTTTTGCGCCATAGATAACGGCCTGGTACTGACCCTGGCCAAAGGGGTTGACCTGCTGGAAAACCTGGACACCCAGCTGCAGCATTTGGCCCGGGAAATTCCTGACATCCAGCTTATCCTGTGGTGCGACTGCATCCTGCGGCGCATAGAAGTACAACAGCGTCTGGAGGACAGACAGCTCGCTGAACTGATGGCTCCTTTTCCCTGCATCGGTTTTTGCACTTATGGAGAACAGTTCAACGGGGTCCACGTCAACCAGACCCTGACCGGCCTGGCCCTGGGAGGCGGGGATGCCTGATCGTCTCAAGGAATGTGAACAGGAAATTTTGCGGTTGAATAAGGTCAACCAGGTTCTGATGGAACGGGTGGAGCGCTCCATTGATAAAAGCGGCAGCGATTACGGTCTTTTTGAACATAATATCCTGCTTCAAAAGCATGTCGAGGCGCGCACTGCTGAACTGGAGAAGCTGCAGTCCCAGTTGCTCCAGGCCCAGAAGATGGAATCCGTAGGCATCCTGGCCGGGGGCGTTGCCCATGACTTCAACAATCTGCTCCAGGTGATGCGCGGCAATATCGAGCTGCTGACCAGAAACATATCCAATGATCCCCAGAGCAAGGCCCGGCTGCAAGCCGTCACCAGGTCTCTGGACCGGGCAGCCACACTGGTCCAGCAGCTCCTGCTCTTCAGCCGCAAGGCCGATTCCGACAAAGTTCAGGTGGATGTGAACCAGGAAGTGCGCGAGGCCTTCCGGATGCTGGAACGAACCATTCCCAAAATGATCTCCCTGGAACTGAACCTCGCTCCGAAACTCGGGCCAATATCAGGAGATCCGGCACTCATCGAACAGGTCCTGCTCAATCTGACCAACAATGCCGTGGACGCCATGCCTCAGGGCGGCAGATTAATCATCGAGACCTCCATCGTGGAGCCGGACCAGGGCTTTGTCAAACGCTGTCCCGATGCCGCTGACAGACCGCACGTGCTCCTTTCGGTCACGGACACAGGCAGCGGCATGGACGCCGCAACCCTGGAGCATGTCTTTGACCCCTTCTTCACCACCAAGGAGGCGGGCCGGGGCACCGGCCTGGGGCTGGCCTCGGTCTACGGCATCGTCAAGGGGCACGGAGGAGATATCCAGTGCTACTCGGAGCCGGGGCGAGGTACCACTTTCAGGATATACCTGCCGGTTATGGAACAGGCTCATGAGACGCCCATGGACCGACAGCCCGATACTCCTCTGCAGGGCGGGGACGAAACCATCCTGGTGGTGGATGACGAAGCGGAAATCCGGGAATTGACCCAGGAGGTTCTGGAAGGGTTGGACTACAAAGTTCTGACCGTGGAAGACGGGGAACAGGCCATAAAGATATACCAGGAGCAAGGGGGGCAAATCCATTTGATCCTGCTTGATCTGAATATGCCCGGCATGGGAGGCTACAATTGCCTCCAGAAACTTCTCCAGCTCAATCCATCGGTCAAGGTAGTCATCGCCAGCGGCTACTCAGCCAATGGCCAGGCCGGGGAAGCCTTGTCTTCAGGGGCCAGAGGTTTTGTAGGCAAGCCGTACCAGATGAAGGAACTGGCGAAAACGGTGCGCGGGGTACTGGACGGGAAAGAGGAGACCAAATGATGAGAATGCGGTCAGTCAGGGAACTGAACCTTTATCAAAATCATCCGGCCACCTCCTGGAGGATCCATATTAATCAGGGATAACTGTTCATAACCATTTATCCGGATGTTGAAAAAGTCATTATTTAACTGGCAGTTATTCAGGCCTTCCCTGATTTCCCGGACCTGATTTCAGTCAGTTCTTTTGTAGTTTCTGCCAGACGTTTGGAAAGGGCGGTAATGATCCGCATGGATACCTGGGGATAGTCTGTAAGGATATTCTGAAGCTGATCTCCGGGATAAACCTCGAGTATGGAATTACCCAGAGATCTGACACTGGCGGTTCTTTTTTCATCCAGAACAGCAGCCATTTCCCCGAAAAAGTCTCCGGGAGTTTCCAGAATGGTCAGCCTGTGACCTTCTCTGGCCACTTCCAGGCCTTTTTCACTGGAAACAATCCTGAATATCTCCGTATCAAATTCACCCTCACGGATAACCATCTCATCAGGGGCATAAGACCTGATTTCGCCTAAAAAATGAAGATCAGGGGCAGCTCCCATATCTGAACCTGTCCTGAACCAGAAATCCTTGAGCTGCGCGCAAAGGGAATTGAGAATCTGAGAAAAAATCCCGGGTTGAGCCCCCAGCATATCCAGGAGATCTGAATATGCATACCTGGAAACCCTGACCATGCCTGAAGCTCTTACTGTATAAAAATAACTTGAGCCCGGGGAAAAAAGGGGCTCAGCCCCCACCACCGCGTCCGGACCCAGCTCTGTGATTTTTTGTTTATCCCGGTATACACCAATCCTTCCGGATAAAACTACATAAAAAAAATCTGCCTTGTCATCCTGGACAAACAGTTCCCTGCCGTTTTCCAGGGTAACCATGGAACGGCTGATGCCATGAAAGGACGAAGAGTTCATTATCTGAAACTTATTTCCTTGATGTTTTCGGCCTGAAAGCTTATCCGGCCCCAATCAGTCTTTCCCTGAAATTCCGTATCCGGCTGGACATAAAAATCCACTTCATCACCATTGTCCAAAATCACCCTGGCCTTTACTTCCTGGTCCTGCAGGTAAAAACGAACCTTGTTTATCTTTCCGAAATCAATACTGGCCTCTGCTGCCCCTGTTCTTGCCGAAAGATAAGTATCTCCTTCCACTGAAAGGCCCCGCACCTGAAAACTGTTGTCAAATTCATCAATAACGGTGGCTCTGAAAAATCTTTTTGTGTCTGAATAGTCCGTACTCAGACCTCCGGTTCCGGACATTCCCATACACAGCAGACTCAATGCGACAAGAATCATCAGTTTTCCGCTCATATTAACCTCTGTTACAGATAAAACAACTGTTCCTCTTCATACCCGGCCTGAAAAACAACCTTTAAGAAAATTTCCTGTCCCGTACTTGCCAGAAATTCCTGAATTTCAGACTCAAAACCAAAACCGCAAACCATCAGCACAACCGCCTTATATTTGTCCACAACAGTCAAATAAGCCAGATTATCCCTGGCTTCAAGCAAAAACTTGAACAGGGCGATGTCTTTTCTGTGAACCTGGACATAAATTCTTCTGGAAAAATCAGGCATTACAGGACTTCCACCCCGTTTTCATTTATCAGGATCATGTACTCCCATCTTACCCCGCCCCAGTCCGGATAATACAGTCCCGGTTCAATACTTACAATCATGCCCGGTTGAAAGCTGACTTTGGCGGCAGGACTTATACTGGGAGGTTCGTGGGTTTCCAGGCCGATACCGTGGCCCAGGGCATGGGTAAAATGTTCAAACACTCCTTTGTCCTGAAAAAAGGACCGGACCAGATCATAGGCCTGACTGACCGGCATTCCCGGCTCAATCTTATCTATAACTTTCTGCTGGGCCTGCATAACCAGGTCTCTGGTTTTCAGAAAAGTATCAGAAATGTCTTTCCCCACCCAGAAGGTTCTGGTCTGGTCCGAGCAGTAATCATTTAACCTGCAGCCCATATCTATAAGCAGCGGAGCGTTCTCTTTTACCGGGATATTTGCTGGAATGGCATGGGGCTGGGCTGATTTTGGACCGCTGGCGACTATGGTTGAAAAACTCAGACCCGAGGCCTGATTCTCCCGGAACATCTTTTCAGCCTCCCAGGCAATCTGAACTTCAGTAAGCCCTGGACCAACCATGTCCTCAATCAATTTAAAGACCTTATGATTAAGGGCGCAGGATTCTTTCATAAGCCTGATTTCGTCCGGGTCCTTAATCAGCCGCAGATCCTCCACCATTCCTTTGACCGGTTCCAGTTCAAATTCTTTTTTCAGGCTTTCAAAAAATTCGTAGTTCATCCATTGAGGCTCGATTCCAAGCCGGTCTACTCCCAGCTTCTTGAGGAATTCATTAATTTTTTGATACTTATCTTTGAAATAGATAAGTATGTCTTCTGGGGGGAAACTCTCTTTTCCGGCTTCCAGATAGCGGGGATCCGTCATCAGCATGACTTTTCTGTCCGTCACCAGAAGATACCCGGAACTCTCATTGCCCTGGGGATCAAAGAGCTCAAATCCGCTCAGATAAAACCTGCTGGCAGGACTTTGAACCAGAAAAAATTTTATCCCCCGGGAACTCATTTTTTCTCTAAGCTTCTGTATCCGCTTAATGTATCTGTCTTCCATATCTGAAAAGTTAAACCTTTATTTTAAATGTTGTACCTGGACGGCTGTTCATTATATTGTCTTTTTTGTGGGGCCTGCACTTTGAGTTCAGACAAAAGTGCAGTTAATCCTGGCGCTCATGATTTTCCCGGCAGGATTTGGTCAACCCAGTCCCAGTGATGACAGGATATTCTGATTTTCATTCCAGCCCGGTCTGACCTTGACCCAGGTTTCCAGAAAAACCTTTGTACCGGTCAAAGACTCTATTTCCTGTCTGGCTTCCATGCCCGCGGTCTTGAGCACGTGGCCTTTTTTCCCGATTACTATTGATTTGTGCGAACTTTTCAGCACATAAACAAGCGCCCCGATCTTTGTAAGATGGTCTTCTTCGGTCCAGTATTCTACCTCCACTGCCAGACCGTATGGCACTTCCTGACGGGTATGCATAAATAATTTTTCGCGGATAATTTCCGCTGCCATAAACCGCATGGGCAGCGTGGAAATCTGATCTTCCGGATACAGGGCCTGGCCTTGGGGCAGAAAGGAAAGTATTCTTTCCAGAAGAGACTCACATCCATAACCGGTAAGAGCGGAAACCGGCAATATTTCTCTGCCCGGAAAAATATCCGCCAGCTCCTTGAAAACCGGCAGCATGTTCTTTTTGTCCTTTATTTTATCCACTTTATTGGCGGCAATAAACACATGGGCAAAATCCTGAACCCGAGCCTGCAAAAAGGCAAGCTCTTTATGAATAAACCCGGGTCTGCCCGAGTAACGCGGCGTATCCACCAGGATAATTATCACGTCCGCTGAAGATAACCCCTCCATGGCCGCCCGGTTAAGAAGCTCGTTCATGCGTCCCCCGGCCTGATTTAAGCCCGGGGTATCCAGAAAAACTATCTGATAGTTGTCCGCGGTGAGGATGCCCGTAATTCTATTGCGGGTAGTCTGCGGACGGGGTGTGACAATAGCCACCTTTTCCCCCACCAGGTTGTTCATCAGGGTTGATTTGCCCGCATTGGGCAGGCCTACCAGAGCCACTGCTCCGAAACGATAATGCTCGGAGCCGTCCATGTCGGAGGAATGGCCGGACAGCCGACGTGGGGAGTCGTCAACGACAAAGTGTTTGCCGGGAATCGACGGCTCGGACTGATTTCGCTCAGTCTGGCGGTGAGTACGCTAAGCCTGGT
>JAWOGL010000160.1:0-3661 GCA_046496945.1 Desulfonatronovibrio sp.
AGGGCACATGCCGCTCAATGATCTGTTTGGACTTTTCGGACCGGATCAGAACAAGATACTCGTCCCTGGTCTCCCTGAGCAACGCGCCCAAAATATTTTTGCCCAGGAATCTGGTGCGCCGGTGTAGAATGATAAACCCATGGTGCTCCTCATGTCTGGCTTGCAGTGCGTCAATGATCAGGAAAAATCCAAGTATGATATGCTCCTTCAGTATTGACACCCGTTGAATCGCACTGTATTTTCCGGAATATTGACTTGCATAAACCGGATTATAATTCTGAAAAACTCGGATTATATGTTGCAATAATTCGGATTATCTTTACTTCTTGATCCCTGACCAGGAGGCCCCGATGTACATAGAGCGCCATCTCAAAGGCCGGTTGACCGAGCTGCTGGGCGATTTTCGCATCGTTTATCTCACCGGACCGCGGCAGGCCGGGAAAAGCACCATTGCCAGGGCCGTCGCCCGGGAAATCGGCATGGAATATTTCACTCTGGATGACGCCGGACTTCTGGCCTCGGCCCGAAGCGACCCTCAGGGGTTGCTGGCGGCCCTGCCCAGGCCGGTGGTCCTGGACGAGTTCCAGCAGGCTCCGGAACTGGTCAGCGCCATCAAGATGGTTTCGGACGCCGCAGCAGGTCAGAAGGGCATTTTCCTGCTGACCGGATCGGCGGACGTCTTCAGGTCGGCCAGGGTGCAGGAGGCTCTGCCCGGACACATGGCCCGGGTGGAACTGTACCCTCTGTCCTGGATGGAACTGCAGAGTGGTGGTCGGAACATAATCGACCAGCTCATCCAGGGACGATTTGAACCGGTTATGTCTCCGGCTCTGGACAGGGTTGCCCTGGCTGAAATGATCATTCAGGGCGGCTATCCCGAGGCCCTAGACAAAAGCCCGCGCTCGCGGGGCGTCTGGTTCACCTCTTATGTGGAAGGCCGGCTGCTCAAGGATTTTGAGCTTATGCACCAGGCCAAAGGCGATTACCATTCGCGGCTGTCCGCCCTTGTCCGGATTCTGGCCGGCATGACCGGCAACCTGCTCAAGTACGCAAGCATTGCCGGCGACCTTGGCCAGGATGACAAGACCGTCAAACGGTACATGGAAATCCTGGAGCTGATGTTCATCATTCGCCGCCTCACCCCCTACGTACGCAACGCGGCCAAACGGCCCGTGGTGGGCATGCCCAAGCTGCATTTTATCGACACCGGCCTGGCCTGCCACCTGCTGGGACTGAAAAAGGCGCAACCCACGCATACATCTAAGCATTTCGGCGGGCTGGTGGAAAATTTCGTCTTTTGTGAACTGCTCAAGCATGCAGCCTGGGCCGAGGAAGAAGTACGTTTCCATCATTTTCGCGACGTCAGGGGCCACGAGATGGACCTGGTCATTGAGCTGGCCGACGGCAGGACCGTGGGCGTGGAGGTTAAGGCGGCCATGAGCGTCAAGACTGCGGACTTCAGGGGTCTGTCCATCTTTGCGGACTATGCAGGAGCAAGGTTCAGCCATGGGATCCTTTTTTACTCCGGCGACAAGATTCTTCCGTTTAAAATTGACGACAAGGTGTTCCACGCCCTGCCCATCTCGCTGCTGGGCCAGCCGTGAGATTCTTCAATATCTGTGTAATTCCCCGCAGGTCTGCGCACCATCAGAAACCCGACAGTCTTGGGTTCGGCGGTGTTCTGGCCGGGTCCATGTTTGCGGTGAAGGCTAGACAGTTGCCGATGATCAACTGCCGCCATCCCTCACTGATTATCTTCATCCACCCACATCACGTCCACCAGTTCCCGGAGCAGGTACACGCCCTGGTGAGGGAGCATGATTTTAAAGTCATGGGTGGGTTTGTTGCGCTTGATGGTATAGGCACTGGCTATGTCCTGGCATTTATGAAATGTCGCATCACTGTCTATATAAACAGAGGTGACCAGATTTTTATTTTTATTCCTGTCAAGAAAAACCCTTGATTGGTTTGATTAGTATATCGCAGCAATAATTTTTGACTGGATGAGTTGTTTTTTGATTGTGTTTACTTCATTTTTTGTAAAACATTAAAAAATAATTTTGAAGCAGGGGTATTTATTGGGTATAATAAAGTGTATGATTTTCAAAGCATTGAAATTAAATGCTTTTATTAGAAAATTCGATCCCCCCTTCGGCACCATCAACAAATCCAGTCGAGCCAGACTGAACAAATAAATTAAATAATTTTAAAGCTTAAGCCCGGCCATGTTGTCCGGGCTTTTCTTTTTTGTGCGTCCTGATTCATTGGTAGCTGGGTGGTTCAAAGGGAAGATGCGCCCTCATGAATTCAGGAGCATAGGTTCTACGACAGTAAGCTGATTTTTTTGCAATATTGCAACATGTTGAGGGACACGCTCTCGTTGATTTCTGAAACTTCTGTCTGGGATTTTTGGACAGCTGAAGTGCAGCTTGTCCATGCTGATCAGAAAACACTAACCTTCATAATAACTATGAGCTGATTAAAGATGATCTTGTGTTTCCTCCGGGATCATTCTATTATCAGGACTTGTTCTTGTATCTTGACTTCGGATCTTTGTTCACCCTGCTTTGTATATCAATTGCGCGGATTTTCTTAGCAGGTTGTTGAAAATCTCCCAATTGGCTTTGCCGCTATAAAAAGTTCACACTCGCACCTGTATAAATACGCCCCAGTGAAACGAAAGAAGGTTTCACGGGGTGAACTTTGGCCTTGAACTTTTTTTGCTGTTTATCCGGCACCCACTTAAGTGAGTATTATTCCGGCATAAGTCTTTAGTGGCGTCCTAAGTGGGTAGCGGGACTGTCGCTTGGAATTTTTGAAAAACCTGCCTGGTGAGGACTTTTTCAAAGCGCTGTTAGATTTATCCCAACACGTCATAAAAGCTCTATACGAGGTAATTCCATGAACCGCAGCATTGTCATTCTCTTTGTCTTAAGTCTTTTTTCAATCCAATTTCTGGATTCTGCAAATGTTGCTTTTTCAGAGCCTCTTCCAGCAAAATTTGATCTGCGTGATATTGACGGAAAAGATTATATCGGACCTGTCAAGAACCAGAGTCCTTATGGAACATGCTATGCCTTTGGGGCCGCAGCAGTTGCTGAAAGTACATTTAACCGGGCAAAAGGTCTGTACAATGACAATATTGTTTCATTTTCCGAGTCATTTATTATCTGGAGCCTGGGACAGAAGTATGCAGGTTTCCCTACAGGCGACTTTGGGGGTGGAGGAAATTACGATTATGATGAAATGCAGGCTCTGGTGGATTATGGTATTATTGAAAGCCATATCTTCCCCTATACAACTGAAATCATGACTGCCTACAACTTTGATCAAAATTATGAGCTGGAATATTACTGGGATTATCCCAGGACGAAATTTGCAGGATGGCATCGTCTCCCGGCCAACGATATAGAAACCATAAAAAGAGCCATAATGAAGTTTGGAGCTGTGGATGCTGCTGTGCTGGTTGAGGATGATTTTCAAGCTTATGAGCAGGGTATTTATTCAGATGAAATCAGGGAAGCTGATGCACCTCTTGAATTTTATTCGAGCGTAAATCATGCCATTGCCTTAGTAGGCTGGGATGATGAAGAAGGTGTCTGGATACTTAGAAATTCCTGGGGAGAAAACTGGGGTGAAGACGGCTACATGCGCATTGAAT
>JAWOGL010000179.1:0-9307 GCA_046496945.1 Desulfonatronovibrio sp.
GTGTATACCCGGCGTCTGCGAAGGTTGTCTAAAGCTTTTTCAAAGGTTGACCCTAACAGGTTGCTGAAAATCTCCCAATTGGCTTTGTCGCTACAAAAAGTTCAAACTCGCACCTGTATAAATACGCCGCGATCTTGAACTTTTTTTGCTGTTTATCCGGCACCCATTTGAGTGAGTATTATCCCGGCATAAGTCTTAGTGACGTCCTAAGTGGGTAGCTGGACTGTCGCTTGGAATTTTTGAACAACCTGTCCATTAAGGACTTTTTCAACACGCCGTTAATAGAATGAAATATGGGCATTTGGGTTAAAGAGTTATTACAAAATCTGGATAAAAACGTAGATCTTTCTACTCGTATTAAAATCATGGAAGCCTGCGGGGAAAAGTGTCCGTATACACATCTCACAGATGACAGGCTTTTAAAGATAAAAGATTCTGCTGAGGATGAAGGCGATTTCTTAAAAAAACTATCAGAAGAATGGCGACTGAAACATGAACAAGGGCAGTATTATGTTGTCTTTGATCAATGTTATTGCCCGTTGGTCAACGATGATATCCCGGGCGCTTCTGATACATTATGTTATTGCACCCTTGGGAATATAAAAAGAAAATTTGCCATAGGGCTTGACCGAGAAGTTGATGTGATCATGGAAAGCACCATTCTGGCCGGAGATAATGAATGTCGTTTCCGCATTAAAATTTAGAAGGCAGAACCACCTTAATTCTTTCGGAGTCGCCCATTAAAGAACGACTCCATAGGGAATTAAAAATTAGGCACAAACCGGGGTCAGACTCATGGATAGCAATGAATCTTAACTTTACACATCGCGTTTGACGCGGAGTGTAAAGTTAGAGAGAGGCACCAGACTCTTCCAAGATCCATCAGCCTGTTTTGGGACGTATGATCTGAAAATTTAGTTGAATAACTCGATCCGACCCAAACAAATTATGATATATTATGAAAATAAGCGAAAATGTATATTTATCACAATTAAAAAATATATCTATCCTATGGGACAACGACCTTTATACGCTAGCTCTTTTTATTCTTCGTTCTTTTGATGCCGCCGATAGAGAAATTAATGAAAAGAATAAAGGAAGTATACAAAAGTCGCGCCCGACACTTCATGGGCTTGCCGCTGATTTTGCGATGCTGACAAAAGTACCAAGCTATATTGTAGAAAAAAAGCTCAAGTCATTGGGCTTTAATATTGGAGCAACAGTTGATTTTGACTCTGCTACAAAAAAAGAACGCCCCTGATTTTAAAGACCTAATCCATAAGATCAGAGTCGACCAGAAAGCCGTGAATGCTGGCGATAGATGAGATGATCATGGTCGATCTCTATCCATTGTTCATGAATCCCGTTGTCTGGTAGGGATTATGGGCAAAAGATTATTGGGGGGCTTCAGGAGAGAGGAAAGTTAATTGTCAGGCCTTTATTTAGGTTGGTTGGAGGTCTTTTTTCTCTACCTTTGCACCAACACTTGGGGACCAGTTCACTCTGCGAAAAGGCCATTCCCCCCTTACACCGGTTGAGAGACTGACCAGTGAATTTCAGGATATTCCCGCTACCAGAAAACCGGAAACAAGAGAAGCCCGCAAACATATTGTAGAGCAACTCATGGCCAGGGGATTCAAGAAAACCGAGATCGCCGCCCGCCTTAGCATCTCCCGAAAGACAGTCTACAATATTGTGCACCCGTCAGACTGATATCAAGTTGGCAACCAAGGTCCTTTGAGCCGGAGTTTTAAAAAATATGATTATCTTTCCGGAAATAGTCTCAATAAAAGAGGACCGCCGAGATTTACATTTTTATTAAAGCCCGCAATCAGTCGTCATAGCTTGAATTGTTGCCAGGACAGGTTAAGTTACTTATGGATTTTGTTTAAGCTAAATGTAACTATTCACCACAAATGGCATATGTCCATTTAACCACGCTGGATTCCGGCTTATGCCGGAATGACGGAAAAAGGCAATTACCTGTTTTAACCGTCACTCCGGACCAGATCCGGGGTCCAGGTCTTCTTATTCGATCTTGCTGAATGGTTACAGATAAATAATTCTGAATTAAAGTACCAGACTACTCGCATGCAGGGGGATTGAATGGAGGATGTACAGCTGGTCCAGCTGGTTTTTCTTGGGCTGCTTATGACCATCGGCTTTGCAGCCGGCGATTACGGAGAGCGTTTCGGCATACCCCGGGTCGTTATGTACATCGTGGTGGGAGCCATGTTTTCGGGTGATCTTCTTGGCGAAATCGTTCCTGTTGACCTGGGAAGATGGTCAATGGTTCTGACCGAAATCGCCCTGGGAATCATCGCGTTTATAGTGGGCTCGGAGCTTAATATCCAATGGATTCGAACCAGGGGCCGGGAAGTAGTGACCGGAGTGCTTGGACAGTCTGTAGGTACGGTCATTATTGTGGCGGCGGGTGTCTGGCTGTATCTTGAATTTTTTACTAATTATGCCCAGGCATTTCAAATAGCCGTTGTACTCGGCGCTATCTCCTCGGCAACAGCCCCGGCTGCGACCGTGGCCATTATTGAGGAATTTAGGACCACAGGCCCCCTGACCTCGATGCTTTTAAGTATTGTGGCAATTGATGACGCTCTGGCCATCATCTTCTTCACCCTTGCCATGAGCTTTTTTGCCAGTTCAGCCGAAAGCAACCGGATACTGCTGGCGTTATGGGAAATCGGCGGCGCTGTTATCCTGGCAACAGTACTGGGAAGTATACTGGGCTGGTATTCCCGGCGTATCCATGAAGACCGGCTGCGCCTGCCTCTGGATCTGGGTTTTCTCTTCCTGATTATTGGAACCGCACAAGTTATCGGATTATCAGTCCTGCTGTCCTGCATGGTGCTGGGTTTTATTTCTAAGTTGTTTTACCGGCATAAGACCCAGCAATGGCTGCATCCAATTAATGCGATCCAGGAATCGATTTTTTTGATTTTTTTTACCCTTGCCGGCATCCATTTTGAATTCAATGTCTTCGCAGGCGCATTCTTTTTTATCATGTTTTATATTTTCCTGCGTTCGATGGGCAAATACGGAGGCGCATGGGCAGGCACAAAAATAGGCGGTTCACCGGCAAAAGTATCAAGCAACGTTGGCTGGGGGCTGCTTCCCCAAGCCGGGGTGGCTACCGGCTTGGCATTGCAGATTGTGGAGTCCGGTGCCTTTCCTGATCACTCAGCTTTGATTCTAAATACCATTCTTGGTTCAACTATCGTGTTTGAGCTGGCTTCTCCTTTCATGGCAAAATTCGGACTTGCCCGTGCCGGAGAAATCGGCAAAAGTACCAGCTCATAAAGAAAAATTATCAGCGAAGACCATTTTGCCAAATACATGAGCGTCCTGGACAGGAGGTGATTTCTTATGCCAAGTGTCATGATAAATGTTGAAGATATAAACGTGAATGTGCGGTTTAAAAAAATCAAACACGTTTATCTTAGAGTGAAACCCCCGGACGGTAAGGTCCTGGTCTCCGCGCCCAGGCATCTGAAAATAAGTGATGTCAGGAATTTTGTCATTGCCAGACTGGGCTGGATCGTCAGGCAGACAGGCAGGATCCAGGCCCGGGAAAGTGCAGCTCCGTGTGAATTTCTGGAAGGGGAGACGCATTACGTGTGGGGAAAACGATTTTTTCTGGCCCTGCGGGAGAAAGAACAGGCCCCCTCGGTCATGCTTGAACACGACAAGATGGTGCTGACAATACGCTGGGGAGCGGACCAGGATAAAAGACGGGCAGTGGTTGAAAAGTGGCACAGGGATCAAATCAGAAAAGCAGCCTCTGATTTGATCAAAAAATGGGAAAAAATCATGGGCGTTGAAGTAAAAAAATTGTTTGTCAGACGCATGAAGACCAGGTGGGGAAGCTGCAACTTTCGGAAAAGAACCATTCGGCTGAATACCAGTCTGTCTGCAAAGCCCCTGGAATGCCTGGAATACATTATTGTCCATGAGCTGACTCACCTGCTGGAGCCAAGCCATAATGGCCGGTTCAAGGACCTTATGGCTAAGTTTTTGCCTGCCTGGCCACATTACAAACGCATGCTGGAAATTCGGAGTCGGACCTGATCAACGCGCTGAAATAATTTAATTAAGTATCTCTGCGAGGCTGTGGCTGCCCCGGGTCTGCCTGATAATGTCCGGGAAATGTTTGCCTGCTTTCAAAAGGGCCTTTGCTGATTATTCCCACCCAGGGCATCTGCAATGCCTTGGAGACACAGGAGCCGATCAGGAGTTTCCTGATTTCCAGCGAAAACCGACTTATTATGCCCACGCTTTATAGCCCACCCATTCCTCGGCAAATGCAAAGTGTATGGCTGTCGACTACGTTGGAGAAGATCGGTATGTATTCAATATTAAAGGTAATGATTTCAGGCTGATCGTCTCATTTAACTTTCAGGCAAGTCTTGGGTATGTCAAATGGTTCGGCACTCATGCCGAATACGACAAAATAAAAGCAGCAGAGGTAAAGTATGATGATCCGTGCCATTAAGACAGAAGCTGACTATGAAACGGCGCTGGCTCGGGTCGAAGAAATTTTCGACTCGGAGCCTGATTGCCCTGAGTTTGACGAGTTGGAGGTTTGGGGCACTCTCATCGGTGCATACGAAGATGAGAATTATTCCGTTCCCCCGCCTACTCCGCTTGAGGCTATTAAATTTGTTATGGATCAAAGGGGATTGAAGCAGAAAGACCTTATTCCCTTTATTGGTTCAAAGAGCAAAGTCTCCGAAGTATCGGCCGGTAAAAGAAAGTTGACGCTGAAAATGATACGCGCCCTTCATGAAGGATTGGGTATACCTGCGGACACTCTTCTGAAGGACCCGGGCAAAAAGCTGCCTGAGAGCCTCGTGGATGTTGACTGGTCGAGGTTCCCGGTAAAAGAAATGGTTCGACGTGGGTGGATTGAAAACGCCAAAGACTTGATGGATAGAGCCGAGGAGAGTGTCCGTAATCTCATGGTCCAGGTAGGCCATCCTGACTGCTTGCCAAGGGCGTGCTATCGTTGCGGGATTGCCAGGATTGCGGATGATATTGATATGTATGCTGTTCAGGCTTGGCTATTGGGTGTCCAGCTTAAAGCGCAACGCATTGAGACCAGGGGCGTTTACGAGGGCAATTTGAATGAAACTTTTTTAAGCCGCTTGGCCAGACTGAGTATGTTTAGTGATGGTCCTTTAAAAGCCATGGAGTACCTTAGCTCAAAGGGGATTAAGCTGGTAGTTGAGCCCCATTTTCAGCACACCAGGCTGGATGGAGCCGTAATTCTTCAAGCTGGAAGCCCTACGCTTGCATTAACCTTGAGGTATGATCGTATAGATAATTTTTGGTTTACCTTGCTTCATGAGTGTGCGCACATCATTAGACACCTTTCAGAGGAAAACAGCCTTATATTGGATGATCTTGATTCCGAAACTAACGATGAGCGAGAACATGAAGCAAATGTCCTTGCTAGAGACGCTGCTATCCCGCTGGCTGTCTGGGAAGATCACAAAATCACTAAAGACAAGCAGCCCACAAAAGAACAGGTTTTTGATTTGGCGATCCAGTTAGAAATTCATCCTGCACTTGTTGCAGGTCGCTTCCGTTACGAGAGAAAACAATACAATATTTTTTCAGGGCTTGTTGGTAACCGTGAGGTACGCAAAATCTTTTTCAAGAGTTGAGCAGGAAAATGGTGATAGACGCAGAGGGATATAGATCCTTGAGGTTGCTCATCCTGGAGCAAGAAGTGAATAGGTTTTGAATACCAAAGATGCTTTCAGCGTCGGCACAATTAAACATGCTCCCTGACTCTCGCCTCGTTCATAGCTTCCCAGCCAAAGAGAGGTTGACTTGAATAAGCTGTCAGGGATAGTGAAGAAGATCTGGAATCATGGAAAAAGCAGCTGCAGACGCATGCGGGGACCAGGTATCCATATCTGATCTTGAAAGCGAGATACTACAATGGGCAAGATAGAAAAACAGTTTTCACTGATTGATCTCAACGGCGCTGAGCCCAGGACTTTATACCTGCAGAAGCCCGGTGACTTTGATAAACTCATCTCAGGGTTCACCAGTATCCGGGCCATCTCCTATGTGACCTCGCCAAGTTTTGTTCTGTCGATATTTGAAAAATACGGCTTCAGGGACATGCAGCTTCTGGTGGGGGAAAATATCTCTGTAAATCATTACAAGCAAGACCTGCAAAACAAACAGATCGAGCTGATCCAGAAAATGATGCACCTGGTCAGAGATGAAAAACTCAAAATCTACTTCCCCAAAAACAAGACCATTCATTCAAAATTTTATATCCTGAACAGAGGTAACAGCTACAGGGTAATCGTAGGCAGCGCCAATTTCAGCGAAACAGCTAAAAAGGCCCTTAAACAGCATAACTATGTTGTTTACTGGGATCTTAAAACCAATCAAAGCCTGCTGGAAACTTTTAATAAGGATTTTGCGGCCCATCTGAAAAATTCCACCCTTTTTATGGACGATCTTATCAAACTCGTGGACAGCAGGGACGAGCCCGAGGAAAAGATCATCAGAACATGGATTTCGCAGGACGTGGGTGAAATCAAGGATATCATAGAGACGGAAACTTCCAGGATATTTACCGATCTTACTCAGCAGGCACTGAAATCCATTGAAGATCCGGATGCCCTGGATCAGGAAGAAATGCACGGAGCCGGCCAGGAAAAAGGGGAAATCAGGGTGATTATCCCCTCGGACATCCGCACCAGGGAAGGTGTGGAAAAGAAGCTTAAACCCCTCAATCCTTCCATTGTTAATTCTCAGTTGAGACTCAAGGCGGATGTGTTTTCGGACTACGTCAGAAAAACATGCGGGGTCCCCCTCATGGGCGTGGAGAGGCAGTCCCGGAAAGTCTACCTGCATATGGGAGACAGCCGCGACATATTGTCCATGTCTCCTGAAGACAGAATTGATGATGTCGGCTTGGGTCTGGAGTATATAGAGGATTACATTGAATCCTACAGACTTGGAGAATGCCTGGATTATAACAAAATCCAGATGAACGTGTTTGAAGCCATACTCCATGTCCTCTCGTCCCCCTTCGCCCACGAGTTTAAAACGCTTAAAAAACAGGTGGACATGTATTCCAGAGGACCGGGATATCTCTATCTTTACGGTCCGTCCTTCAACGGAAAAACCAATTTTCTGAGGTTCTGCCTCAAGCTGATCACAGGCAGGAACACCGAACCCATTTCTCAGGAATATTTCAACAAGTCCGGAATAATGGGGGCCAGGACCTTTTCCACTGTTTTTCCTCTTATGTTTGATGACGTGACTATCGGTTCCAATCCGACCATGGAGAAAGTACTGAAAAATTACTGGGAAGTCTGGTGGACGCCGGATCATCCTTGTCCTCAGATAATCATGACCACCAATAAGCCTAATCCGCCCGAATGGGCCAAGACAAGGATCAAAAGAATCAATTTCGATGTTAAGTTCGATCAAAAAAATATCCAGGCCTGTGAGACCCTGAACCGGATACTGAATACCAGGTGTGATTTTTTCAAGTTTTTTGCCTGGAAATACCTTGATAAAATGAACGGCCCACTTGACTCTGTAAAGAATCATCTGCTTGTTGATGAACTGAGCCTGGCCAGAATAGTATTCAGGGAGCTTTATGAATCCGCCGGCAGAGATCTTCCCCATTACTTTCCTTCTATTCCGGCAGACAGTGTTTACGATACTGACAAGATAGAATGGCTGGAGCTTTTTGAAGCGGGAGTGCTGACTCAGGAACAGCAGGCTAACAAGGTCATGGTGCAGGCGGATAAAAATGTGGCCACATACGAGGTTGAAAGGTACTTGGCTTACCTGCCCCAGGGAGTTAAGGCCAAGAGAAGTGGACATGTCATTATTATTGAAGGCAGAGATAAATATCTGGAATGGTTAAATCAGGCAGCGGAGAAAAAGGGGTTCTGGAAGAATATTCTCAGTAAATTCAAGCGACCCCTTGCCGGCTGATGTCTGCCGGTAAAGCCCTGTCTAACTGTCGCCTGTCAATACCGCTTTATATATTTGAACTGCATGCTATATGCTATACCGGTGGTGCGAATGAACCTCATTGCGCGCGAGGTAGACGAGAAAATAGAATCTTATCTGCAAGGCCGTGGCTGCACCGGGTCTGCCTGATAATGTCCGGGAAGTGTTCTTCTGCTTTCAAAAACATCTTTACTGACAATGGCTAAATATTCCACTCCAGTCTATAAAAACGATTCCCTGGTGGTTCACCGCATTGATGTGGGATCAAATGCCTATTTAATTGAAAATGACGCCGGTCTTTTTCTCATTGATGCCGGATATCCAGGTAAACATAAAAGAATTCTCAAGGCCGTATCCCAGCTGACTCCCAAAGAGCTGAAACTGATATTTATTACTCACGGCCATTTTGATCATTACGGCAGCGCGGCGGCAGTTCGAGAAGCAACTTCGGCTCCCATTGCAATACACGCTCTGGATTCTCCGGCTATGGCCAGGGGCGAGACTCCGCTTCCTTATACCAGAAACGGCGGGATATTCGGTAAAATGATCCTGCCTTTAGCCAACAAGGTGTATAAAACCCGGAAAATCAAAGCCGACATATTGCTGCATGACCGAGATTCTCTGCAGCAGTATGGCTTGAGAGCTGTGGTAGTACACACCCCGGGCCATACCAAAGGCAGCAGCTGCCTTCTTGTTAATAATCATCTGCTTTTTTCCGGAGATTTAGTCCTTTTGTTTTTCAAAGCAAAAAAACAGAATTTTTATGCGGACAACTGGAAAGCTATTGATTCAAGCATAAAAAAGATTCAGGCCATAGCTCCTGCAGTTACTTTTCCGGGGCATGGGAACAGGCTTGTGGACCGTCAGGCATTGCTGAATATAAAATAAAAATTGGCTCATTCGGCTAAAGCGTACTCGAGTTGTAACTATTCACCATGTTCGAACAAGAAGACCTGGACCCCGGATCTGGTCCGGGGTGACGGTTAAAGAAGGTTGTTGATCTTTTCCGTCATTCCGGCGAAAGCCGGAATCCAGTGCCTTTGAATAGCCATATTCAGTATGTGGTGAATAGTTACAAAAATTTTTTAAAAAACCAGGGAATTACCCCATGTCTTTACCCAGCAGAATTCTGCTCATCTTTCTTACCTGTCTGCTGCTCATGATCCCGGGATGCATACAGGATAAAACCTCCACTGAAATTTACCGGGAAACCGGAGAAAACATTCCTGGTGCCTTTTCATTTATTAAGCTTCAAAGTGACGGGGTGGGCACCTGGGAAACCGACCTTGATGTGGTT
>JAWOGL010000181.1:0-13223 GCA_046496945.1 Desulfonatronovibrio sp.
CCATCACAAGCGGTTACTGTTCCTTCCTGAAATTTATAGGTTGTTTCGCCTGTTTTTTCCAGGTGTTCACCAGAGAAATATATGTGTTCCTCAGCCATGAAGACCTGTCCGTTTTTGATCCACCCTGTATTGTTGTTAAGATCCAGTTCGGCTTCCTCTCCCTCCAGAAAGTCATTGTCCCACCGGGCGGAAATGTTGCCTTTGAGATAGAGCCAGTTGGTATCTGTGTACAGTTTGGCATAGTCGGCTTCCAGGAAATTTCCCAGTTTAAACAGATAGACATTGCCGAATGCCTCAATGATGTTTTCATCATCTTTTGCCACTATTCTGTCCGCATCAAGAGTCCACGGCTCAGCAGCCAGGGCCTGCCCGCTGAAAATCAAGGAAATAAAAAGAATTTGCGTGAGAATGAATTTGTTTTTTATCACTTGAGCCAGCTTTGGTCTAAGGTTGGGGAGTTAAAAAACAGACTGAGAATCCCATTATATCTTATCAATAAACATTAGTACGCCGATGATCAGAAAACCCGCGGCCGCAATTTTTTTTAAAATTGAACCAGGCATATATTCACCAATTATATGGGCAAAGATTATCCCAAGAAGGGTTATAAATACCAGGGCCAGGGAAGCCCCGGCAAAAACAGTCCAAGGTTTTCTGGTGTGCGCGGCCATCATAATGGAGGCCAGCTGGGTTTTGTCTCCAAGTTCGGCCAGAAATATTAATCCGAAGGTGGTAAAGAAAAGCTTCAAATCCATCTGTTTACTCTATCATATATCGGCCCGGCTTGTGTTTTAAAGAAAATAAAGATAAGGAATATTTTTATTTTAAAGACTTTGCACCATAGCCTAACATTAACCCGGGCTCAATAGTAAGTTTTTGTCCTAAAAAGACAGCTGTTTATTATAACCTTTGACCATTATTATATGACAAATAAATTTGAAGATAACCTTGAATTTCAGGATACCGTAAATATTCAGGAACTGTTTGGGCCGCAGGGGCGGAACCTGCAGGCAATACATGCCGGAACAGGCGTGCATATTGAAAACAGGGGCAACAACGTGCTCCTTGAAGGTCCGGATGAGGATAAAATGAAACTGGCCGGAAGCTGTCTGGTTCAGTTGTATAATCTTATCCAGTCGGGTTACCGGGTCTATCCTCAGGATGTGGAGGCCGCCATGAGGATTCTTGAAGACGATCCCAAGGCGGACCTGAAGAAGGTCTTTAAAAAAGAAATATTTGTTGTTTCCAATAAAAAGACCATTGTTCCCAAAAGTGCTACTCAACGCCGGTATCTCCAGGCGATCAAGTCCAGGGACCTTGTTTTCGGAGTCGGCCCGGCAGGCACGGGCAAGACGTATCTGGCAGTGGCCGTAGCTGTTTCCTATCTAATGCAGAAAATGGTCAAGAGAATAATTCTGGCCAGACCTGCTGTGGAGGCCGGAGAAAAGCTTGGTTTTCTTCCGGGTGATCTGATGGAAAAGGTTAACCCTTATTTACGTCCTCTTTACGATGCCCTCCATGACATGCTTGATTTCAGAAAGGTGCAGGAGATGCTGGAAACCGGAGTCATAGAAGTGGCTCCTCTGGCGTTCATGCGCGGACGGACCCTTAATGAATCGTTTATTATCCTGGATGAAGCCCAGAATACAACTCCGGAACAGATGAAAATGTTTCTGACCAGAATGGGTCTGGGATCAAAAGCGGTGGTCACCGGTGACGTGACTCAGGTTGATCTGCCGGAGAGGGCCATATCCGGTCTGATTCAAACCCAGAAAGTACTTTCCGGCATCGAAGAGATTGATTTTGTTAATTTTAATGAAAGAGATGTCATCCGGCACAGCCTGGTGGGCCGGATTGTTCATGCCTATGATAAATTTGACCGGGAAAGACGGCGGTCCGACGCGGAAAAAGAGAAAGAGCAGGGAACGTGATTACCGTCCGGCTTGATTCTTTTATGTGTGTGGCGGTTCCAGTAAGTTCAAGAGAAATCACAGAGACTGCCCGTAAAATTGTATCAGGACTGGGGATAAAGCATTTGTTGCTGGATATTCTGATCACTCATGACCTTGCCATGCAGAAACTTAACCGTCAGTTTCTCGGTATGGAAGGTCCCACCAATGTTTTAAGTTTCCCCGGACACCAAGGTAATGAATCCGCTTCTCCTGGACAACTGGTTATCAACGTGGATGCCATCAAACGGGAGTCTATGCTTTACTCCCAAAAGCCGTATGCTTATCTGACAAGACTGATGATTCACGGCATATTGCATTTGGCCGGTTATGAGCATGGCCGGATTATGGATGATACGTCCCAGGGACTGATGCAAGAGGTTCTGGATGAATGACCAAGCCCTGAAAATGAAGATACTGGTTGTTCTTCCCATGTACGGAGGCTCTCTGTCTGTGGGCAGGTTTTGCGCTCAGGCCCTCAGGCAGCAGGGGCACCTGGTGGAAGTATTTGAGGCCCCGGATTTTTATTCCTCTTTTACCGCCCTGAAAAATATCCGGGTCAGTTCGTCCAGCCTGGAATATCTGGAGAACAGTTTTCTGCAGGTTGTGTCCAGCGCCATACTGGCTAAAGTTGAATTTTTTCAGCCGGACATGGTTCTGGCCCTGGCTCAGGCACCCCTGAGCCGCCAGGCCCTGAAAAAACTCAGGGAGGACAAGGTCCTTACAGCCATGTGGTTTGTGGAAGATTTCAGGATTTTTGGCTACTGGAGGGCGTTTGCTCCGTACTACGATATATTCGCTGTTATTCAGAAAGAACCTTTTTTTTCTGAACTGAAATCCATTGGTGTTGAAAACACTTTATATCTTCCCATGGCGGCTGATCCTGATTTTCATAAACCCATGGAACTTGGCACTGTGGAACTCACCAAATGGGGCAGTGATCTGTCCTTTATGGGGGCGGGCTATCCCAACAGGCGCCGGGCCTTTAAACATCTGACAGATTATAATCTTAAAATATGGGGTACGGAGTGGGACGGAGATTCAGTGCTGGCCCCTCATGTTCAGGTTAAGGGCAGGAGGATAACTTCTGAGGAATGCGTCAAAATTTTTAACGCTTCCAGGATTAATCTCAACCTTCACTCCACCCTGGATAAAGACCAACTGGTCAAGGCCGGTGACTTTGTAAATCCCAGAACATTTGAGCTGGCTTCGTGCGCGGCCTTTCAGCTTGTGGATCACCGGGAACTCATGAGTGAGCTGTTTGCTCCTGACGAACTGGCAACTTTTTCCGACATGGGCGATCTCAGAGAAAAAATAGATTATTTTCTGGCCCATCCTGAAGAAAGACGTCTCTTTTCCCTGAAAGCCAGAGAAAGGGTTTTAAAAGAGCATACTTATGAACACCGGATGAAAGCCCTGGTTGATTTTGCCGCTGCAAAAACAGATATTAAAAAGAATAAATCCGCGAATTCTGTTTTTGATGAGTTGCCTCCGGAATTGAAGCTGGAGCTGGAAACTCTCCTGACCAGGCTGGGTCTGGCATCAAATGTGGGGTTTGATGATCTGGTGCATTATGTCCGGCAGGAAATGGGCACATTGACTCCTCTGGAAACATCCATATTGTTTCTGGATGAGTGGAGAAAGCAGTATATAAAATAAATTCTGGTCAATGTTTACAATATTGTATCTGTTGACCATGTTTTAATCCTGGAGCCAGTCTTTTGACTCAGGATGATAGTTGTGGAGAATATTTGCAGGTTTTGGCTGCAGCTGCCGGCTGTCTGATTTTTCTGACGGCTTCCTGATCCTTGAACCATTAACAATAAAGAGAAAAATGATACCACCCAAAACCCAGATTCGCCCGGAAGGCTTGAACGCCATTGCCATGGCAGTGCTCCTGACCCTGGTCTCTGCCCTGAACGGATGGGGATTTATGTCCGTGGCGGGTCTTGTCCTAACCGGGTTTGTTTTTAATTTTTTCCGCGATCCTGAACGGGTTGTGCCGGATGATCCGGAAGTGGCCGTGGCCCCGGCTGACGGCAAAGTAGTCAAAACAGGCACCATGACCGACCCTTTTACAGGACAGAGCAGGAAGACGGTTTGCGTTTTTATGAATGTTTTTAACGTTCATGTGAACAGGATGCCGGTTACCGGAAATATTGAGGCAATAAAATATTTTCCTGGTAAGTTTATCAATGCTTCCCTGGATAAGGCTTCAAAGGATAATGAACGTTGTGCCTGGCTGGTCAGGGATGAACAGGGCCGGAACTGGACCATGGTCCAGATAGCGGGTCTGGTGGCCAGACGCATCGTCTGTCTGGCGGAAAAAGGAGACGTACTTAAGCGCGGAGAACGTTACGGTCTGATAAAATTCGGCTCCAGAGTTGACCTTTATCTGCCGGAAGGATATGAGTCAGACGTGTCTGTTGGAGAAAAAGTAGTAGCCGGACAGACAATACTTGCCCGAAAATCCAAAGAGTTATGACAGATCAAAAAGGCCCCAAACATAAAGGATTTTATATCCTGCCCAATCTGCTGACCACAGCCAGTCTGTTCATCGGTTTTATGGGCATTTTATGGGCCATTGACGGGCGGTTTAACCTGACTGCCCTGGCTATTCTGGCGGCCTGTGTTTTTGACGGTCTGGACGGCAAGATAGCCCGTCTGACCAGGTCCACTTCTGATTTCGGCATTCAGTTCGATTCCCTGGCAGACCTGGTTTCCTTTGGAGTGTGCCCGGCCATTATGATTTACCTGTGGCAGACCCAAACTTTTGATCAGACCGGTCTGGCAGTGGCTTTTCTGTTCATGGCCTGCGGGGCCTTGAGGCTGGCCAGATTTAATTTGCAGAGCAAAAACCTTCCTAAAAAATTTTTCCTTGGCCTGCCCATTCCCGCGGCTGCCTGCACTTTAGCCGCCTTTGTTCTGTTCAGTACTTTTCTGCCGGAAGCAGTGATGCAGACCATCCTTCCCAAAACCACTCTTATCCTCAGCTTTGCTTTGAGTCTGCTTATGATCAGCAAGGTAAAATACGCATCATTCAAAGAAGTGGAAATGCTTCGCCTGCATCCTTTTTCTTCCACGGTCACCGCTATCATGATTTTTGTGCTGGTGGCTTCAGAGCCCAAGTTTATTCTTTTTCTTTTTTTTATTTCCTATGTTTTTTCAGGGCTTATCTACACATACCTGTACCTGCCTCTACGCAAGCCTGCCAACCTACGGGAGCCCAAACGGAGCTCTCATAATTAATTAAAAATCCATACAGACCGTTTTGGTTATTTTTTCAGAAACAACTCCAGAGGTGGATAAGTTCGGGATTCGAGATGACAGAACAGGGGCTCAACATCAGTTTCCAGCCCGGTCATGTTTGAACGTCTTCGTTTCTGCCGGACCAATTCCGTGTTTACATTGCTGTTTAGTTTTCATCCGGAAAGTCTTTTTTTCAGGATGCTGAAACCGTCTGTTTCCGGATGAAATCTATTTAAGCTGAAAGATTAATTGCTGTGTTCTGCAAATCCGCAATAATGAGTCCGCGGGCATTACCAGACAGAAATGACTGTGTGCCCCCCACTGACCGGCATAACCAAATTTGCGAAATTATTAAAAGGAGTATGACAATGTCTGATAGAGTTTATATTTTCGATACAACTTTGCGCGACGGGGAGCAGTCTCCAGGCGCCACCATGAATATGAGGGAAAAAGTACGCCTGGCCAGACAGCTGGAGAGACTTGGCGTGGATATTATTGAAGCTGGTTTTCCAGCGGCCAGCCAGGGTGATTTTGAATCAGTGGCCAAAATTGCTTCAGCAGTGAAGGATTGCGAAGTGGCTGGTCTCTGCCGCTCGGTAAAATCCGATATTGACGCGGCCTGGGGGGCTGTAAAGCCGGCTCCTCAACCCAGGATCCATACATTCATCGCGACTTCAGATATTCACATGAAATATAAGCTGGGCAAAAACAGGGAGCAGGTCCTTGAGATGACCAGGGATGCTGTGTCTTACGCTGCAAAACTCTGCTCCAACATAGAATTTTCAGCTGAAGACGCTTCCAGGTCAGAACCCCGGTTTCTGGCTCAAATTGTGGAGACAGCCATAGATGCCGGAGCCAGGGTAATTAATATTCCTGATACGGTAGGATACGCCCAGCCTCAAGAGTACGGTGAACTGATTGCTTATCTGCTGGAAAATGCGTCCAACAGTCATAAGGCTGTTTTCAGTGTCCATTGTCACAATGATCTGGGCCTTGGAGTGGCCAATACCCTGGCTGCCATCAAGGCGGGAGCCAGGCAGGCCGAGGTGACCCTGAGCGGGATCGGGGAAAGGGCCGGAAACGCTGCCCTGGAAGAGGTGATCATGGCCCTTGATGTTCGCAAAGATTATTATAACCTGGAAACAGGAGTAAATACCAGGCAGATTTATCCATCGTGCAGGCTGTTGTCCATGATTATCGGTCAGGCCATACCTCCGTACAAGGCGATTACCGGGGCCAATGCCTTTGCTCATGAATCCGGGATACATCAGGATGGAATGCTTAAAAACAGGCAGACTTATGAAATTATGACCCCGGACAGCATCGGCAAGGCCTCCAGTGATATTGTAATCGGCAAGCATTCCGGTCGCCACGCTCTGAAAAACAAGCTGGACGAGCTGGGATATAATTTGACCGAAGAGCAATTATCTCAAGTATTCCAGGCTGTTAAAAAACTGGCAGATAAAAAGAAACAGGTGTATGTGGAGGATGTGGAGGCAGTGGTCCTGGAAGAGGTTTACCGAATTCCAGACAAATTCAAATTGATATATTTAAGTTCCATGTCCGGAAACATGGCCATACCCAATGCCGCTCTTAAAATGGAAGTACGGGGTAAGGAAAAGCTTCTGTCTGATTTCGGGGTGGGTCCCATTGACGCGGTGTTCAACACCATTGACCGGTTAGTAGAGAGAAAGCCAAAGCTTACCAGATATTCTGTCAATGCCATTACCGGTGGAACCGATGCCCAGGGCGAGGTTACAGTCAAGCTGGAGGAGAATTCCATGACATCGGTGGGCCGCGCATCTGATCCGGATATCATATTTGCCAGCGCCAAAGCGTATATCAACGCTTTAAACCGTCTGGCCAAAAAGGAATCCGACCCCAAAGAAGATGTTGATATTCAGAAGCCTGGAACTCCATAACCCGTCCTCAAAAATTAAGGAGATATGAATTGTGGGAAAAACATTAGCACAGAAAATTCTGGAAAAACACAGCCTGGAAGAAGTAAAGGAAGCCGGCCGGATCGTACAGTGCAGGACAAGCATGGTCCTGGCCAATGACATAACCGCGCCTCTGGCCATTAATTCCTTTAAAAAGATGGGGGCAAAAAAAGTTTTTGACCGGGAAAAGGTGGCTCTGGTCTGCGATCACTTTACTCCGAACAAAGACATTGCTTCTGCTGAACAGGTCAAAAAGGTCCGGGAGTTTGCCCGGGAGATGGACGTGCTTCATTATTATGAAGGAGGGAACGTGGGGGTTGAGCATGCCCTGCTTCCTGAACTGGGTCTGGTGGGCCCGGGTGATGTAGTGGTGGGCGCGGACAGTCATACCTGTACTTACGGCGGGCTGGGGGCTTTTGCCACAGGCATGGGCAGTACCGACATTGCCGCGGCCATGGCCCTGGGCGAGACCTGGTTTAAAGTTCCTGAAACCATAAAGGTTAATATTTCCGGCCGGACTGATAAATATTTAACTTCCAAGGATCTTATTCTGCATCTCCTGGGCCTTATCGGTGTGGACGGAGCTTTGTACCGCGCCCTGGAATTCGGAGGTCCGGTTGTTGAGGACATGGATATTGAGGCCCGGATGACCATGGCCAACATGGCCATAGAAGCAGGAGGAAAGGTGGGATTGTTTCCTGCTGATGCCAAAACAGTAGAATACTGTAGTAATAACGGTTTTTCCGGTCCAAAAGAAATATATCCGGATAAGGACGCAATATACTGCCGCGAGATTAATATTGACGTAACAGGGATGGTTCCCCAAATTGCCTGTCCGCATCTGCCTGATAATGTCAAATCAGTTGATGAGCTTGCAAACATTAGGCTTGACCAGGTGGTTCTTGGATCATGTACCAATGGGCGTATTTCTGACTTGCGTCAGGCAGCTGAAATAATAAAAGGCCGCAAGGTGCATAAGGATGTACGTTTCATTGTCTTGCCTGCTACTCCCAGAATTTATGAACAGGCTCTGGATGAAGGTTTGCTGAGCATTTTTCTCAAGGCCGGGGGCATTGTTGGTCCTCCCACCTGCGGGCCTTGTCTTGGCGGACATATGGGAATTCTTGCCGCAGGTGAAAGATGTCTCGCTACTACCAATCGCAACTTTAAGGGGCGTATGGGCAGTCTGGAAAGCGAGGTCTATCTTGGTTCACCCATTGTGGCTGCAGCTTCAGCAGTAGCAGGGGAGATTATTAATCCTGATAAAATGTAGTATTCCGGATGATTTCAGCAATTTGTTAAGTATGGAGAAATTTTATGAATTATTCAGGTAAGGCCCATAAAGTCGGGGATCATATTGATACTGATGCCATAATTCCAGCCAGGTTTCTGGTCACCTCAGACCCGCAAGAGCTGGGCAGAAACTGTTTTGATGGCCTGGAGCAGGGATGGATTAACAGAGTAAGCCGGGGAGATATCCTGGTGGGTGGAAAGAACTTCGGGTGCGGTTCTTCCAGGGAACATGCCCCCATAGCTATTCTCGGGGCTGGAATGCCGGTGGTTGTAGCCCACAGTTTTGCCAGGATATTTTATCGAAACGGTTTTAACATGGGACTGGTTCTTCTGGAAATTGGAGATGATATTGACAAGATTGAAGACGGGGATCAGCTGGAAGTAAATCCGGGCACTGGGGAAATCAAAAATATTTCCAGGGGAATTACAATCCAAAGCCTGCCGGTTCCTGAGTTTATGGCGGAAATTTTGTCTAAAGGCGGACTGGTGGAATATGTCCGGGAAAAGGTGGCATAGTTTCCCGGTTTTGAACATGAATTTACTGATTTAGAGGTATAGATTATGGAAATGAAGATCTGCGTACTGCCGGGTGACGGCATCGGTGTGGAAATCATGGCCGAGGCTGAAAAGATTCTGGAAAAAATAAGCCTGGTTTATAAACATGATTTTGAGATTGATTACGGGCTCATCGGTGGAGCCGCCATAGATGAAAAAGGCCACCCCCTTCCTCCTGAAACCATTGAAATGTGTAAGGATAAGGACGCCATACTCCTGGGCGCTGTGGGCGGACCAAAATGGGATGAGATAGACAAATCCATTCGCCCGGAAAAAGGACTTTTGGGTATCAGAAAGGCCTTTGATCTGTTTGCCAATCTTCGCCCGGCCCTGCTGTTTGAAGAACTCAGAAACGCGTCCCTTTTAAGGCCGGATATCGTGGAAAAAGGAATTGATCTTCTGGTGGTCAGGGAACTTACCAGCGGGGTTTATTTCGGCGAACCCAGAGGTGAAGAGATCAGGCAAGATCAGAAAGTGGCCTTTAATACCATGATTTATTCTGAGAGTGAAATAAGACGGGTGGCCAAAGTTGCTTTTGAAACTGCCAGGAAGAGAAGTTTCCGGGTCTGCTCCGTGGACAAGGCCAATGTCCTGGATGTATCTCAGCTATGGAGGGAGGTGGTTGTGGAGACGGCCCGGGAATACCCTGATGTGGAGCTCACCCATCTTTACGTGGACAACGCGGCCATGCAGCTGGTCCGGGACCCTTCTCAGTTTGACGTGATCCTCACATCCAATCTTTTTGGAGACATTCTGTCAGATGAGGCCGCGGTTATTACCGGATCCCTGGGAATGCTGCCGTCCGCTTCCATGGGTCTTAGAAAGCCTGATCTCTACGAACCTATTCACGGCTCCGCGCCGGATATAGCAGGAAAAGATCTGGCCAACCCTCTGGCCACGATTCTTTCCGTAGCTATGATGTTCAAGCATTCTTTTGCTCTGGACAAGGAAGCCGGCGCAATTGAGCAGGCTGTTAAAACAATCCTGGGTCAGGGTTACCGCACCGGGGATATTATGTCCAAAGGCATGAAACAGGTGGGATGCGCTGAAATGGGCGACCTGGTGGTCAGGGAGATTAAACAGGCAACGTAACCGGGTGTTGAAAATTTCCGAATTGCCGGATCGCTATAAGTTTAGTTCAACGTTCAACGTTCAAAGTTCAAAGTTTAAAGTTCGACGTTCAACGTTCAAAGTTTAAAAGTTAGGTAACTATTCACCACATATGGCATATGCCCATTCAACCACCCTGGATTCCGGCTTTCGCCGGAATGACGGAAAAAGGCAATTGCTTGCTTTAACCGTCACCCCGGTCCCGGATCGAGTCCGGGATGACGGATCCGGGGTCCAGGTCTTCTTTATTCGATCATGGTGAATAGTTACAAAGTTAGTAACTATTCACCATAGCCGGCGGCCGGTCCCCGGCCGTAGATTCAGTGGCTGATCATAATATATGGTGAATAGATACAAAAGTTAAAAAGTAAGAAAATAGATTAATTCCGGGAGCTTTCCTTGCTCTTTTGTCCGGCGCCAGCTTGAGTGGATATTGTCAGACATGGATGCCTCTGCCTGCCGGATTTATGTGAGCATTTTTTTGATTCTGCATACTCCGCATATGTCCTGGGAAGTGGGGTAGCCGCATTCTTCGCATGGAGACGGTCTGGTTCCTTCTTCTCTGTCCCTGCGGGCAAAGGCCTCCCGGCCTCTTTGCAGAAACCCGTCGTAAAAGCTCAGTTTGCGGCCAGGCTGTCTGTGTTCCAGTTCATCAAAGAGTGTTTTATAATAAGTAAAACTGGCCCCCTTACTGTAAGGACAGGGCGCGAACCCGTATTCAATTTCTGAAATAAAACAGAAGTTTGCGGTTTCAAATTCGCTTAGCCTGTAAAGGGGTTTAACCTTGCGGACGAACCCGTTTTCTTCGGGCAGAAAAGGTCCCTGGTCTCCAAGGTAAGCCGAGTCCCACCTGAGTATATTGGAAAAAAGTCTGGCAATCTCATCGTCAAGGTTATGTCCGGTGGCCAGCACATTAAATCCGTTATCCATGGCGAATTTGTTGAAATAGTATCTCTTTATTTTCCCACAGACCGAGCAGACCGGTCTTTTTATTTTTTGCCGGACATCAGGAATGGCCAGGCCAAACTTGTCCATTTCCAGTACAGAAAGAGAGATGTTATGGACCCGGCAGAATCTTTCCACATGCTCTCTGGCTATTGGTGAAGACTGGGGGATTGCCAGATCAATATGCAGTCCAAAAATATTATAGCCTGATTTTTTCAGCTGCATGGCCAGGGCAAGAGAGTCTTTTCCTCCGCTCAGGGCAATAAGTATTTTATCTTCAAAAGTGAATAATTTCTGATCTTTGATGGCTCTCTGGACCTGTCTTTCAAAAAATATCAGAAAGCATTCCGGGCAAAAACCGGCTGTATGACTGGGCAGCGCCACCACTGCCTTTTCTTTGCATCTGGTGCATTTCATGGTTACCCCCTTGAGGCCACTTTACGGACAATTATCCGGTCATCCGGAAATATTCGCTGGTCAGGGGTAAGGAGCTGGTTTTCCCTGATAATCAGGGCCTGAGTGCTTTTGAGCCCGAGTTTGTTCAGCAGCCCGGTTACCGAGGAAACCCGGGGGATAATTTTTGTCTTATTTTCAGGTTGCATAATGATTTGCATGGACTTACTCTTTCATTTCATTTATTTTATTGTTTATGTTTAAGAATGCGAAGGTTCGAGGTTCGAGGTACGAGGTTTAAGGTTCAAGGTTCAAGGTTCAAAGTTCAAGGTTTAAGATTTAAGGTTTAAGAATAAGATTAAGATTCAGGGCTTTGTTTTCACGAGTATTTAAGGCCTTAAACAGGTCAAATTAAATCAAGGTTCTGCAAAGAGTTTTTTGAGTGTTAAGAGTTATGCGTATTGAAAAAACTCCACAAGGAGCATGGTTATGTCTAAAAAGATTCTGGTAGTTGATGACGAACTGCACATAAGAATGCTTTACCAGGAAGAACTGGAAAGTCTCGGTTATAAAACAGTCACATCAGACGGAAGCGAGGATATTCTCCCCTTAATAGACAGGGAAAAGCCTGATCTTATTGTGCTGGACATAAAGCTTGGCCTGGACAAGTCCGGTCTGGACCTTTTACAGGAAATCAGATCTCAGGATCAAGATGTTCCAGTAATTCTGTGTACCGCTTATGACAGTTTTCAGCATGATCTCAAGTCCATTGCTGCTGATTATTATGTGGTAAAGTCTGTTGACCTGTCTGATCTGATAAACAAGGTCAGGAAAGTTCTGGATTAGATTTTTTTATTTTTTGCCGAAGTCTTATCCTGATTGTTACTGTCTTCTCTGATATTTATTTACCGCCCGGTTGTGTTCGCGCAGGCTTTTGCTGAAATGGTGCGAGCCGTCATTTCTGGAGACGAAATAAAGATAATCATGTTTTTCCGGATAAAGGGCCGCTTCCAGGGAGTCCAGTCCGGGTGAACAGATGGGGGTGGGAGGGAACCCCCGGTGTTTATAGGTATTATACGGATTGTCCCGGTTATCCAGATGAGAACGCCTGATCCTGCCGTCAAAATCCTCCATCAAACCATAAATGATGGTTGGATCGCATTGCAGCAGCATGTTTTTTCTGACCCGGTTATGAAAAACTCCGGATATGGTTTTTCTTTCCTGACTGGTTCCGGTTTCTTTTTCAATGAGCGAGGCCAGGTTTACAGCCTGGTATATCTCTTCAAAGTCCTTCTCCTTCCAGAGTTTCCCTGTTTCTTTCCAGAACTGATTGATCATTATGGACAATAATCTCCCGGCACCCTTGTCCCTGGTGGGCGAAAGATAGTATGTCTCCGGGTACAAAAAACCTTCAGCGCTTGAAGCATGGATTGAATGTCCGGATAAAAAATCCTGATCATGAACCAGCCGCTTGAATTCTTCAAAGTCGGCCATATCTTTGTTTTCCAGAATTCTGCCGATCTGCCACCAGGTAAGACCTTCAGGTATCCGCAGGCGGACCAGTGCTTCCTGCCCGGTAGTCAGGTGGTCCAGCATCTGGATCATATTCCAGGCTGGATCAACCTTGAAGTGTCCGGCCTTTATTTCCCAGGCCTGGCCGGTAAGCCTGCCCAGAAGATAAAAAACATGTTCATTTCTGATCATATCCCTGGAATAAAGCTGGCTGGCTGTAGCCTTGAAGCTCTGGCCGGGATTGATTTTTACGATGTCTTGTTTAAGTTCTTTGTTA
>JAWOGL010000185.1:0-6542 GCA_046496945.1 Desulfonatronovibrio sp.
GCTGAATTTATTTCCCTACAAGCTGCAGTTTTCCGGTTTTGAAATGATCACCGGTTTCATGGATAAAAATATTTTGTAACTATTCACCATAGCCGGCGGCCGGTCCCCGGTTCGTGTTTCTGTTGATACGAACTCCCTGTCGCGGTTCCCTAAGGCAAACCATTAGCCGGGCATGTTATACTGTAATTGGAAATCTTGCATATTTTGGAAAAAAAATCGGCAGTTTTTAATGTATATGGTTTGCCTGAAGGGACCCTGCGACGGTCAAACATCGCATCAATGGCGAAACATGATACCTGGGACCGGCCTTAGATTCAGTCCTGATCATAATATATGGTGAATAGATACAATATTTCCTTATAACCGGCTGGTGAGTAGTTGCCATATTAATATATGAATATGAATTTTCTGTTTTTCAATTTTTTGTCAGGAGAATACTATGCACGAAGTAAGTTTGAATCAGACTATCATTGATTATTTGTCTGGTGAGGAGATTGAATTCACTACCTATGAGGATCTGAGACAAAGTCTGGCCCGGATTCTTGTGGAAGAAAAAAATTATCCTTCTGAAAATATTAAATCCAGGTTTAAATATGAAGTCACCTTAAAAGATAAAAATTACACCTTTGTAATTGATTTTGTAATATATCATGAAAGTAAGCCGGTTCTGATACTTGCCTTTTGCCCTGGTGCGGTTTCTACCTATATTACTCAATATTTGTGCCTGGCCCGGATTTTTCCGGAATCGCCTGTTCCCTATGTAATTGTTACAGATACCAATGAAGCCTCATTGATGGACGTAGCCCGGAAAAAGGAAATCTGCAGGGGTTTTCATTGTATTCCGGTATGGGATGAATTGCTTAAAATGGCAGGTGAATCTAAGCCGTTTGTTATTTCCCGTGAACGTCTGGAAAAAGAAAAAAGAATTGCTTACGCCATGTTTGCCCTTAGCGATACCTGTTGTGCTTCGAGCTGTCCCTCAGACCCTGAGATTTGATTTGAATACTCATGGTGCGTGACCGGGTGATCACTTCCAGCGTTCTATTTCAGGAATATCCATTTGCTTTACCACATCTGTCACTTCTTTTCTGGAAGCTGCCACAGTACCTATTTGTCCCACTACAATACCCGCGGCAAAATTGGCCAGAATACACCCCGACTCCAGGTCGATGTCACTTTCCAGACAGGCCCCCAGTACGCCAATCACTGTGTCCCCGGCTCCGGTTACGTCGAATACTTTTCTGGCACTGGTGGTAATGTGGATGATTTCCCCGCTTTCCATGAATAAAACCATGCCCTCAGGCCCCATGGTTATCAGCAGGTTTTTTACTTTGTTTTTTGACATTATCCTGTGCCCGGCTTCAATAAGGTCTGTTCTTGAGCTAATTATTTTTCCGCTGCCTTCCGCTGCTTCCTTTTTATTGGGGGTCATGATGAATATATTTTTGTATCTGCTGAAATTTTTATTCTTGGGGTCAACAATAATTTTCCGGTCCTGGACCATGTCCAGGGTCTGATCATTAACCATGCCCTTGCCGTAATCAGATACGATGAGGAACTGGGTTGGCGGAGCCTCGGAATATATTTTTTCCAGTTCTTTAAATTCGGTTCCGGTAAGTGAATTAAGGCTTTCTATATCTACCCTTACAATTTGCTGTGTATTGCCCATTACCCTTGTTTTGAGCGTGGTTTTCCTGTCCGCTGAAGCATGCAGGCTGCATTCTATCCCCTCTTTATTGAGCATTCTCAATATTTGTTCCCCGTATTTATCCTGACCCACAACTCCCATGAGATAGGGCTCTGCGCCCAGGGCTTTGATGTTTCTGGCAACATTGGCAGCACCGCCCAGGCGGTAAGTTTCATTTCCAACATACACCACGGGTACCGGGGCTTCAGGAGATATTCTGTTAACTTCTCCCCATTGATAATGGTCCAGAATAATATCTCCCATGATAACAATCTTTTGTTTATTGATTTTGCTTACTTTCTGTATAATTTGTTTATGCATTTTATTTTGGTCTTTTATTGATTTTTTGTATCTATTCACCATATATTATGATCAGCACTGAATCTAAGGCCGGTCCCAGGTATCATGTTTCGCCATTGATGCGATGTTTGACCGTCGCAGGTTCCGTTCAGGCAAACCATACACATTAAAAACCACCGATTTTTTCCAAAATATGCCAGATTTCCAATCCAGTATAACATGCCCGGCTAATGGTTTGCCTTAGGGAACCGCGACAGGGAGTTCGTATCAACAGAAACATGAACCGGGGACCGGCCACTGGCTATGGTGAATAGTTACGTTTTTTTTATGACTGAAAGAGAAAATCTTATTTTGCCTGTTCGTAATTGTCGGGATGCTGCACCCTGAACTGTTTCTTTTTGAAAAATACCGGATGAATATTATTTCTCTAAAACCTGCAGAAAATCTTCCAGCTGCTTCTGCTTCTCATAGTTTATGACAAGCTGGCCCTTTTCCCTGGAACCCTTAAATTTTACTTTTAGATCCTTGTTAATCTTTTCTTTAATCTTGGTGGTCATTTCTTTGGCCAGGTCCTTGTCCTGTTTTACCTGACTACCGGTGGTTTTAGCCGGCCTTAGAATAGATTTTATCAGATTTTCTGTTGCCCTGACAGATAGGTTTTTCTGGATAATTTCCTCTGATACTTTGCGCATATCCTCATCCTTTTTCAAACCCATAAGTGCCCGGGCGTGCCCTGCTGAAATCTTGTCTTCATGGATCAGATTCTGGATTTGTTCAGGCAGGTTCATAAGCCTTAAGGTGTTGGCCAGGTGTGACCGGCTTTTTCCTATATTGTCGGCCAGTTCTTCCTGATTGATTTTTAATTCGTTTTTCAGTCTGTCCAAAGCTTTAGCCTGTTCCATTATATTCAGGTCTTCACGCTGTAGGTTCTCAATCAGAGCTATCGCCAGAGCTTCTGCATCACTATATTTTTTGACGATGGCCGGAATCGTTTTCAGCCCCGCTAGTATGCTTGCTCTCCATCTTCGTTCTCCGGCAATAATCTGGTAAAGTCCCTGATCATTTTTTCTGACCAGAATGGGCTGGAGTACTCCCTGCATTTTGATTGAAGCGCTCAGTTCCTTTATTCTTTCATCATCAAACCGTGTTCGTGGCTGATTCTTGTTCGGTTCAATTTTATTTATGCTTATGCTGGCAATATCCGAATCTTTAAATTTTTCTTCATAAAAATCAGGTTTGATTAATGCGTCCAGGCCTTTGCCAAGTCCTTTATTTTCAATTTTCATCGCAATTCCTTTTTACGGGTGCTGGTTATATTTTTGACATTTGCCGGTATGCCATTAATAATCAGAGGAAAACAAGTATTGTGTTTAACTTTCTGCTCTGAACGGGTCGTTGGTTGTGATGCCTGCGGCCTGTATTTTTCTTTTCAGTCTTCGACTATCAGTCTATATAATTTTCACTTCAAGGAGAAATAAATGATTTTTAATAAACAGGTACAACCTTTATACAATGAAACAGGCAGGCTTATGGGTGTGTTCATAGCTGCCGACAAGTGGTTCGAGAATGAAAAAGATCTTGAGGCAATTCTTTTTCCCGGTCAATCTTCTCAAAGCTCCCCTGAAGCCCGCCCTGAACCAGTAAAAGACTGGGAGGTATTTTTATCATACTGGGATTTTAATTATCCTGAAGAAAAAAAGGTTAAATGCGATAATTGCGGATCTAATACAGAAGACTGGTCTCAGGATAATCCCAGAAAATTCGTCTTAAAGGCAGCCAATATTGGAGGCATGGTTTCCTTCCAATGTCAGCAGTGCAGTTTCAGGGTCACCAAGAAGCATTTTAAGGATCATATTTGTTATGAATGCACTCCTTTTACCTGCAAAGTCGGTTAACCCGAGAAATAAATTCCTGATAACTTCCGCTATTATTCCAGGAACTAGCTGCACAGCTTTATAACTTCTCTGGCAAGCTCCAGATAAGCATGTGATCCGGTTGATCTTATATCATAGGATATTACCGGCTTGCCATGGCTTGGAGCCTCGGAAAGCCTGACGTTTCTCGGAATAATTGTTTTCAGTACTTTCCCGGCGAAATGATTTTGAACTTCCCTGGCAACCTGATGAGATAATTTGTTTCTTTTATCAAACATGGTAAGTACAACCCCTAGAAGTTCCAGTTCGGTATTCAGTCTTTTCCTGACCAGTTCATAAGTTTTATATAGATGAGCTATTCCTTCCAGGGCGTAATATTCGCATTGCAGGGGGATTAGCAATCTTTGGGCGGCGCATAAGGCGTTGATGGTGACAATGCCCAGAGAGGGAGGGCAATCCAGAATGACATATTCATAATCGTTTAGATTATTTTTAAGTAGATTGTACAGATAATACTCTCTGTCTTCTTTTTCTATTAATTCTATTTCAGCTCCTACCAGGTCCTGAGTAGACGGGATGATGTCAAGATATTTCAGGTCCGTGCTGTGGACAATATCTTTAAACCTGCTTTCACTGCACAGTCCCTGATATATTTTGTTTTCTATTTCATCTCTGCTGAGCCCTAAACCGCTGGTTGCGTTAGCCTGAGCGTCACAGTCCACCACCAGTGTTTTTTTTTCCATGACAGCAATCGAAGCTGCCAGGTTAATAGCTGTGGTGGTTTTTCCAACTCCGCCTTTCTGGTTTGCTATAACAATGACGTTTTTCAATTCCCCTCCTTTGGCTTACAGAAATGTTTCACGTGAAACATTAAGTTTTGTTTATGTGAAAAATATAAAAAAAACAAGGGCGGGCTGCATCCGGTGACGCGCAAGGGTGAATAAAAATGGTATGCGGCAGCAGGTATGCCCGGACTTGATTAATGTCTGTCTTCCGGATAAAGGATTGCAGGTGGAAATAAAAACCAGCAGCCAATGTTCCTGCGGTTTGGAGCTGATTTCAGCCTGGCATGCCCAGCAGAACTGGCAAGCAAGAACCGCAGCAGCAAATGCAAAGCGCGAACCCCGGGGGCTATAAATTTTGCTGCTGATAATATTATGCAGCATAAAGATGCGATTGTTCAGGAAAGACACGTTTGAATCATCAGAAAAAATTATCCTTATCCTATCACCCCGAACACACAAAAAAAGGAAATCTGGTCTGTGTGGGGCACGCGCAACTTATGCCCGCACTGGAGCAGATTTTTAAGAAACCGAGCACATTCTCAGGAGAGGACACGGTTGTTTATAAGGAGCGACCTAATCTGATTGTAGAGACTAAACTCCTGTCTGATCAGGGATTTCCCTGGCCAAGCCAGGTGGTGAAGGTCTTCAGGTGGAGAGGGTTACAGCGCCTTTTCAGTCCCTTTAAGCAGTCCAAGGCTATGAAGTCATACAGAGCAGCGCGGCACCTGCTGGAACATGATCTGCTGACTCCCCTGCCTCTGGGGGCTGTTGAATACAGAAAATTTGGCCTGGTGATTCAGAACGCTTACATAACAGAAGTTATTTCCGGGCGGATGGATTTAAAGAAGTACCGGACGAGTCTTCCCCAGGGACCGCAGGCCATGGAGGAAATTCTCAAAGATCTGGCAGCCTATATCGGAAAAATGCACGACTGCGGACTGTGGCACCGGGACCTGAATCTGAGTAACTTTTTGCTGGCCGGGCACGGTCCAGAGCGCAGAATTTACCTCATTGATCTGAACCGGTCACGAATAAAATCCAGGCTGTCCTTTAATCAGAGAGCTATGGATCTGGCCAGACTGGATCTGGGGCAGTGGCAGGAGCTTTTTTTCCGCTTTTATTGCGCTGACAGGTTTAATCAGAAAAAAATGCTCAAAATAACCAATCTGGTAAGGGCCAGGCGAAGACTGTGGAGAAAGATGATCGTCTGGACCAATCCTTTGCGCAGAAAACTCGGTCTGAAATAGGCATGAAATTTAATCCATGGTTCAATACGTTATCCGGCAAGGCAGGCTGTATTAAATTCCCGGATCATAGATACAGTTGCCAAAGTTTGCTGAAGGGTTTCTGCTCAGTCCCGGCTGCCATATTTTTAATGATTCCGGGTAAAATTTACGGCCTGGGCGCGCGGCTTGGTTTAAGATTAAGGAAGCGCAAATCAGTCCAGCTGACTGTTCCGGTGGTATCTGTAGGGAATATTGCCATGGGGGGAACCGGTAAAACCCCGGTATGCGCTTTTCTGGCGGAATACTTTGCTCAGAAAGGAAAAAAACCGGTTATTCTTACCCGAGGATACAAGTCCGGGGTTAGAAGCTTTCCGCACCTGGTGAGCAAAGATGATGATCCTGCCGTGTGCGGGGATGAACCTTTGCTTCTGGCCAGAATGCTGGCCGGTAAAGCAGATGTGGTTGTTGACCCGGTCCGTGTCCGATCCGCCTCCTGGGCATTGCAGCGTCTGAATCCGGATGTGTTCATCCTTGATGACGGGTTTCAGCATATACAGGTAAACCGAAACATGGATCTGGTGCTGCTCACTCCTGATGATCTGCAAGGCGGGTGGAACAAGGTTTTTCCCTGTGGACGCTGGCGCGAAGATAAAAAAGCATTAAAGCGCGC
>JAWOGL010000240.1:0-2673 GCA_046496945.1 Desulfonatronovibrio sp.
CCGTCCGGGCTTCAACCCGTTGTTCCAGGTGTTCATGTGATCGTTTCAGTTCCTCCCTGGAGCGCACCCTTTCGGTAATATCTATTGCCGCGATCCGAAGCCGGCTGTTATTTACGTCTTTACCCACTGATACGGATTGCAGCTGAACGTGAAACTCTGCCCCGTTTCTGTTAATGAGCTTAAGCTCGCAAATATGCTTAATGTCGTTCGCAAAGGTTTGTTTACGGTGAAGATAAAATTCATCCTGAGATTCCGGAGCAACAAATTCGGAAAATCCCTTGCCCTTTAAGAAAGCTCTGTCATAGCCCAGCATTCCTGCGCCTGTGAGATTGACCTTCTGGATAAAACCCTTCTCGTCCAGGGTGAAATAGCCGATTGGCGCAAAATCATAGAGATCAAGATATCTCTTCCGAGATGATTCAAGTTCCGCCTGAGACTGACGGAGTTCTTCATTCTGCATCTCCAGTTCAACCTGATGCACCCGCAGTTCATGAATGAGTTTCTGGGTATCCATGTCAGGCGATTCCATCTGCCCGTCTGATATTTTGCCCAGAGATTCTTCAGCCCTGCGGCGGAGATTATTGTCAGTCTGTTTTTTTTGCATATTTTCTCTGGTCATGGTTGCAGCCCCTCTATTTATCTTAAAATATAAGTTAAATCAGTTATTAGATATCTGCAAGCTTCCAAATCAGAAAAAGGCGGGTTCAACACAAATTAATGGTCTGCGAAAGAAAAATAAGAAAACCCAAATGCGGTGCAACTATTTACCATGTTTTCTTTTAATCCTTGTAGCTATTCAGCAAGATCGAATAAGAAGACCTGGACCCCGGATCTGGTCCGGGGTGACGGTTGAAGCAGGCCGTTGCCCTTTTCCGTCATTCCGGCGAAAGCCGGAATCCAGTGCGGTTGAATAGTCATATGCCGTACATGGTGAATAGATACTAATCCTTAAGCTAAAGCGGTTTTCTTATGCCAACAAACTCCCTGTCAGGGCTCCTTAAGACAAATCCATGTCTGGTTTCACTGATTGCGGCTGGGTGAGGATTACTGATATGGGAATAACAGACACGGCACTTTATAAAGTATGATTTGCCGGGACAGTCAGGGGAGAATTAAAATTATGGTGAATACCGGTAATAGCGTACTGAAAAAGTCCTTATTCAACAGCCGGGAAAATAAAAAAAAGGGTTAAGCAGACTGCTTAACCCTTTGAAATTTCTGGGGTGAGTGATGGGACTTGAACCCACGGCCACCTGGGCCACAACCAGGTGCTCTACCAACTGAGCTACACCCACCATGAGGAAGACACATTGTTTAAATGTTCTCCAACCTTCAGTCAAGTGCAAATATTATGAGTTTCAGGATTCAGCCCATAGTGTTAACAGGCTGATTACCTTTCCGACTGCGGTGTTGCCGCAAAAAAAACCAAGCCGGGATCTGTTATATATTATAAAGTTCATTTCCCGGGATGATTCGGATTCCGTGTTTCTGCAGGGTTTCAATGGCTTCATCAGTCCGGTCGAAGCGAAATATAAGCACGGCGTTTTTGCCGCTTTGCTGGACAAATGCGTACATATATTCAACGTTTATTCCATTTTCGCTGAGCATTGACAGAATAAAATGCAGTCCGCCCGGCTTGTCTTCCACTTCAGCAGCCACCACATTGGTCCGCCCCACAGTAAATCCGTTTTCCTTCAGTGCTTTTTTGGCCTTTTCATGGTCCGTGACAATGAGGCGCAGGATTCCAAAATCGGTTGTATCAGCCAGGGACAAAGCTCTTATGTTTACTCCGGCCTCGGAAAGAGTCCTGGTTACATCGGCCAGTCTGCCTGCCCGGTTTTCCAGAAATATCGATATCTGTTCCACCTTCATAATTAACCTCCTGGTTACACGCCTTTGAATTCTTTCAGTCTCTGCCTGGCAAACGGAATTCTGAAAGGCCTGTTTTATAAAAATTTAATAATAATTCATTAACGGTTATTTCAAATTTCTCTTGTCAAAAATTCTTTGGGCCTTGCCTTCAGATCTGGCAATAGTCCTTGGTTCCACCATGGTGATCTTGGCCGTGACCCCCAGGAATTCCTTGATATGAGCCATGATCTTTTTCTCCATATTCTGGAGATGCTTGATCTCATCGGAAAACAGCTTTTCATCGACTTCCACTTGTACTTCCAGGATGTCCATTGAACCCTTGCGGTCAATGATCAGCTGATAATGGGGAGACAGCCCTTCGGTTTCCAGAAGAATGCTTTCGATTTGAGAGGGAAAGACGTTGACCCCGCGGATAATAAGCATGTCATCGCTTCTTCCGGTGATTCTCTCTATGCGGCGGTGAGTGCGGCCGCATTTGCAGGGTGTGGCATTGATCCTGGTAATGTCTCTGGTGCGGTATCTGATCAGAGGCTGGGCTTCTTTGGTCAGGGTGGTAATGACCAGTTCGCCTTCCTGACCTACGGGTAATTGTTCCCCGGTTTCAGGATTTATGATTTCAACCAGAAAATGGTCTTCCCAGATATGCAGGCCGCTTTGGGCTGCAATGCATTCTATACCCACTCCGGGTCCCATTATTTCAGATAAGCCATAAATATCCATGGCTTTCAGCTCGAGTTTATTCTGGATATCCTGGCGCATTTCTTCGGTCCAGGGCTCTGCTCCAAATATACCTACTTTCAG
>JAWOGL010000092.1:0-3391 GCA_046496945.1 Desulfonatronovibrio sp.
CCATTGCCTGGCGGCGAGGCAGAATATTGTACTGCAGGTAGCTGACAGCTTTTCTGCGGGCAGGTCGCCCGCGGAAAAATATCCTGTGTCTGTCTTTTTAGTCTGGCTTATTGTCTGTGGCTAATAATTCTTTATCAGGCAAGGCTGCGGTTAACCGAAAAACTGTGGTGAATAGTTACATTAAATGTACCTACTCACCATATATTATGATCAGACACTGAATCTAACAGCGTGTTGAAAAAGTCCTTATCAGGCTATGGTGAACAGTTACATCATCTTTTGTTGACTCGTTTCGCTGTAATAATAGTGAAGGTATGAGAGTTTACCGTTAAAACAGCATTATATTCAAAACACCTGAAATAATAGTTTTTCCCTTTTGTTTCTATGCAGTCCAGAGGGGTCGACAAAATAATTTTTCGCAAAAGACTTTCTGTTTCATTGTCTGAACAGTCGATAATACCGAGATTTCTTTTAATTCTCAGCAATCCCAATGAGGTATTTCTAAAATGACCGGCTATTGATGCTTTTAAAGCTTCGTTCATCTTTTGTGCTGTCAATCAAGACACCTGTGTGAAAAATTTCCAAAAAAATCAGCCTTGTTAACTCCATTGATTCGGGCAACGATGACCAGGCCTGTCAAAAGCTCTTTCAGCGGATTATGGCCCGGGGCTGAGTCATGTTTTCAGGTTTGAGCAGGTCATCCAGATCTTCCTTGGTCAGCCACCCTTCTTCCAGAACCAGATCATAAACACTTTTGCCCGTTTCCAGGGCTTTCTTGGCAATGGCCACGGATCTTTCATAACCAATGACCGGGTTCAGGGCAGTGACCAGCCCGATACTGTTCTGCACATAATTCAGGCAGCGCTCCTCATTGGCCTTAATGCCTGCGATACATCTGCTGTTCAGGACAATGGCTGCGTTTTTCAGAATCATCAAACCGTGAAGAAGACAATATGCCATAATAGGCTCGGCCATGTTCAGCTCAAGGTCGCCGGATTCAGCAGCCATGGACACGGTCACGTCATAACCGATGATGGTAAAACAAACCTGGTTAACCATTTCCGGAATGACCGGATTGACTTTGCCGGGCATGATGGAGGATCCCGGCTGCATGGGAGGCAGCTGAATCTCTTGCAGACCGCAGCGCGGGCCAGAGGACAGCCAGCGCAAATCCTTGCAGATCTTTGATATCTGAACCGCGGCCCGTTTCATATTTCCGGCCAGCTGCACGAAACAGCCGGCATCCTGGGTTGACTGGACCAGATTTACAGCCTGTCGAACCGGCAGTCCGCTCACTTCAACCAGTTTTCTTGTAACCAGGTCAGCATATCCTGGAGGGCTGTTGATGCCGGTGCCGATGGCTGTGGCTCCCATATTGATCTCCAAAAGACCATGAGCTGCCACCTGCATGCTGTCCACGGCCGAGCCGATGGTCGTGGCATACGAGCCGAACTCCTGTCCCAGAGTCATGGGCACTGCATCCTGGTTTTCAGTTCGACCCATTTTCAATACCCGGGAAAACTCTTGTTCCTTGGTCTCCAGTATAATTTTCAGCTCGTCCATGGCACCCAGAGCGTCCTGAATAGACAGAAACACTGCCAGTTTAACTGCTGTTGGATATGCATCGTTGGTAGACTGGGAACAGTTCACGCAATCATTGGGATGAAGATAGTCGTACTCACCCTTTTGATGACCCAGAATTTCCAAAGCTCTGTTGGCTATGACCTCATTGGCGTTCATATTCGTGGAGGTCCCTGCACCTCCCTGAATCATATCCACCACGAACTGATTATGCAGCTGTCCATCCAGGATTTCATCACAAGCAGCACAAATGGCCTTCATCTTTTCCCGGCTGAGCACGCCAAGTTCTGCATTGGCCAGGGCTGAAGCCTTTTTTACGTATGCCAGGGCCTTGACCAGATGGGCAAAATTCTTCAGAGGCGTTCCTGATATTGGAAAATTCTCCAGAGCGCGCATGGTCTGTATTCCGTAATATACGTGATTGGAAACCTCCCGTTCTCCCAGCAAGTCATGCTCCACCCGGACATCTCGCAGCAGCTGTTCTCTGTCATCCGCAGCCATGATTCTGGCGGTGGCATGGCGCAAACGGTCATTGATCCTCCTAGCCACATGGGCAACAATACGATAAAAAACCTCAGGATTATCCTTGCGCATCTTTTCCCAGACTTCCCTGGCAACTTCCAGGACAGTAGCACCCTTGACAGTAAAAGCACTAACCGCGTGAGGTGAACCATCCAGAAGAGCTGCTTCTCCGATCATAGCTCCAACCCCCAGAGATGCAAGCCGGACCTGGGAACCGTGCAGTCCACGGACCAGTTCCACTTCTCCATCTGCCACCACCCCGAACCACAGCCGGGGTGTTGATTCATGAAAAATCCAGGCTCCGGGGGCATAAGTCTTTCTGAACCCCTGGGCCAGAATCGTCTCAAGATCCTTCTGGGCAATTCCTGTTTTGGAAGAGGTACGTTCAATTATCCGTTCACCTATGGGAGACGGCTTTGATTTGTGTTGGTTCATGCAGAATTTCCTTTTACCGGCCAGTGGCCGATATTATCTGAGTGTTGAAAAAGTTCCCGCCAGGCAGCCTGTTCAAGAACTCCAAGCGACAGCAATTGGGAATTTTTAACGGACTGTTATATGAAATGACAACAAAAACATTAAACTGCTGCCGGCTTGAATGAACTGAATCTGAAAACGGTTGTCTTATTTAGCCGGAATCCTGCCGTATCCCAGCGAAGATTCTAGGCATGGACTGGACATGGACTGTCCTGCTTGAAGGCGTTTGAGTAGGGAGAAGCAAACTTTATGTCAAATCTGAATCCGTGAAAACAGGTTCCAGGTCAAACAAAAAGACGGATTGAAAATAGATACCAGACAAGTACCGGATCAATACCGTGCTTGATGAAATTTTTGCTTGCGTTCAGCAGTATACTTCCACCAGGGCAGCGCCGGAGCACCCTCCATAAACCGGACAACCGAGATGAATGCATCCAGCAGGCAGGGATCATGTTTCCGGCCGGTTATGGAGTTAAGTTCATCATACATGGCATAGGGGTCCAGGCCTGTCAGGTCGGAGGGCTTTTCAATGTTCAGAACATTGAGCTTGGCTGCAATGGCCGGGCCCACATTGGGCAGGTCCTGAAGCTTGTTGTTTTTTTTGATGATCGGCTGCATTTATGATATTTCCTGGTAATCTCTGCGGGATTAAACTTATTCCACTTCTTTACGCCCAGGCCTGCGGTGGGCAGCTCCGGACTGTTTCAAGACACCTGCCTGGGCGGGACTTTGAAACAGAAATCAAAAGACGGGCAGAAACCTTGACTGCCATAAAATCTGGGAAACCTCCCCCCGGCGTATGGTTAAAGATTAA
>JAWOGL010000090.1:0-5025 GCA_046496945.1 Desulfonatronovibrio sp.
CACACTGGATTCCGGCTTTCGCCGGAATGACGGAAAAGGGAACTGACTGCATACGGCATATATCCATTTAATCACACTGGATTCCGGCTTTCGCCGGAATGACGGAAAAAGGCAACTGACTGCTTTAAACGTCACCCCGGACCAGATCCGGGGTGACGTTTAAAGCAGTCAGTTGCCTTTTTCCGTCATTCCGGCGAAAGCCGGAATCCAGTGTGATTAAATGGATATATGCCGTATGGGGTGAATAGTTACTATTCTTTTACAATTTCACAGACACCCTGGGAGCAGGCCTGCATAGAGCCAAAGCAGTTTTCCACCTCCTGGAAACCATTCTTTTTCAGGATGGAGGCGGCAATAATAGCTCTCTGCCCGCTTCCGCAAAAAGTAGTCAGGGGGCGCTGAGTCCTGATTTTATCCAGATTCTTTTCCAGTTCACCCAGAAAAACATGCTGGGCTCCGGGCAGATGACCAGCCTGGAATTCTTCCCTGGTACGCACGTCAAGCAGGGTAAAACTCTGATCGTTGCTGATCCTGTTCTGGATTTCTCCGGCAAACACAGCCCGGACCGAGTCAAAGTACTTGCCCTTTACCGACCATTCCTCCATGTCCTGATATAAATAACCTTGGACGCGGTCATAGCCTATTCTGGAAAGATATCTGACAGCCTGATCCAGGTCATTGGGTGAGTCAACTATCAGCCCCAGATCCTGGTCATAGGAAAGTAACCACCCTGCATACGCGGGAACCATGTTCAGGGGAATGGACAGGCTGCCCGGAATAAAAGCCCCGGCAAACGCATGGGCGCTCCTTAAATCAAGGGCCAGCATGCCCTCCTTAAGGAAATTTTCAAAATCCTGAGCGTTCAGGGGAGCAGGAGTGTGCAGCCGGCCCAGAGGTGGGGGGCCGTTTAGATTGTATTCTTCCATTTTTGCAAAATATGGCGGTGTGGAATGGGACTCAGCTGTTTTGATCTTAATGAATTCATCACGCCCGGAGACCTGAAGCAGGGGGTTGGACATTTTTTCATATCCCAGTGTGGAGAATTCACGGTCAGCCATGCCTGAACCGCACACCGAACCTGAACCATGGGCCGGATACAGTATTACATGATCACCCAGAGGCAGGATTTTATTGAACAGACTGTCGTAAAGAAGGCCGGCTGTTTCTTCTTTCCGGTCCGGGAAAAAATCAGTACGGCCTGCATCACCGATAAAAAGGGCGTCACCGGTAAAAACCCCTATTGGTTCAGATCCGAATCCTGAGTCATAAAGGACCAGGGAAATGCTTTCAAAGGTATGGCCGGGGGTTTTCAAGGTTTCAAGGATAATATTTCCCAGTTCAAACCGGTCGCCTTCAGAGGTGACCCGGCCATAGGCAAAGGGCAGCTCTCCTCCGTGAAAAATCTCGGCTCCGGTTAAGTCTGCCAGTTCTCTGGACCCGATAACATAATCTTCATTGCGATGGGTTTCAAAGATGTGGGTGATGCGGACGCCCTGCTGGTGAGCTGTTTCCAGGTAAACCGCGCAGTCACGTCTGGGATCAATCACCGCTGCCCTGCCTTTATCTCCAATGATGTAAGATAGATGAGAAATGCCCTGGGATTTGATTTTCTGTAGAAACATTTCCAGCTCCTCTGCTATTTTTTAGGCTGCTTAGACCTGGTCGTAGTTTTTTCCTCTGGTTTTTCCGGGGTTTTGTTTTCAGATTCCCGGGGGGCTGATGGTTTGGGAACCAGTTTGATCTGTGGAATAAGTATCTTGCTGACATAAAGTACTTCTTCCACATCCTTCATTGTTTCCCATTCGGGGTTTTGCTGGTCAAAATCCTCAGGGGCCGGGATAAGGCTTCCGTCTTTCTTTCTGAAAAGGTACATCTTTGTTCTCCTTGTGTTAAATCCGGCAAAAGTTTCAATTATATAGCCATCTTCAATATATTGCTCAATCTCTTCACGGGTAAAAAGATTACATGGAAACAGTCTGCATGTGCGCAGGCATCTGGCAGGAGTGGTGTAATAGCTGCCTGATATTTTATGCTGGGTCGGGCAATAGATATTTTTATACATTCCGGGATAATTTCTTTTTTTTAAGCTGATGATAATTTCAAAGCTGACCTGTTAATTTATTCTCCGACCTGGACTTCAATTTCAGCTTCCTGAATCGTGACTCCCTTATATTTTATCAATGGCTTCATCACTCTGGAAACAATCTGTTCTCCGGGCAGCAGTTCATGAGTTAAAACAAACTCGGCCCTGGCTTCCATATCCTCATGGTATTTTTTGTCCTGAAGATCAACAACTTCATAACCCTGCTGCCTGAAAGCGCTCCAGAGTCTTTGCAGAGAAGTCCTGAGTTCATCAATGCCCTGGGTCTGTTCCGGCAGTTTTTTGCCTCGCTGCTTTAATCTGTAGATTTCATCGCCCAGGACTATGGCCAGGTCATGGTCTGTAATCAGTTCCGAGCGGTCAGGACCGGTACGCTCAGGGGATTGTTCAGCAGAAGGAGACAGCAGGGGGATCTGCTTTTCCAGGAGTTCAACCATGCGCGAATCCAGCACGGCTCCCTGTTCTTCCATCTTTTGCCATATCCTGGATTCTTTGCTTTCCAGTTCGAGGCGGGTATTTTTTATTCTTTTTCTGGAGTAACCCACCAGCAAAACCACCAGCACCAGCAATAATCCAAGCCCTGTGAGGGCGGCTGTGCCGTAGAGTTCGCGTTCCCGGACATATTCATCCAGACGTGAAATCCTGGACTGGGCCGTGTTGAGTTCATCCATGACCCCCTGATCAGTATAGGCAATTTTTTGGGAAAGTTCGGAAATTTCCTGCCTGAGATTTTTTTCCAGTTCACGGACCCTGCCAAGATTTCCTTCCAGTTCCCCCTCCACTCTGGAGGTGAGCTGTTCAAACTCAGACTGCATATCGGAAATATCAGCGGGTATCTCTGACACTCTCTCCTCAACCTGCTGAACCTCTCCTAATTCTGAAAGTCTGGCCCGGGTACTGGAGATGAAATCCTCAAGCGTGCTGTCCAGAACCGCGACTTGTTGATCGGTCTCTTCAAGAGCTTGTCTTATTGAAGAGATGTTCTGCTCTGTGTCGGTTAATCCCGAGGCAAGAGTCTGCAGGTTTATTTCATGTTCTTCGTCAGTTGTTTCCAGAGAGGTTATATTGGTGTTGATAATTTCAATGTATTCCCTGAGAATGGATTGTTCCCTGGATAAGGTCTGTCTGGCATCCTCAATCCGGCTGGTCAGTTCCTGTCTGATGGTTTCCAGATCTTCTTCAAGCCTCATTATCCTGGTGGTTTGCTGGTCACGCAGAGCTGATTCGCTTTTTTCCAGTTCATCCATTTCCTGGCGGATACTTTCCATCTCCTGCTTAATGCCGGACAGCCCGGAGAGATCGTTCTCCTGAGCAAATACTGAGCAGGCCATTATCAGGCTTATTATCAGAAAAGATATATAAAGTTTCATCTGCAATGCTTCCTTGTCTTTAAAGTCGGAAAATTTACGCCGGGCCGTTAGAGTCCGCTTTATCAGTCAGTCAGGGGACTGATAGCTGAAAAGAGGTCCCTGATTTCCTGACTGACTCTTTGAGGCCTGCCTGTGCCGGCGTTTACGGGACACCAGAAAGTCTTGGCCCGGGCCAGAAGTTTGCGGTCATTGCGGCGCATGATTTCAGTATTTCTCTGGAAACTGAGTCTTCTGGCCTGTCCTACCCAGGTGGCAGCGATGATGCCGTCTTCTTCCCGGGCAGGGGCCATGTAATCAATTTCGTGGCGCAGCACCACCCATAATACCAGCGCCTGGTGCTCTGCTGATGCCAGAGCCTGCCAGTGAGCTACTGCTGCATCCTGAACCCAGCGAAGATATACTATGTTGTTCACGTGCCCCAGTTCGTCGATGTCTGAAGGCATGACTTTTATGCGGATTTCATATGGTTGATTCTGATTCATGACAGTTTTACTTATTAATTAGTTTTCATCCGTAAACGGCTCTTTTTCCTTTTGGCGGCGTCAATCTGCACAATTATTCGTCAACGTATTAAGATACGCCTCCTCATAATTGATTGATTTCCTTGCCAAAAGAAAAAACTTCTCGTTTCCGGAAAGAAAACCAGCAGCTTCAACATCCGGAAAGAAAGACTTTCCGGATGGAAACTCCTTAACACCACCAGGGCCGATTACCAGATAAAATTGATTTACTTCAATGCCGCCGGTCTTGAGAACCGCGAACATGGACGTTTCCTTTTCTCTCCGCGCTCTGTGGTCCCCGACATCGTGTCGGGTGTTGGACCCTAGCGGGTCACCTCGAACTGCGCACCCGTCCCGGGTGTTATCCAAATCGCCCGGCATGCACATCATCCCGGGAAACGCGCTCATGCGACACCCGACCGGCAAAGTCAAGAGGCTGTGCCGGTTCAGTCGTGGCGAAGGCGCGCGCGCAACCTGGCAAAGCCGCCCGGGCTCAGCACGAAGGAGGCAAGGAATCCTGTGCCAAAGCCCACCACGTCGGCCACCCATGTCGGCGCGCCGCCGAAGAACAGCCCGAAGATCAGTTGCAGCCCCATCAGCACGCCGATCAGGATGAAGGCCCGCGCCTGATTGCTGCCAAGCTGCCCCAGCCGCAGCCAGATGATATAGGTGAACCCGCCGATCAGGCCGTAGACGCCCGGAAACGCGCCGATCAGCCAAGGGCTGTCGCGCGCCACCAGACCGAAGACCAGCGCGCCGGCCACCGTGCTCAGCAAAAACAGCACCAGCACCGCCCAGTGCCGGAACACCTCGCCGACGAACTTGCCCATGGCCAGCAGCAGAACCCCCGCGAACAGCGCATGCATGAAGCTGGCATGCACGACCGCATAGCTCAGAAAGCGTCGCAGATGCTCGACCGGCCAGACGTTGTTCTGCAGCATCCAGCGCAGGATATCGCCGTTGAACGCATAAGATTGAAACATGGTACAGATATGACAACTGGCAAAACACTCTTGATCTTGCCTTTGGTACCTTTGGAGTCAATGTTCCTTGG
>JAWOGL010000111.1:0-3578 GCA_046496945.1 Desulfonatronovibrio sp.
GATGGCTGTCAGGCACTGTCAAACCTGTTTTTTCTTATGGTTCAACAACAGGTACTGTCCTATCATCCCGGGTAACACCAGTCAATTAAATAAATTTTGGTTAAAATGACGTTTTCATGGGCACTCTGAAAAGGCTCAAAACAAGTCATTTAAAGGCCCCCAGAATTTCAGCATGCCCCAAGTACTAATCACTTCTCTTTGTCAGCCCAGTGAGCTATTTGATGCCTTAAATTGAAAGGCTATGCGGCTTGGCTACAGAACCTTTCATAAGATGAGCTAATACAGTTTTTGATTGTATTGCCTGGCCTGGAATCCTCTGGATCTATGGACAAAACGTTTCATTTTGAATTGGATCAAGCTTAATCAAATAGTTGCCTATTCATTTGTTGACAAGAACGATTTACATTGTTATCAATAAAAATAAATTGAACCTGACTTCACGTTCTTTTTTGACAGCATTCTGATTATCATTCTCAATATCTCAAAGTATATTTGTGCTTCTGACCTGCAGCTTGACCGCTATTTGAAGTCCAGAATCTTTTATTGGTTTCTGTGTTTTGTGTTACACAGCAGTTTTTGCCAAAGGAGATTTCAAGATGGAGTCGCCCCTTAAACTGCCTATACCATGGCTCCCTGGCTGATGTTTTATCCAGGGAGCATATCTGACCTTTTCTCAAATCTAAAAAAACCATACCAGGGGACCTCAATGATTATTGTTTCAAATTTATCTTATCCAACCAAAAGTGTTCAGGGAATGGCGAAATGTTTTACAGGTTTTAAAATGAATTGATTTCAAACCCAGACGTCAGAAGTTCCATCGAAACCACATATCAATAGTAATAAAAGGAGATCACCATGAAACTGAAAGTTTTCACTTTATTGCTTCTGTCTCTCGTTTTATCGTATATTCCGGCATGGGCAAACTTAACAAAAAACGAAGTATCTCATTTATATGTTTCTGTTTTTGGCCGGGCATCCGAAGGCGAAGGGAACACATACTGGCAGGCCCAATCAGACATGGCCACGGCCGCAACAGCCATGCTGGATACTGATGCGGCAAGAAATTATTTCGGGGGAAGCTTGGACACTAACCAGGCGTTTATTGAACACATCTATATAAATACCCTGAACAAAACTTACGAAGAGGACCCTGTGGGCATCACCTACTGGGTCAATCAACTCAATGACGGCAAAACCCGAGGTGAAGTGGTGGCTCAACTGGTGGGAGTGATCAAGGATTATGCCCCGGGAGGCCTCTATTATGACCCAGCAGATCAGCTCGCCATCAATGCCTACTACCAGTTCACAAACCGCGTCGAAGTTTGTGATTACATGGCAGATAATGTATGGAATACTCCTGAAGATTGGGAAACATCGACATCGTTCAGTAATGGCTTGGTTGTAACTAATGACCCTGCAACGGTGGTTACTGCCATGGGAGTCGTGAACGGTTTTGTTGATGTGTTAAACTCAATCAGACAAATTATGACAGCATACTTTAACCTTTATGAAGATTTTTCGCCTGACCGTGAAACTCTGGAATCAGAGATTCTGCCTCATTTGGCAACCGGTTTCCTGGAACGTGGATATGGCCGAGAAGATTTTATCACATGGCTGTCAGAAGACCAAACCGCAGGACCGGTGAATGAACACTTTATTGACTGTGCGATCCTGCGGCCCATGACCACCCAGTATTACGGACTTCAGCCGGTTGAAGAAAACCACGACAACTATTCAGAGGCTTTATGGGTGCTGGTGACCTCTGAAATCAACAGTCGCAGCTTCACCTGGCTGACCTCTTTTGTCAAAGACGGGACTGCATGGAAATGGTACGGCAACAGATTTCCTTTCAAAAGTACGCAACAGGCCAGACCCCATGCCAGGCAGCTGCTCTATCCGGCAGGAGCGGTGACCTATCACTCGGGGCTTCAATTCTGGCACAATGATATCAACAACCTTGCTTTGAATATGGGAATTACCAATCTGGCGGTTTTCAACCCCGCCTTTGCCCCGGAAACCATTGACGGGCTAGCAGTGAACTGCGTCCGGCTAGAAAGAAGAGCAGGAGGATTGTCTACTCAATACCGCCTGAGCAACGTTCCCCATTACTGGAACAATGACGTCTTGTACGAGCTGAGCAAGGAAAATGGCGACAGACTGATCGATCTGGATAATCTTAAATCCCAGGAAACCATGGAGTTTGTTGCAATCGGGCTTGATGATGACAAAAATCCTGTCAGAACTTGGTTGTATACCATTCCTGAACCCCCTTTGGCGGTGAGTGTGATCGAAGCTGACCCGGACAGATATTTTGCCGGTATTGAACAAGATGCGATTTCCTTTGACCCGTTCCCCGGAAACGGAGGTGTTTTCACCTGGACACTTCCTGACAACCCGGACCTTTTCCCATCCTGGGCCACCCTGGGGTGGGATGATGTGAATTGGAACTGGAATCAACTCACTCTGGAGAATCCCGGCTGGTATGCGCCCCAAGATTTTTCCGCATGGACATCGGATCTGTTTGACCCTGGTTCGACAACCATATCAGCCAGAACAGGAAGTTTCTGGGTGGTTATGAGGGATACCAGCCACAGACACTACCAGGCAGAAAAAAGGGATGATCCCTGGTCCGAAAGCCTCATCAGTGTAGAAAATGATCACCTGGTTTTTGATGTCAGTCATGAGTGGGATGCTGAAAACCTCAATCCCACCTGGTCAAGTTTGAGTGCAAGGACCCGGATCAGAGGCAAGTATATGAACCGGTTTGAAGCCCCTTTTGTGGTGGAAAACGCCTCGGCAACTGGCAATGTCCAGGCTGAAACTGAAATCAGGCTGGGGTACCAGCCGGCGGAAGACTTTGGAAAAGGCAATACCAACTTTATCGGTGTCTGGAACCGTATTCGGTATCAGAATGAAGGGCTGGTTTTACAGGGGTTTGTCTGGGGATCAAGAAATGCTGATGACACAGACGAGATTTTTCCACCTCCGGCTTCCGGTAATTTCCCCTTTGGCCAGCAATTATCTTTTAATCAGACCTATCATCTTGCAGTGGAATATCTTGAAACCACCAACCAGCTGATGATTGAGTTTACGGATGGCAGTAACACTTACCAGAGTTTTTATGACATGGATAGTATTGAGAACTTCAAATTCGATCCGGATAATTTTTTATTTGCTGAAATCCGTACCCGTATCAGAGGGCTTGAAAATGCTGGTGATAGCGGCAGTATGAGAGTCCGCATAGCTGATACCACAGTAGATGGTATCCCTTACGACGATTTCACGGGTGGTTTTTCCAACAACAAATGGGATATTGTGACTTATGAGTAAAATTGATTGATGACTTAAGGGATAAGTTGAAGAAATGGCAGCCCATTGGGTTTATTCGAATTTCATGACCCTGGGCTGCCATCCTTCATTTGCATGAATATTCACGGCCCGGACACAACAACAGAAATCAGTCTGCCCCTCTTCATGACATCCATGGAAGCCGGGTTTCCATGCAATTTTATGGAAGAGTATGTCCAAGAAGCATTGAATATTGTGAAGGCCCAGGCAAGCGTGCGGAATATGACAGA
>JAWOGL010000117.1:0-2837 GCA_046496945.1 Desulfonatronovibrio sp.
TCTTTCTGCCATAATGGCGCTGGTACTCAGAATCATGGTCAGACCCAGACCGCACAGGATCATCACTGCAAGCAGAAGCCACGCGTCAAGGCTCAGGGGATGACTGGTTTTGCTAATCTTGTTCATAAACAACACTCAAAAAAAACTGGTGAACAATTGCTGGTTTTCCGCGTATCCAAAAATATTTGAAGTCATAACAGCACATGCGGCTGTATTTTGCGCCTGCAGGATAATCATGACAGGTCCAGGGCCTTATGTATCCGGGATTTGAAGGCATTGCCCCTGTCCATATAATTGTCAAAAAGATCAAAACTGGCTGTCCCGGGCGACAGAAGCAGAGTATCGCCGGGCATTGACTCTGATACCGCACTGGTCACAGCCTGATCAAAATCTGAAAAGTACTCCATATCGGTTTCATTTTTCCAGGCCTTTTCAAATACGTCTCTGCCCGCCCCGAACAGGTAAACTTTGACTACTTTCTGTTTTATCAGAGAAGCAAGCTCTGAAAAATCTCCGCCCTTGTAAACGCCCCCGGCCAGAAGCCTTATGGGCGGATCAAAGGTCTTGAGTGCCGCGGACACTGCCTCAACTGTTGTAGCCTTGGAATCATTGACAAAAATTTTCCGGTCATATTTGAGAAAAATTTCCTGCCTGTGAGGAGGCGGCGTAAAATCATTCAGAGCCTGAGAAAACAGGCTTTCCTCCATACCAAAATACCTGCAGGCCAGAAAGGCTGCTTCCATGTTGGCCTGGTTATGTTCCCCGGAAAGGCGCGGACAGGAAAATCTTTCTGAAGGGACAAAGTACACTCTTCTGCACTTGAGAACATCCAGTTGCTCTATCTCCTGCTTGAGTTCCAGGGCGATAACAGCCAGATCATTTTCATTCTGCCTTGCAAACAGCCCGGCTTTGGCCATGAAGTACTCCTGCTCATCAAGATGATGATCAAGATGATTAACTGAGAAATTCAGAAAAATTCCTACTCTGGGATGAAATCCACTGCACCCTTCAAGCTGGAAGCTGCTGACTTCCAGGACAAGCAGGTCGCAATTATCCCGGTTCAACACATATTCGCTCAATGGTGTACCCAGGTTTCCGCCTGCAAACACTTTTTTGCCCATTTTCTGCAGAGCGTGAGCAATAAGCATTGTGGTGGTGGTCTTCCCGTTGCTTCCAGTCACTGCGATTATGGGTTCGTGTACAAACCAGGAAGCAAATTCCAGCTCGGAAAATATCTTTGTGCCCCCGGGCACCAGATCTTTCACGGTCTTGATGGGTATTCCCGGGCTGATGACGACCATATGCGCGTCAGCAAAGTGCCTTTTTTCATGCTCTCCAATGATGATCTCCACACCATCAAATTGAGGCCCGGCAAGTTTATCTTTGTCAAAATGTTCATTTCTCTCCAGGATTCTGACTCTGGCGCCAAGAGCCCGGGCAAGAGCCGCGGCTGACAATCCAGACCTGCCTGCCCCCACCACCGCGACATTGTGACCTTTAAGCTGCTCAGAATGGACAAGCTCTTTCATTTATACCGGCCTTTTCCTTTGTTATGGTTTTGAAAAACCATATTTACTTCTTCGCACTGGAAGGTTTACCGCAGTTTGAGTGTGCTCAGGGCTACCAGAGCGAACAATATGGATAAAATCCAGAACCTGATGATAATCTTGGATTCAGGCACACCCTTAAGCTCAAAATGATGATGCAGGGGAGCCATGCGAAATATCCTTTTGCCGCCGCTCATCTTGAAATATCCCACCTGCAGGATGACGGACAGTGTTTCGATCACGAACAGACCGCCGACAATAATCAGCAGCAGCTCCTGCTTACATAGTACGGCAATAAATCCCAGAGTGCCCCCCAGGCTGACGCTTCCGGTATCCCCCATGAAAATCTGGGCAGGATAGGCATTATACCATAAAAACCCCAGGCCGGCCCCCACCATGGCACCGCAAAAAACCGTAACCTCCCCGAGATTGGGGATGTACGGAACCTGCAGATAATTGGCCAGCTGGTAGTGGCCTGAGACATATACAAACACAGACAAACAGGCCGCGCTCACAATAAACGGGCCAATAGCCAGACCGTCCAGACCGTCTGTCAAATTTACACCATTGGAAGCCCCCACCATGACCAGAGCGGCGAAAGGAACATAAAACAGGAACAGGTCCGGCCGGAAACCCTTGAAAAATGGTATCAGAAGCTCGGTATTATAGCCGGGCAGGGTTAGAAGTATGGATACAGCTCCAATGGCAATAATGCACTGACCCAGAAATTTCCCCTTGGCACTCAGACCTTTATTGCGCTTTTTTATCAATTTGAGATAATCATCAAAAAATCCCACCAGGAAAAACCCGCAGAAAACAAATATGGACAGCCATACAAAAAGGTTGGTCAGATCTCCCCAGAGCAGGACACTGACTAACAGGCTGAACCCGATAAGCGTGCCCCCCATGGTGGGTGTCCCTTTCTTGGCGCTATGTTCAGGTCCGTCGCTCTGAATAAATTGTCCGCACTTGATTTTCTGCAGCCACCTGATCACCAGGGGTCCCAGCCAGAGGCTGATGATCATGGCTGTGAGCAGAGCATAGATGCTTCTGAAAGTAATATACCTGAAAACATTGAATACGCTTATGTCTTCACTTAACGGATATAGCAGATGATAAAGCATCCTTTCCTCTTATGCCCCGTGTGAGCCTTAATAAATTGTATCTATTCACCATATATTATGACCAGTCACTGAATTTAAGGTCAGCCGCTGATTCATGTTTCGCCATTGATGCGATGTTTGACCGTTGCAGGGTCCGTTCAGACAAACCATGTATATAAAGAACTGC
>JAWOGL010000139.1:0-8472 GCA_046496945.1 Desulfonatronovibrio sp.
GTCAAATTGTTCCAGAGTTGATTTTGTTGAATATTTGCTCTTTTGTAACTATTCACCAAATACGGCATATGTCCATTCAACCACACTGGATTCCGGCTTTCGCCGGAATGACGGAAAAAGGCAACTACCTGCTTTAACCGTCACCCCGGACCAGATCCGGGGTCCAGGTCTTCTTATTCGATCTTGCTGAAGAGTTACAAAAAAATTCATTTTTTAAACTCAGACATACCAGCAGGATATATATCCTGAAAGCCTGTACAATCGGCATAATTTGGGATTTTTATATGCCCATAACCGAAAGTTAACAAGCCTGATTTGACAATAAATAATTATCCGCTATATTATATTTTTATCCGACGAAGTTCAATTTTCAGGCCATATATCAGGGTTCTGAAAATTCACACCCAGAAAAAACAATATCCCTGCAGACGCTTTTTCGGCGTTTAACAAAAAAATTACTCATTTCCCTCTCGGGGACAGGGTTGATCTGCGAAACCGCAAACAGCAACGACAACCCGCAAGTACCGGCAGATCCATGAACTGACCGGTTCAAAACAATTCCGGGCATTAAAAAAATATATATCCGGCACAAAGGAGATACTTATGAATACGCCAGAGTACATCAATGACATTTACCGAGTTAAAGGCATCCCTCAAAAAGAACTGGAACAAATCAAACCGGTGATGGACAAGTTTGAATTCAAATCCAATGACTATTATTTATCCCTTATCGACTGGGATGATCCGGAAGATCCTATCAGGAGAATAATCATCCCCTGTCAGGAAGAACTTGATCAATGGGGCAAACTGGATGCCTCCAACGAAAAAAAATATTCAATTATGCCTGGTGTACAGCATAAGTATCGCAGTACCGTGGTTTTTCTGGCCAGCGATATCTGCGGAGGCTATTGCCGGTACTGTTTTCGCAAAAGGCTGTTTATTTATCCGGAGCAAAAAGAATTTCTAACTGATTACGAGGCGGCTTGTGATTACGTTCGACAGCACAAGGAAATTAACAACGTACTCATTACCGGCGGAGACGGCCTTATGCTCACCACCGGGAAGCTGGAAAAGCTCATCAAAAAACTCAGAACTATTGACCACGTAAAGATCATCAGAATCGGAACCAAGCTCTTGTCCTATAATCCTTACCGGGTGCTTAATGATCCTGAGCTGTGCGAGATGATCAGCAGATACAGCCTGCCCGGCAAAAGAATATACTTCATGCTCCATTTTTCCCATCCCAAAGAAATAACCGAAGTCAGTCTCAAGGCCTGCGACAAATTAATCAAATCCGGTGGAATACTATGCAATCAGACTCCCCTGCTCAGAGGGGTGAACGATGATCCCCAGGTGCTGGGAGATTTGTTCAATAAACTGTCTTATATGGGAATTGCTCCGTATTACATTTTTTTGTGCAGACCCACAGTGGGCAATCTGACTTATGCCGTACCGGTTGAAGAAGCGTTTCATGTATTTCAGACAGCCAGGGGGATGTGTTCAGGTCTTGGCAAAAGGGCTAAAATAGCCATGTCTCACGCCGACGGCAAGATTGAAGTAGTGGCCATGACCGAAGATAATATAATCTTTCGCATCCACCGGGCTGCAGACCCCGACGACACCGGCAAGGTCTTTATCTGCAAAAGGAATCCATCTGCCTACTGGTTTGATGATTACAAAGAGATCCTGGAAACCGTGGATCACCAGGACCTGGAGTATTAACAGCCTGTTGAAAAAGTCCTTACCAGACAGGTTGTTCAAAAATTCCAAGCGGCAGTCCGGCACTCACTTAGGATGCCACTAAAGACTTATGCCTAAATAATACTCACTTAAGTGGGTGCCGGATAAACAGCAAAAAAAGTTCCCTGAATCATTTTTTTATTACTTTTCAACGTTGAACATTGAACGTTGAACGTTGAACTAAACTTATAGCGACAAAGCCAATTGGGAGATTTTCAACAACCTGTTAACCTCAAACATAACACCTTGAACTGATAAAATATGAACAGTCAAATACTGGTAATAGACGACGAAAAAAATTATCTGCTGATCCTGGAAACCATTCTGAGTGAAGAAGGTTACGGGGTCACAGCCCTTAATGATCCGCAAATGGCCCTTGATTACCTGGACGAATCAGAAGTGGATGTCATTGTTACCGACATGAAAATGCCCGGTATAAGCGGCCAGGACGTTTTAGAGCATGTCCGGAAAAATTACCCGCACATTCCAGTACTGATAATGACTGCCTACGGCAGCATCGACGGAGCCGTAGAGGCCATGAAGTGCGGAGCTTTCGATTATATTTCCAAACCTTTTTCCAATAATGAACTCCTCTTATCAATAAAAAAAGCGGTAATGCTCTCGCGCTCTGAACAGGAAATAATCCTGCTCCGGCAGACCCTGGCTGAACAACATGGACCGCACAAGCTGGTGGGCAGAAGCAAACCGGTTCGTGAGGTGCTGCAGATGGTTTCCAAGGTCGCCCCCAGCAAATCCACTGTTCTGGTTACCGGGGAATCAGGAACAGGCAAAGAGCTTGTTGCCAAGGCAATTCATTATACTTCTGCCCGCAAAAACGGCCCTTTTATTTCAGTCAATTGCATGTCCTTAAGCCCGGGGGTTCTGGAAAGTGAAATATTCGGACATGAAAAAGGGTCTTTCACCGGAGCCACGGCCATGAAAAAAGGCCGGTTTGAGCTGGCCCACGGAGGAACTCTTTTTCTGGATGAGATCGGAGAACTTTCCGCGGATCTTCAGGTAAAATTATTAAGGGTTCTTCAGGAAAAAGCATTTGAACGGGTTGGGGGCGATAAAACCATCAATGTTGATATAAGACTGGTGGCGGCCACAAATAAAGATCTGAAACAAAGAGTGGAACAGGGCTATTTCAGGGAAGATCTTTATTACCGTTTAAACGTGGTCAATATTAATATTCCTCCCCTGCGTGAAAGAAGAGAGGATATTCCTGTCCTGGTAGCTCATTTTATGCAGAAGTTGTCCGGTCAGGAAGTCCAGACCAACAGAAAGTTTACCCCTGACGCTCTGGAATATCTCACTGCCTATGAATGGCCCGGTAATGTCAGACAGCTGGAAAACGTGGTGGAAAGATGCATGGTGCTGGCAGCCAGGGATATCATCGGTGTTGAAGACTTGCCCAGCGAGATAAAGGACGAAGAAGCCCAGTTCAAAAGCGCTGTTGATCTTCTGCCCGTCAAGCTGGAACTGGCCGGAACCCTGGAAAAAATTGAAGCCGCTCTCATCAGAAGGGCTCTGGTTAAAAGCAATTTTATCCAGGTCAAAGCGGCTGAACTGCTGAATATTTCCAAAAGTCTTTTACAGTATAAGCTTAAAAAATATAACATCCAGACAAAATAACCTGGTAAACACAAAAATTGTTAAGTATTTACCATTGTCAGCATCCAGCCCGGAATTAGCGTGTCAGTAGACAAATATATCAGAGAAATATCAAACGATGAATCTCTTGGACTGAATATAGTCTCCCATAAAGAAATTGCTCCCGGGAAAGCAAAAATCCAGCAACTGGAAGGGCTTCCAGAGCCTTTGTCCAAAGCCCTCAAAAAATCAGGAATAAATGTCCTGTACTCTCATCAGTCAGAAGCAGTCCGGCTGATCAGATCCGGTCAGAGCGTGGTGGTTTCCACTCCCACGGCCAGCGGGAAATCCCTGATTTACAACCTTCCCGTATTTGAATCAATTCTTGAACAGCCCCAAACCCGGGCCCTGTATCTGTTTCCGCTTAAAGCCCTGACCCAGGACCAGCATTTAAACATCAAAGAGCTGGCCTCAAATATCAGGGGGCAGGAACAAAAAATAACCACCGCCATATACGACGGAGACACAGACCAGGCCATGCGCCGCTTGATCAGAGCCGACCCCCCGAAAATCATGCTCACCAACCCTGACATGCTGCACAGGTCATTTCTGCCCTATCACCGCGGCTGGAAGAGTTTCTTCTCCAGTCTCAAATATATTATTGTGGATGAAGTACATACTTACCGCGGGGTAATGGGATCCAATATGGCCTGGGTCTTCAGACGACTGGCCAGAATATGCTCTCATTACGGTCAAAGCCCTGTCTTCATTTTAAGCTCAGCCACCATAAGAAACCCGGCAGACCTTACCGCCGGCCTTACAGGCCTCAAACCTCGAAGCGTCACCTCCAGCGGGGCTCCCCGGGGCAGAAAACATTTCCTCCTCATTGATCCCGCCCTGCACGGGGCAGCCGGAGCAGCCATAAATCTTTTGCACAGAGCCCTGAAACAGGGTCTCAGGACAATTGTATATACGCAGTCCAGAAAAATGACCGAGCTCATTGCCATGTGGTGCGCTGAAAAATCCGGACCTTTTAAAAACAGGATAAGCGCTTACCGGGCCGGTTTTCTGCCGGAGCAGCGAAGGGAAATTGAAGCGGACCTGTCCTCGGGCAGACTTCTGGCAGTTGTATCCACCAGTGCATTGGAGCTGGGCATTGACATCGGCAATCTGGACCTTTGTCTGCTGGTGGGTTACCCCGGATCTATAATGGCCTCCTGGCAGAGAGCCGGACGGGTGGGCAGAAGCGGCCGGGACAGCGCCGTTGCCCTTATCGGACACGAAGATGCCCTGGATCAGTATTTCTTAAGTCATCCCCAGGAATTTTTCTCCCTGGAGCCTGAAAGCGCGGTTATTAATCCTTATAATCCATACATCATGTCCAGACATATGGTGTGCGCCGCCTCTGAACTTCCACTGCGGGGTTCGGAAAAATTTATGGACGGTGAAGTTAAAAAATGCATCCAAAAACTGGAAAAAGAAAACCGCCTGATTTCCAGCGGCAACAATGACTATTTTTATACCAGGGAACAATACCCTCATAAGGATGTTGATCTTCGTGGTTCAGGGGGAAATTACAGCATCTTTGACCATTTAACCGGAGAATATCTGGGAGAAATCAACCAGAGCAGGGTTTTTCATGAAACTCATCCCGGCGCTGTTTACCTGCATATGGGCAAACAGTACATTGTAAATGAACTGAGCCTGGAAACCTCTTCTGTTTATGTATCCCAAAGCAAAGCTGCTTATTATACCAAAGCCTGCACCCAGAAAGTCACCGAAATCATGGAAACCTTTAAGACGTCACAAACCGGAGCCGGTGAAGTCTGTTGTGGTAAACTTAAGGTTACTGAACAGGTTGTCGCCTATGAAAAAAGGCTGGTAAGAGGACAGAAGCGAATTGGAATGGTCCCTCTGGATCTGCCTCCCATAATCTTTGAAACCCAGGGGCTCTGGCTGACTGTTAATACCGGTCTGCAAAAAAGGATTGAAGATGCCATGATGCACTTCATGGGAGGCATACACGCCCTGGAGCATTGCCTTATCGGGACTTTGCCCATGGTCATCCTTACTGACCGCAATGATCTCGGAGGCATTTCCACCCCGGTACATGACCAGCTGAAAAAGGGGGCTGTTTTTATTTATGATGGCATACCTGGAGGAATCGGACTGAGCCTCCAGGCTTTCAGGCTTATCAATAAATTGATTCACAAGGCCAAGTCTGTTATATCGGCATGTCTTTGCGAAAATGGATGTCCGGCCTGCGTGCATTCACCAAAATGCGGATCAGGAAACAGACCTCTTGATAAGCAAGCTGCCATGCTCATTTTATCAGAAATGGCTGGAGAAAAATATCCGGTTGTGGAACATTCCTCAAATACCAGCCATTTTTCATCTCCAGAGCCGGCTTATCAACAAAAAGAGGATATTGAATGCAAACCGTACGCGGTCCTGGATATTGAAACCCGTTTTTCAGCAGCAGAAGTGGGAGGATGGGGCAACAGCCACCTCATGGGAGTAAGCTGCTCAGTGGTTTACGACTCCCGCTCAGATGAATTTCTCACCTTTACTCAGGAACAGACTGAAGAGCTGGGCGATTTCCTGAATCAGTTCAATCTGGTGGTGGGATTTAATCTTATCAGATTTGATTACCGGGTTCTCAGAGGCCAGTCACGGTTTAAATTCCATGACCTGCCTACTCTTGATATCCTGGCTGATATTGAAAGACGTCTTGGACACCGCCTGTCCCTGGATCATCTGGCCGGTCATACCCTGGGCACTAAAAAATCAGCCAATGGACTGATGGCCCTTAAATGGTGGAAAGAAGGTAAACTGAATAAAATAATTGACTACTGCCGCCAGGACGTGACTGTTACCAGAGATCTGTACAATTTTGGTCTGCAAACCGGCTTCCTGCTCTATCAGAACAAGGCCGGAATGAAAGTTAAAGTCCCGGTGAACTGGAAATAGCCTCCATCCCGAAAGTCTTTTTTCAGGATGCCGAAACCGATGGCTTTCTTTCCGGAAGTAAAATAACAGGACCGCCCTTGATTTCAGTCTTGAAAAATTTGACGGATGAAAAAAAAAGTAACTATTCACCACATACGGCATATGTCCTTTCAACCACCCTGGATTCCGGCTTTCGCCGGAATGACGGAAAAAGGCAACCGCCTGCTTTAATCGTCACCCCGGTCCCGGATCGAGTCCGGGATGGCGGATCCGGGGTCCAGGTTTTCTTATTCAATTTTGCTGAATAGTTACAAACAAACAGCTTTTGAGGTAATTTATGCGAAAGAAAATAATTTTTATTGGCGTGGCCTTACTGATTTTTGTATTTATTGCAGGATTATGGCTGTTTTATTTTTCCCCGGATCCCAGACAGCCATCTCAAACCGAATCAACTGAGCAAACGCGCGCGGTTGATTTTTCCGCCCGGGTCACAGAACCTTCCCAGGAAGTAACTGATGCCGGACTTGAAGAACAGGATCCAGCCGGGCCTTTAGAAGACGATGAAGATGAAATCAGGGAATCTTCTCAGGAAATCATCCGGGAAGATTTTATCAATAAGATGGCTGATATGATCTTTGAAAATTATCTGCCGGCCGGTACTGCAGAGGATACATCCCGGTTTTTGCTCACCTTTAGAAGGGTTAACATGAATTTTGCCACAGACCTGTCTGACTTCAGGGTTGAAGATAGCAATCCGCTTCAAGCCAGACAGGAAATTCTGGAGAACCTGCTTCATCCGGTCATAATCAAAAGCGCTGCCAAATATTACGGTCCCAGGTTAATTGAGCGTATAATCCATGTTGCCCAAAACAGGGAAAAATCCATTTCCACCCCGGACGGCACTGAAAACAGGCTTTTGACCAATGCTGAAACTTCTGATTTACTCAAACATTTTTCCAGAAGGATGTCCTATCTGGCTTATGTCTTTGAAAAATCAGTTACTGATGACCAGGTGCTTGATATGGTTAAGAAATATCTGGACACAGTGGATGAACTGCGCGACGTCTATTTTGAATACTGGCAATTGGACGAAGATTCAGATGCCCATGAAAAAGAAAATCTTGGCCGGGAAATCAAAACTTTGATCCGGGAGCGCGAAGAGATCAGAAAAAATATTCTCTCAGCAGCAGCTACCCCGAAGATGCGCCAAGCCGGGCATGATTATGTATACGAAGCCCAATGGGTCTACAGAAGGGTCCGGGTTGACGGCTTTTCCAAAGATTCAATTCAGGCACTGGCTAATGTAGGCAGGATGGTATCCTTCATGGCCCGGGACAGGGCCGAAGAAATACTGGAAAGCAATTAACAGCTATCCTCCTGAAGGTCCGTGACAAAAAATAAGGTAACTGTTCACCACATACGGCATTTGTCCATTTAACCACACTGGATTCCGGCTTTCGCCGGAATGACGGAAAAAGGCAACTGCCAGACTTAACCGTCACCCCGGTCCCGGATCGAGTCCGGGATGACGGATCCGGGGACCAGGTCTTCTTGTTCGATCTTGCTGAATAGTTACAAAACAAGAAACAATGAAATAATTTTACCGTGGCCGCCTGTAGTGAGTGTCCTCCAGAGATCAGTATCTGCGTCATAGTTAAATATTTTCTCATCCCCTGGGAATGCCAAGCCCCAGCTTGACACCTTCCGGCCGAGCTGGGGCTCGGCCCTCCCCAGAATATAATACATTAGCAAGTGACCTTTTTTAATAATTATGATTATTTTTGGTTCATCCGGCTAAAGCGTACGTAGCCGGGAAAAGGCTTTAAGCCATGCTGAATGTATAGTTTGGGCCAAGGCATAAGAAATTATTGTCTCTCGCCCGCTCCAGGAGTCGCTTGAGCCGCTAAGTGCGCTGAGAAGAGAAGCCATTTTTGCATTTCTGCGAAGCGCAGTAATGCAAAAGGATCTCGCCCCCCGGGGAGCTTGTTATTCATAGCCACCGGCTCGGCGGATATGAATATTAGATTTCTTCCTCCTGACTTGCTCTGTGCCTCTAAGGCCGCTTCGGCCTGGGCGTGAGATATATCTTTTCTTTTTTGTTTCTCGCCCGCGGCCCCTGCGGGGAAATATCAAATTACAAATATCAAATTTCAAACAATAAGGTGCGCTGTCATTTAGTTTCAACCTCCC
>JAWOGL010000143.1:0-7318 GCA_046496945.1 Desulfonatronovibrio sp.
GCCACAAATCCCATGGGCGCTGACCATACAGCCGGATACGCGGTGTGCCAGAATATTCTCAAGGTCGGCGGTGATATTGATCCTCTGGGCAAGGAAGGCAATATCGAGGTCTCCAAAAATCTGCAGATTGCCACGGCAGCGGTTGACGCTACGGGTTTCTGCCTGTTTGTGGCTTTTGCTGTTCTGGACACTGAAGATTCCCTGGATACCATAGCCAGGCTTATCAGTTCCAGATTCGGCATAAGCTTTACAGCCGATGATATCGGCAAGACCGGAATTGAAATTTTAAAAGATGAATTTACCTTTAACCGTGATGCCGGATTTACTGTGGCACATGACCAGTTGCCGGACTTCTTCAGCAATGAAGAACTTGCTCCCCATAAAGTTAAATGGGATTTTTCCGCTGAAGAACTGCAAAAGGCAAAGGTTGAAATATAACCATTCAGACCGGGCACGGATCATTATCCGGGCCCGGTTTTTTAAATGCAAATACATGAAGCATATAACATGAAGATTCAAGTTGCCTGCTTTGCTACTCTTTCATCATACGCACCAGCGGATGGATATCTGGAAGTCAATGAGGGAGGCACTCCAGCAGATATCCTCGACCTGCTGGGCATTCCACGCCAGGAAGTAAAAGTTGTCTTTGTCAACGGTGAAAATTCCGGACTGGAGACTACTCTCAAGGACAATGACAGGGTGGGAATTTTCCCGGCAATAGGGGGCGGATGATCTTTTGGAGCACTCATCTTTTATCAGTGAGCTGAAAAAAATATCCCGGCCACATAAAGAGCTTCCTTTTTCTTTAATTTCCAGCTCCAGACTTCTTGGTCTGGCTTCCTTACACCATATTTCAAGTTTCCAGGCTCAGTCCCTGGCTCTGCACAATAAAGTCCTGCCTGAAAGATATCTGCGAAATTTCACAGCCCTGGACATCCACGATCAGGTCAGACTGGCCGAGTCCAGCGTACTGCTGGTGGGCCTTGGAGGACTTGGGGGGTATGTCCTGGAGATCCTGGCCAGAACAGGAGTGGGAAGTTTTACCCTGGCAGACGGAGACCGGTTCGAAGAAAGCAATCTCAACCGGCAGATTCTAGGGACTGTTGACACCCTTGAAAAATATAAAGTACAAGCTGCCCACGAGAGATTGCAAAGCATTAATCCCTTTTGCCGGGTTCGGACCATCCCTTATTTTCTGACCAGAAAGGAACTCCCCGAACTGATGCCGGATACTGATCTGGTCGTGGACGCTCTGGGAGGCATTGAGTTCAGGCCTGTTCTCCTTGAGGAAACCGCCAGAGCCGGGCTTCCCCTTGTTACAGGATTCGTGGCTGGAACAACCGGCCTGGCCTCGGTGATATACGCCGGGGATAAAGATCCTTCGATTTTCTGGGAAGGAAAAAACGAAGAGGGAGCCGAAAACAGGCTGGGAAACATGGCTCCCATGGTCAGTCTTATCGCTTCGGTACAGGGAGCTGAAGTCATTAAACTGTTGACCGGCAAACAGTCCAGGCTGCAGGGCAAAGTGTTTCTGGCTGATTTTGAGACCTTGACCTTTGAATTACTTGGATTGTAGAAAGAACGGTAATTTTCCACCACAACTTATGACTGAAAAACCGGGGACTGTCCGGGTCTGGAAAAGTTGTATAAACTCTCTGTCGTGATTCCAGCATAAAAAATTAGAGTGGAAACTAATAAATAAAAAATACGGTCAGGAGCATCATGACCATGATAAATCAGACGGAAACCATAGTCCTGGCTTCCAGAAATAAAGGCAAGATCAGGGAAATAAACCAGATCCTGAAATCGGTTCTGCCCGGCATTGAAATAAAAGGACTGGATGAATTTCCGGAAATCGGCGATATTCCAGAAACAGGTTCAACTTTTGAGGAGAACGCCCTGATTAAAGCCAGGATGGTATTTGAGAACACAGGGTATGCAGCCATAGCAGACGATTCCGGTCTGGTGGTCCCGGCCCTTGGAGGAGCTCCCGGGGTTTATTCGGCCAGGTACAGCGGGGAAAAGGCAACTGACCAGCAGAATAATGATAAATTGTTAAGCGAAATGCGCCATTTGCAGGGCGCTGAGCGAAGGGCGGCCTTTGTCTGCGTTATGGCCGCAATTTCCAGTGATGGCAGGGAACTGTTGGTGCGCGGGGAATGGCCCGGAGTTATTGCTTATGAACCGGCCGGGGATGAAGGTTTTGGGTATGATCCTTTGTTTTTTGATCCTGAGGCGCAACTCTGTTCCGCCCAGATGAATCCGGAGCAGAAAAATATCCGCAGTCACAGGGGTAAAGCCCTGGCAGGCCTGGCTGCAAAATGGAAAGATTTTATAAGCGGCAAACTTGCCTGCTGCCCATAACTTAAAGATTGAATCTGATACTAATCCTGCGGAGTAAAAAATATGTGTGGAATAATAGGCTATGCCGGACACAGGCCTGCAGTACCGGTTTTAATTCAGGGGCTGAAAAGTCTTGAATACCGGGGATACGATTCAGCCGGCCTGGCTTTTGAACATATGAACAGGCTGCATCTTTTCAGGGCCTCAGGCAAGCTGGAGGCCCTGGAGGCAAAGCTGGACTCGGGCCGGGTGCTTCAGGCCACAGCGGGTATCGGGCATACCCGCTGGGCTACTCATGGACTTCCTAACGAAGATAATGCTCATCCTCACCTGGATATCAACTCTCACCTGGCTCTGGTTCACAACGGCATAATCGAAAATTTTCAGGAGTTGAAAGCCAAACTGGCTGGATGCGGATGTACCTTCCGTTCTGAAACAGACACAGAGGTGCTGGTCTGTCTTATCTCCCAGGGCATGAAGAAAACCGGATCAGTCCGCCAGGCCATTTCGTGGGCCTTAAGTCTTGTTGAAGGTTCATATGCTTTTGCTCTTATCTCCAAAGATCATCCCGGAACTATCTGGGCGGCGCGTCAGTCCAGTCCTTTGATTTTCGGAGCGGGAACCGGAGAAAATTTTATTGCTTCCGACATACCGGCTTTTCTTCCTTTTACCAGAGATGTAATATTTCTGGAAGATAATGAGCTGGTTGAAATGAATTCCAAGGAGTGGGCTGTTTATGAGGCTGACACGCTTAATCCCATTTCCAAGAATATCCAGACTGTGTCCTGGGATGTTCAGGCAGCCCGCAAGGGCGGTTACAAGCATTTTATGCTTAAGGAAATCTTTGAACAGCCACAGGTAATAAGGGATTGCCTGGCCGGAAGGATAGAGCGCAAAACCGGTGAAATCAATCTTCCTGAAATAGAAAATCTCGGAGTTCCCAAGAGGCTTCATATCATTGCCTGCGGCACTTCCTATCACGCAGGGCTGTGGGGAAAGTATCTCCTGGAAAGCCTGGCCGGAATTCCAGTGGATGTGGAAATAGCTTCAGAATTCAGATATAAGCCCCTGGTTTCAGAAGAAGACAAGGTTTATCTGACCATAAGCCAGTCCGGAGAAACCGCGGACACCCTGGCCGCTCTGGACCTGGTAAAAAGCCGGGGGTTTCCGGTTCTGGGTCTTTGCAATGTTGTGGGCTCAGGCATAGCCCGGCAGTCAGACCACGTAATTTTTACCCAGGCAGGCCCGGAGATAAGCGTGGCCTCCACCAAAGCCATGTGCAGCCAGCTGGTCCTTATTTTTCTGCTGTCCTTATACTGGGCCCGGCAAGGCAATATGCTGAAAGCCGGTGATATTGAAAACGCGGTTGCCTGCTTTGACGCCCTGCCGGATACCCTGGAGCAGGAACTGCCGGGCATGCGCCAGAGGGCAGCCTCAATCTGCAAAGAATATTCCTCAGCCAGGAGCTTTTTCTTCCTGGGACGGGGCATTTATTATCCCCTGGCTCTGGAAGGGGCTTTGAAACTCAAGGAGATATCTTATATACACGCTGAAGGATACGCCGCAGGCGAGCTTAAGCACGGTCCCATTGCCTTGATCGACCCTGATTTCCCCACTCTGGCCATAGCTCCGAACGATTCTCTTCTGGGAAAAATTAAATCCAACCTTAAAGAGATTCAATCCAGAAGAGGAAAAATTATCGCCCTGACTCATGAAGAAACCGGTCTGGATATAGACAATGAATGGATAGTTCCCCAGACCTGGGGACCTTTGAATTCTTTTTTTGTTCTGCCCGCGCTGCAGCTTTTTGCTTACGAAACCGCGGTTTATCTGGGCAAAGATGTTGACCAGCCCAGGAATCTGGCTAAAAGTGTCACAGTAGAATGAAGATGGCAAAAAAAACAGTATATCTTTTCCTTATGGTGTTCTGGCTGGCCGCGGTCATTCCGGGGCCGGGCCTGTCTTCTGACTATCAGAAGGGGATAAGACAGTTCAATGCCCTGGAGGAAAATAAGGACCGGGCCCAGTACCGTTCTCACTGGCTGGATATAGCGGATATATTTGAGCAATCTTACCAGACCGACCCTGAAGGGCCAAACGCGGTCAAGTCCCTGTTTTACCTGGGCAGAACTTATGAAGAACTGGGTAAAAGGTCTTATCTCCAGTCTGATTTTGAAAAAGCTGAAGATTATTATGACCAGGTTGTCAGGGAATTTCCCTCTCATTCCTGGGCTGATGACGCCCAGTTCAGGAAAGCCGGTATATATCTTAATGATCACAAGGATACAGCCCAGGCATATATTGAATACCTGCGGGTGGTATATAATTTCCCCAAGGGGGACAAACGCGCTGAAGCCAGGGAAATACTCAAAGAGCTGGACCAGGCCAACCTGGAAAAAATCAACAAGGCGGACGATGATTCCCACCGGACTGAATCTGAGGCTGCCCGGAAAGTATCAGAGGAGCCAGCGGCGGCAGTCGAAGACCTTCAGGAAGAGGCCCTTGTTTTGCCCTCGTCTCTTACTGCAGCAGAAGGCGGACAGTCCTCGCCTTCCAGCGGCGCCCGTCTGGAGAGGATCCGGCACTGGAGCAACGATGAATATACCAGAGTAGTACTGGACCTTGATTCCCCGGCGGATTATTTCCATAAGCTGCTCAAGCCCGATCCTGAGCTGGGTACGCCGCACCGTCTGTTTATCGACCTTGAACAGACCAGGGTAGCCGCAGACACTCCGGCAGAGGAAAACGTGGCAGACGGAATACTTAAACGAATCCGTTCGGCCCAGTTTAGTAAAGATAAGTCAAGGGTTGTCCTGGATATTCAGGACCTGGACGATTTCAAGGTTTTTGCCCTGGAGAATCCGTTCCGGGTGGTGGTGGATGTTTTTGCGCCGGAAAAGAAAAGATCCCTGACGTCGGCATCGAAAGAGAGCATTCCCCGGGTTGATCTTGATTCCGGCAATAAGGACCTTACCGCACAGAGTCTGGTGGAGCAGCTTGGTCTTAAGGTCAGGACCATAATGATTGATCCGGGGCATGGAGGAAAGGATCCCGGGGCGGTTTATAAAAATATTCTGGAAAAAGACATTGTCCTGCCCATGTCCAAAATCCTGGGCAGGATGCTTGAGGAAAAGGGATTCGAGATCCTGTATACCAGAACCACCGATGTTTTTGTTCCTCTGGAAGAACGCACTGCCATGGCCAATTCTAAGAATGTTGACATGTTTATTTCCCTGCATGCCAATGCTCATCGTAATAGAAACGTAAGAGGGCTGGAAGTATATTATCTGAATTTTGCCCAGACCAAGGACGCCATGCGCGTGGCTGCCAGGGAAAACGCTGTTTCCACCCAGAAAATATCGGATCTTCAGTATATTCTTACTGATCTCATGCTCAGCTCCAAGATAAATGAATCCCGCGATCTGGCCAATAAAATACATAAAATCACCTTTGATCACGTTCGTTCCCGGTACTCAGTGATAAAAGACAACGGTGTGCGCCAGGCTCCGTTTTATGTGCTAATGGGCGCCAGGATGCCTGCCATCCTGGTGGAGATGGGTTATATGACCAATGAACAGGATTTGAAACTTTTGAGGTCGGATGACTTTTTACAGCAGGTGGCTGGGGGATTAACCCGGGGAGTGCTGGCCTATAAAGACAAGATTGAACAGTTTGCCAGGCTTGATTAGGCTGGTGACCTGCCCACGCAGGTCCCTTTACCCGGTCTTGTTTTTCCCTCCCAGTTTGTCCCCGTCCCAGGAGGCATTGTCTTCTTCAGGTTCGACATGAATGGTCACCTGGGAATTGGGGAGTTGGTTTTCAATGTCTTTTTCAATAAGACAGCAGATTCTATGGCCCTGGTTTATGGTTTTGCTGCCGGGAAGCAGGAGGTGAAAATCAATAAATCTTCTTGAACCCGACTTTCTGGATCTGAGTCCGTGGTATTCAGTGCCGGCTCCACTATGCTTTTTTATGGCTTCTTCCACGGTTCTGATTTCCCCGTCAGGCAGGGCGGCATCCATCAGTCCTTTCATGGATCTGTTGATCAGGCTGAAACCTGATCTGGTAATATTCAGGGCCACCACCATGGCGATGATGGAGTCAAGGATTACCCAGTCAGGCCTGAAGATTATTATTGCTATGCCCGTGATTACCCCGGCTGAAGTCCAGACATCCGCCATGAGGTGCCTGGCATCGCCCTCCAGAGCAATGGAGTCAAAATGGTCTGCCGCCCGGAGCATTACGCGCGCCACTAAAAGGTTTATGATTCCAGCCACTACGGAAATGCCTATTCCCCAGCCCAGATTTTCCAGGGGAACCGGATTAAAAAGCCTGCCTGCCGCCGAATAAATTATCCCGGCGGCTGCCACCAGGATAAGGCCGCCTTCCAGTCCTCCTGCAAAGTATTCAGCCTTGTCATGTCCATAGGTGTATTTCCGGCTGGCCGGTCTGAAGGCAATGGTCAGGGCAACAACCGCTACAATGCTTGCTGCCAGATTGACAAAGGTTTCCATGGCATCTGAAAACAGTCCCATTGAACCGGTCACCCAGAAGGCCCCGAACTTCAGAAACAGGGTGATAAGGGAGGCCAGCACAGACAATAACGCAACATTTCTGGGCATGATTTGTTCCTATTCCGAAAATAATTGCAGCTGAATCAAAATCAGGCTTTGGCTATTGATTTTGAATGCAGTTGTTTATATCTTAATAGTTCAAAGTTCAAAGTTCAAAGTTCAAAGTTCAAAGTTTAGAGTTCAAAGTTTAGAGTTCAAAGTTCAGAGTTCAAAGTTCAGAGTTCAAAGTTTAGAGTTCAGAGTTCAGAGAAAGAAATCAGCGGTTTAACTTTATTATTGCTGCTGATTTTCAGAATTTTTAGTTTAATCAAGATATTGTGAATATTGTTTCTGACTGTTCAGTTTTTTATATTATAAATTGACATATTATGTCTAATCTGAAAGAGTTAATAATCTTAAAC
>JAWOGL010000167.1:0-6774 GCA_046496945.1 Desulfonatronovibrio sp.
GGCAATAGTTTAGCCAATATAGACAACAGTTTAGCCAATATAGGCAATAGTTTAGTCCTTTTTCTTTAAAAAGCAGGGGACAGTAGAAGTGCTGGTCAGCGCGGTCCTCTCCATCCGCTCTGAGCTAAAAACTCTCCGTTCGGGCTGAGCTTGTCGAAGCCCGTTACAAACCAGTTCAGAAAGCCCTTCGACAAGCTCAGGGCGAACGGTAATAGGTAATAACAATATGGATGCGGAACTATCAATACGGGCAATAGTTTAGCCAATATAGACAACAGTTTAGCCAATATAGGCAATAGTTTAGCCTTTTTTAAGACGCAGTCCACGTGCCACATGCAAATGGCTAAACTGTTACGCCGTCGCTGGATACACCTTTAATTCCTGCTGGAAAAAGCTGATCCTCGGAGAACAATTCTGTTTTAATAAAGCTTTATATGCTTCTTGCAAAAAAATATGGCTTGTTTTAATTGTTTCCCCGGCTTTGCTGGAAACCGGCGTATCCCGCACAAAGCGGACATTGTACATAATAAACCAGAATCAATAAATCACAACTTTTTTATGATGTTTTATCTTTTAAGAATGTCCAGACAGGCTGTTTACGATTATTTCAGCCAGGAAGACATGAAGTACTGCTGGAAAACAGATATCAGGCATTATCTGGATGATCAGGGAGACATCCATCCGTGCGTATCCAGATCATCAATGATTATTGCCGGATATTTTGGCCGGATCATCGGGGCTGCCACCCGGCAGGCAACCTTTGGTCCATTCTGTTCCGGGGTAAAATGCAGAAGAAGACCGCATAGAATGCCCTGTTCCGGAAGAATCGAGATAATTTATGTGGATCACCTGGGCGATGGCAGTATTTTCTGGCGCTGTCCAGTTTGTGGGGATAAAGGCAGAATTTTTGGATGGATCGGCTCCTGCTGGGACGAAATGCAGACCGGAAACAACCTGTCAGATTTAAAAAACAGTACAATTTATTGACAATTAGATTGTTTATCAATATAAACTCATCAGTTGTGGAAAAAGTTGTATTCTTAACTTTTTAGTAATTCAGATCCAACGAGGTTTAACAAACAAAATGGACCTTCCGAGTAGTCATTTAACAAGCTTTTTTAGTTCATTTTTTTCAACTGAAGTCTTAATCTTCCTGTCCCTGCGGCCGGCTTTAGCGACTGACCCCAATCCTGTCTGAGTGGTCTGATCCGCCTTTGCCGTCCCGCGGGATGTAGAAGCAAAGGAGAGGGACCATGACAGACAAAATTCTTCTCGAAGAACAGGATTTTCTTAAATCCGCCCTGGCTGGTGACGAAACCAGCCAGGAATTTATCATCTCCAAACTCGAGGAATATCTTCATACCAATAACCGGGAACTACTGCGTGAGTTTTTCATGCATGTTCATCCGGCTGATTCAGCTCAGATTCTGGAGTTCTTCGAACCTGAGACTGCCTGCTCTCTTATCAAGTATCTGGACATTGAGGACCAGGCCAGAATATTCAACTATCTTCCTGCAAACTTTGAAGCCATGATGGCCACAATTATGGGTCGAAAGGAACTGGCCATAATCGTCAGCGCCATGTCTCATGATGAAAGAGCTGACCTTTTTAACCGCTTGAGCCCCGAACAGCAGGAAGAAATACTTCCGGCTCTGGCCCAGGCTGAAAGAGAAGACATCAGAAAACTTGCTTCCTATCCTGAAGATACCGCCGGTTCGGTCATGACTTCAGACTATTCAGCCCTGCAGCCGGATATTACAGCCAGGGAAGCCATAGAAAAACTGCGAAGAGAAGCTCCTGACAAAGAAACCATTTACCAGTCCTTTGTAATTGATAAAGACAGAAAAATCCTGGGAGTGGTATCATTGAGGGAACTTCTGGTTGCTTCTCCCGGCTTTAAAATCAAAGACATTATGAACACCCATCTCATTTTTGGCAGGGTCCAGGATGAGGCCGAGGATATCGCCGACACTATGGCTAAATATGATCTCATGGCCATGCCCATCGTCAATGGAAACGATAAACTTGTGGGGATCGTTACTTTTGATGATGTACATGACATAATTGAAGAAGAAGCCACTGAAGATTTCCATAAAATGGGATCTATTTCAGGACATGGAGAAAGCATATCAGGAATGAACTTCCTGCAGGTAAGTCCCTGGCTGCTCATTCAGAAGCGTTTGCCCTGGCTTCTGGCCCTGGTTTTTGTAAATGTCCTTTCCGGGGCGGGCATAGCTTTTTTTGAAGATACAATTCAGGCAGTAGTCGCCCTGGTTTTTTTCCTGCCCCTTCTGATTGCCAGTGGAGGAAACGCCGGAGCACAGTCTTCCACCCTGATGGTCAGAGCCATGGCTACTGGAGACGTTCAAACCAAAGACTGGCTCAGGCTCCTGGGGAGAGAAGTCGGTATCGCGGTGATTCTGGGAGTGGGCATGGCCGCCGCGGTTTCATTGATAGGGATATTCCGGGCCGGTCCTGAAGTCGCCGCTGTCGTCGCTCTGACCATGGTCGCCATTGTTCTCTTCGGCAGTCTGGTGGGATGTCTTCTACCCTTTGTCCTGACCAGGTTCAATCTGGATCCGGCCACGGCCAGCGCTCCTTTAATAACTTCCATAGCTGACGTGGGAGGAATACTCATTTATTTCAGCCTGGCCACCTGGATTCTGGGAATACACAGTCCGGCCTGACCAATACTGTAATTTTAAAAAAAAATTGATGACTGTTCATCACAGGCATCGCTCTGCTTTATACAATAAATTTTCCAGGGATCTCCAAAGTAAAAGTTTGACAAAAAATCATGATTCAGTACATAATAAAAGAACATGGTAAGGTTGTGGAAAATTTATAATTAAACTCTAAAACCAAACAATTTACTAGGAGGTAGGCTATGTTCGGCAAAAAAATCTTTATTACTCTGGCAATTATTGTGGGTCTGGCTATGTCCGCTCCACAGGCCATGGCCAAACAGGACGTCCTTTTTGGCGGGGCTTCCATTACAGGGGTTTATTATCAGGTGGCACTGCAGATCAGCAACATAATGAACAAGCTCAAAGGTGATGACTATAATTATATCGGTCGTCCTACTGGCGGCTCAGTATTTAACATCAATGCCCTTGAACGCGGAGCCTTTGATTTTGCAGTTGCCCAGTCCAATACCAACTGGCAGGCATATAACGGTGCTGCTGACTGGGAAGGAAAACCCGTGAAAAGCCTGAGAAGTATCTTCAGCATGCATCCTGAAACAGTAATGCTGGTAACCCGCGAAGATACCGGTATCAAGAAGGTTGAAGATATTAAAGGCAAAAGAGTAAATATCGGAAATCCAGGTTCGGGACAGCGCGGGAATGCCATGGAAGTACTGGACATATACGGCCTGGATCCAGAGAATGATTTTCAGGCTGAAGGACTGCAGCAGCACGAAGCTTCCAGAGCTCTGGTCGACCGTAATATCGATGCCTTCTTTTACACTGTCGGCAACCCCAGCGCAGCCATTGAAGAACCGGCCACCTCTGTTGATATCCGCATGATCCCTATCAATGCACCCGGCATCAAGAAAATGGTGGAAGAAAAACCTTACTACATCATGACCAGCATTCCTGCCGGCACCTACCGTGGCGTGGATGAAGACGTGGAAACTTACGCGGTTACCGCCACTGTTGTTACCAATGAAAATGTTGACAATGAAGTTGTCTATGACATGGTCAAAACTGTTTTTGAAAATCTTGACCAACTCAAGGGCTCCCATGCCGCTTTCCGCAACCTGAAACCTGAAGAAATGCTCCAGGGTATTTCAGCTCCCATACACCCAGGCGCTGAAAAATACTACAAAGAAAAAGACTGGATGTAACCAATAACTTCAACCGGTACCTGGTGACTCCGGGTGCCGGTTTTTTATATGCTATTTGCTGTCAGATCAAGATTGGCTCAGCCATCACCAGGGAAGGTGGAAGGTCCAATCTTGAGATAACAGCCTTGAACCCACCTTTTTCTGATTTTTAACATATTCAACCATTATTGTTTAAACTTTCAAAGTGCAGGACACAACCATGCAGGAAGAGACCAAAAAATCAGACAATCAGGAAAACACTTTGGAAACTCAAAGAAAAAAGAGCACCAGAGAAGCAGCTGAAGACATCGTAATGATGACCGAGGCCGGCGCGCGAGATCCTAAAAATTATATTGTTAAATCTCTAATTGTTCTGATTTGTCTTGCCTGGTCCGTATATCAGCTGGCAATCGCATACGATCCAGTTAATGCACACATTGCCAGGGCCTGGCATCTGGCCTTTGCCATCTGCCTCGCTTTTCTGGCTTATCCGGCTTACAAGCAGGAGAGTCCTCCAATCTGGGTCAACTGGACAACCAGAGTCATGCCTTATCTGAGCAGGAAGTCCAACCGTAGGTATATTCCATTTTATGACGTTATCTTTGCAATTCTCTCCACTTCTTCCTGTCTTTATATATGGTGGGAATATGACAATCTGATTTACAGGCAGGGACTGCCCAACACCCTGGACATCATCATGGGCGTTATTCTTATCATTACCCTGCTGGAGGCTGCCAGAAGATCTCTTGGACCCGCTCTGGCCATACTGGCCCTGATTTTTCTTTCTTACAATTTTATAGGCCCTTATCTGCCCGAAGTCCTCAGACACAGAGGGCTTCCCCTGGATTTTATCATCAGTGACATGTACCTGAGCACCACAGGTATCTTTGGGGTTCCTCTAGGGGTATCGGCTTCCTTTGTGTTTCTCTTTGTATTATTCGGCGCCCTCCTGGATAAAGCAGGGGGAGGCAAATATTTTATTGATGTGGCTTTTTCAGCACTTGGTACCTATAAAGGCGGGCCTGCCAAGGCTGCTGTTCTGGCTTCAGGCTTAACCGGCCTGGTTTCCGGCTCCTCCATTGCCAATACCGTGACTACAGGGACTTTCACCATTCCCTTGATGAAAAAAGTGGGATTTCCTCCGCATAAGGCGGCGGCAGTGGAAGTGGCGGCATCCACTAATGGTCAGCTCATGCCTCCTATTATGGGCGCGGCCGCCTTTATCATGGCTGAAATAATCGGCATGCCCTACCTGGATGTGGTCAGGGCCGCGCTTATCCCGGCCCTGCTTTCTTATTTGACCCTGTTTTATGTGGTTCATCTGGAAGCCCTGAAAATGGGGCTGAAGGCCATTCCAAAAAGTGAATTACCCAAATTTCTAAAGACTCTTGTAAGGGGTAGCCATTTTATCATTCCTTTGGGATTTCTCCTGTTTTATCTGGTAGTGCTCAGGCGTTCCCCTATTGCCTCGGCCATGATGGCCATCCAGTCTCTGGCGGTCTTAATGATTGTTCAAAGACCCATTATTGCTTTTTTAAGTCTGGGCGCTCATAAAAGAGCCGGAACTCTGGACCCGGACATTCATCTTCCCTCGTTTTTAGGCAAAGCTTTTCTGACAGGATTTCAGGATATCATAGCCGGGCTGATCAGCGGAGCCAGGAACATGATCTCCGTGGGCGTGGCCACTGCTACCGCAGGAATAATCGTAGGAGTGGTAACAATAACCGGACTGGTGGGCAGATTCATCAACCTTATTGATACTCTGGCCATGGGCAATGTCGTGCTTATGCTGATTTTCACGGCCATGACCAGTCTTATTCTGGGCATGGGCATGCCCACTACAGCCAACTACATCATCATGGCCACCCTGACAGCCCCGGTCATTGTCCATCTGGGGACTGACGCCGGTCTGGTATTTCCCCTGATAGCAGCTCACCTGTTTGTTTTTTATTTTGGTATTCTGGCGGATGACACTCCGCCTGTGGGACTGGCAGCGTATGCAGGCGCCGCCATTGCCAGGACCGACCCCATCAAGACCGGAGTGCAGGGATTTACGTATGACCTTCGCACCGCTATTCTGCCGTTTATCTTTCTGTTTAACACCGAGCTTTTAATGATCAGCGGGGTCACTGACTCTGGAATGCCTATATGGATCGACAGTTACATGTATATTGCCTGGATATTCTTTTCCGGCCTTATTGCCATGTTCTCCTTTGCTTCAGCCCTGCAGGGTTTTCTGGTGACAAAATGTTCCTGGCTCCTGCGTCTGGTTCTCCTGCTCAATACCGTGACCGTTCTGAGGCCCGGCGTATTCGAGTCTTACGTGCCCATGGGAAGAACAGGTCTGCAGATTATCGGAGTGCTGATTTATTTCGCGATATTCTTTTTTCAAATGTATAAAAGCAATGTCAAAAAAAGACTTTTAAAAAGTTAGACACTGGAGGAAAATTACATGTATAAACACATCCTGATTCCCATCGACCTGCAGGAAGAAGATGAACGTCCCCGCACTATGGCTTTACACAAAGCCATAGAATTATGCCGGGTTTATGACGCTCAGCTTCATGTATTGACCGTTGTACCTGACGTAGGCATGCCCATAGTGGGATATTATTTCCCTACTGAAACTGAAGATAAAATTGTGGAAGAATCAGAAAAGTTCCTCCATGATCTGGTCAACAAGGATATCCCCGAAGACATAAGCGTTCAGCATCTTGTAGCTCAGGGCACTGTTTACAAACGTATTCTTAAAATGGCAGACAAGATTCACGCGGATCTCATAATAATGCCCGCTCAACAGAAGAAACTCCAGGATTACCTGATTGGTTCCAATGCTTCCAGAGTGGTGCGGTACGCGAAATGCTCAGTGCTGGTGGTCCGCGCGGAATTTGATGACCAGTTTGTCTGCGTAAGCAAGGTTAAATAATTTAAAATTTGCAACTGTTCAC
>JAWOGL010000118.1:0-5321 GCA_046496945.1 Desulfonatronovibrio sp.
CAGCCATCCTGTTCGAATTCAAAATAAATAATTTCTGGCGGACCAAACAAGGGTTGAGTTTGGTTCAGATTCAACCTACTATCTCAGATCTTTTTCTTTGCCTGAAGGTTCACAGCGTGAAAAAGTCCTTATCAGGCAGGCTGTTCCAAAATTCCAAGCGACAGTCCCGCTACCCACTTAGCACGCCACTAAAGACTTATGCCGGGATAATACACTCTTAAGTGGGTGCCGGATAAAGTACAAAAAAAGTTCCCGGGATCATTTTTTTTCTTACTTTTCAACGTTGGACTTTGGACATTGAACTTTGAACGTTGAACGTTGAACTTTGAACTTTGAACGTTGAACGTTGAACATTGAACTAAACTTATAGCGACGCAGCAATTGGGAGATTTTATTCGACCGGTTAAGATTACCATCGCCCCAGCCACTTAGATACCCAAAATCAACCAGGAGGATTCCAGTGAATTATACTGATAAATACCATCTGATAGAAGAACGCCACATCCAGGAAACCAATTCCAGGGCCAGGCTTTTCGAACATAAAAAAACAGGGGCCAGGATACTTTCCCTGGTCAATGAAGATGAAAACAAGGTCTTCAGCATAAATTTCCGCACACCGCCCAGGGACAACACCGGAGTGCCTCATATTCTGGAGCATTCTGTTTTGTGCGGCTCCCGGAAGTACACGGTCAAGGAACCTTTTGTGGAGCTGCTGAAAAGCTCCCTGCAGACTTTTCTAAACGCCATCACCTTTCCGGACAAGACCTGCTACCCGGTGGCCAGTCAGAACCGGCAGGACTTCTATAATCTTATGGATGTTTATCTGGATTCGGTATTTTACCCCCGGATCACCAGACATGTTTTTGAGCAGGAAGGCTGGCATTATGAGCTGGAACAAACTGATGCCCCTCTGAAATATAAAGGCGTGGTCTTCAATGAGATGAAGGGCGCGTACTCTTCACCGGACAGTCTGCTGGCCGATTACTCTCAGCAGTCCATCTTTCCGGATTCCACCTACGGCCTGGACGCTGGAGGAGATCCTGAAAAAATTCCCGACCTGACTTATGAAGAATTTGTGGACTTCCACAAGAAACTTTACCATCCCTCCAATGCCTTTATTTATTTTTACGGGGATAACCCCGAAGAAGAGAGATTGGAAAAACTGTCAGGATATCTGGATCAATTTGACCGGCTTGAGGTTGATTCGTCAATTGTCATCCAGAAGAAAAAAAACCTTAACCAGCGGTTAGTGAAAAGCTACAGTGCTTCAGAAGAAAACAATCCCAAATGCCACCTGACCATAAACTGGCTTTTGCCGGAAACATTTGATCCGCAGCTGAACCTGAACCTGCGCATACTTGACTTTATCCTTACGGGAATGCCGGGCTCTCCTCTGCGCAAAGCGCTTATAGACTCAGATCTGGGAGAGGATATCACCGGTGCCGGACTGGAAACAGACATCTTACAGATGTATTATTCCACAGGCCTTAAAGGTGTGGAACCCAAAAACCTGGGCAAAGTGGAAAAGCTGATTAATTCCACTCTTAAAGATCTGGCAGAGCAGGGCATTGATCCTGAAATAATCAAAGCAGCCCTGAACAGCCTGGAATTTGCCCTGCGCGAAAACAATACAGGCTCTTTTCCCCGGGGCATGGCTGTAATGTTCCGGGCCCTGACTACCTGGCTTTATGACGGCAGTCCATTTACTCTGCTGGAATTCACTCCTGTTTTGAATGAAATCAAACAGCGTCTGGAAAATGACGAGAAGATATTTGAGAACCTGATAACAAAGTATCTTCTGGAAAATCCGCATAAATCAGTGGTTATTCTGGAGCCAGACCCGGCCCTGGGGGCGCAGCTTCAGGAAAAGGAAACAGCCAGGCTCCGGGAGGTCAAGCTCAAGCTGTCCCCGGAGGAACTGGAAAAAATAATTGAAAATACCGCAGAGCTCAGAAAAGCCCAGGCCCTGCCCGATGATCCGGCTGAACTGGCTAAAATTCCCAGGCTTGGCCGTGAGGACCTGGAAAAAGAACTTAAAAAAATCCCCAGGCAGGAAAAAGAGATCAGTCAGGTTGAGGTCCTGTTTCATCCGCAGCCCACAGCAGGCATTTTTTATCTTGATCTGGGATTTGACCTGCACTGTCTTCCCCAGAAATATCTTTCCTACGTGCCCCTCTTTGGCCGCGCCCTGCTTGAAATGGGAACCTCCCGGGAGGATTTTGTCAGACTGACCACCAGAATCAGGCAGAAAACAGGTGGAATTGCTCCGGTAACTTTTTCTCATACCATTAAAGACACAGAAGGACGCAGCGACTGCAGGCTTTTTCTCAGGGGAAAATCCCTGCCTGAAAACATTGGAGAGCTTTACAGCATTCTCCAGGACCTTCTCGCGGACGTCAATCTGGATAACCGGGAGAGATTCAGACAGATCGTCCTGGAGGAAAAGTCCGGGATGGAACAAAGCCTTATCCCGGCCGGACACAGGTTCGCGGGCATGCGCATCAAAGCCAGATACAGCGAGTCAGACTGGGCCCAGGAACATATGTCGGGCATCAGCTACCTTTTATTCCTGAGACATCTGGCCCTGCAGATTGAAAAAAACTGGGAGCAGGTCAAAGAGGACCTGCAGGAAATAAAAGACCTTCTCTTTCACAAAAACGCCCTGGTGGTGAATATAACAGCGGAACAGGAACTCTTTGACCACAACCTGGAGCTGACCAGAAATTTCCTGGAGCTCATTCCCAACCGGGATATTTCACAATCAACCTGGAAGTCATGCTGCATTCCCGGACACGAGGCCATACTGATTCCCGCCCAGGTCAACTACGTGGGCAGATCCGTTGACCTCAAATCATCAGACTATGAATTTCACGGCTCAAGCCTGGTAGCCAGCAGATTTCTGCGGGCCAGCTGGCTTTGGGACCAGATCAGGGTCCAGGGTGGAGCATATGGAGCTTTTGGCAGCTATGACTATCTGTCCAATATCATGACCTTTGCCTCCTACCGCGACCCCAACATTCTGAAAACAATTGAAGCTTTCCAGGGTTCAGGAAATTATCTCATCAGGGATGAACTGGACAAGGATGAAGTGGAAAAAGCGGTTATAGGTGCCATCGGTGAAATGGATTCATATCAACTCCCGGATGCCAGGGGGTTTATGTCCATGGTCAGATATCTGGCAGGAATCACTCATGAACACCGCCAGAAAGTCAGAGAGCAGATCCTGGGGACCACCCTTGATGATTTTAGAACATTCGGGCGGGCGTTGAACCGGGGATTTGAGAATGACCCCGGAGTGATCTGTGTTATCGGCGGAGAAGACCAGGTTAAAAAGGCGGCTGAGCAGCTGCGGATCGAAAACGTGTTCAGGATACTTTAAAACCAGGCCGCCCTGCAGGGTCAATAACGGTTTTGTTAAGTAAAAGTAAAAACAGGCCGGCCAGGAAAGTAAGGTGAGTAGCTGCGGTTTTGCTTAACAAAGCCGCAGCCGGGCAATCTACATGCCTGCGGTCAGGATTCAAACCCGCAGGCATGTAGACTGAAAAAAACACCCGGGATTATTCCAGTTTGCTGTTGATATTGTTATTAATCCATTCCGCGTCCCACCACTCAACAGGATTGACCGAAGTGCCCGAAATCAGCATTTCAAAATGCAGATGATCCCCCACTGCCAGACCGGTAACTCCGGTACGCCCAACGGTTTCCCCCTTGCTGACCTGCTGCCCTTCCTGTACGTCTATGCTGCTTAAATGGGCATACAGAGTCTGCAGGCCCAGACCGTGATCAATAACTACAGTCTGCCCGTAAATACCGATGCTTCCGGTGAAAACAACCCGGCCATGGTTGGCCGCGGGCACAGGGGCCTGGGAAGTGGAAGCCAGGTCAACCCCGAGGTGCACCTGACGGTCAATCTCCTTATCCTGATAATAATATGTCCTGCGGTCACCAAATCCGGCCATCTGGGAGGAATTGGGCTTTCTTATGAACACTCCCTCAAAATTTAGAACCGGTGAGGTATCTCTGGCAATCTGTTTCACTTTTTCCCTGTTTTCAGCGCGCAACTGCCGGTTTACCTTTAAAAAGACCTGAAAGGGATCGTTGTTTTCTGGAAAATCACTCTCATACTGCGGCATCTGGGAACGCAGAAAATTGTCGCCGATATTAAGACGGTCCTTTTTGAAATTCCTGGGGTTTACGTGATAATAAAACCCTGAAACCTGCTCGTTTCCTGCCTGATCCCTGGCCATGATTCTGGGAGTATCCTTCTTTGTGTCCGCGTCATGCGGGAAGGCGAACAGGCAGTAATATGAACCATCAGGCTGTTTAAAGGCCGGAAAAAAATAATCTTCCAGGACAATCCCGGTTTCCGGTGCATCCTCGGACAATTCATAAATAATAAGGCCTGATCCTCCCTGATTAAGGTTATGAGTGGTAGTGGACACGGAAATTACCGGAGGCTGATCGTCAAAGACCATGGTCCGGGACACAGTGGTCAGATTGCCTTTGCCCAGGTTGACAATGGACCGGTCCAGGGCGTGGACAACCACTGAAAATTCGCCCTGTTCCAGACGGGGCAGTTCCAGCTCCAGCTCATAGTCAGGCTGGGCTTTTGCAAAATCTTCTCTGGCAACAGTTTGAATCTCATCTGCCTGGATCACCTGAACCTCAACCTTTTTCAGTCCCAGGCCGGGATCATGCACCGAAATATTAAATACCTGACGTCCGTTGGTATGGGTGATTTCAGGAGTCAGTTCTATGACCGGTTTCTGCTTATCCGCGAATTTAAGGTATGCCAGACCCAGAGCAGCTATAATCACCAGAACCAGCAGCAGATAAAAATTTCTTTTGAGTTTCAGACTCATAATTAACCTCTTTCTAAAATATTTTAGTATCTATTCTCCATATATTATGATCAGCACTGAATCTAAGGCCGGTCCCAGGTATCATGTTTCGCCATTGATGCGATGTTTGACTGTCGCAGGTTCCGTTCAGGCAAACCATACACATTAAAAACTGCCGATTTTTTTCCAAAATATGCAAGATTTCCAATCCAGTATAACATGTCCAGCCAATGGTTTGCCTTAGGGAACCTCGACAGGGAGTTCGTATCAACAGAAACATGAACCAGGGCTGGCCGCTGGCTATGGTGAATAGTTACATATTTCATTGTATATCAAACTCGGCGGTCTGCAGGTACTCTTTTACTCCCCGGGCGGCGGCCATGAACATCCTGGAACCGGCCATGGAAACTGCCAGATCTTCAGGAAGGCCGAAATTGGCGGCAAATTCCGGCCCTATGGCCTCAGCAGGGTTATCATGGC
>JAWOGL010000209.1:0-3173 GCA_046496945.1 Desulfonatronovibrio sp.
CCATGATATACCACATTGTCATGGCGAAGACGCTGTAAAAGGGATTTGCGGATCTGGCTGAGATATCGCGCTCTTCCATGAGTAAAGCGTTCAAGAGCAGACGGCGCGTCATGAAGCGCTCTGACAAGTTTAATCTCAGGAATATTAAATTCTTTGGATGCTTCAATCAGAATCTCTCTGGAAATACAGTCATACCCCATTTTCGAAGCAACTTTTTCAGCAATTTCTTTTCCCCAACTGTATGACCCCCTGGAAATTGTGATGATAGACATAATAGACTCCTTTGATGATCTGTCTTCTTGAGAACCACATGCCTGCCCGTAAATAAGCCCCGCCTCGTGTCCTGCGTTTGAAAAATCATCGGGATACTCGCTATCCCAGTGTTCCTGGAGTTCCGCTGGTCGAGAATCCGTCAGCCATGTGACCTCGGAGACAACCAGCACGCCACCCGGTTTAAGGAAGCGCCGCCACTCGGTCAGGCCTTTTTCAAATCCGATGTTGTAGATGGCCCCCTCGGACCAGATAACATCAAACTCCTCGTCTTCAAACGGTAGCTGTTCCATTGAAGCGCACAGTGGAGTGATTTTTTCATCAACGCCGTTACTCTGAGCCCTGTTCATCAGAACGTCTATAAAGTCCTGAAGGAAATCCACCGCCGTGATCTGGGCATTCAAGAGCCGGGCAAGCACGAGGGTGGATGCACCAGTACCGCATCCGATATCGGCAATTTTCAGAGGGGCGGTCTGGTCAATCATGGCAAGTTTTATGGCAAGCTCGGTCTCGGCATCCCCACCGGGTCCCTGCCGATGACCTTGTTTGTGCAGGTCGATCAGAAGCGTGTAGTCATCCATTGGGTCATTTCCTTTCCTGGCGCCGCGTCAACAATAAGGTGAGCGCGCCAGGGTTTATGGAGCGCAGCGGAGTAACCCCCCGGTCCCCTCGACCGTTTGGTTCTCTTTATCTCAGTGCTTTTTTGTGCTTTTCAGGATTACTCCGACAATCTAATACGCGATATACGAGCGCTACGTCTCTTTCTACAATATAATATATTGCATAGGGGAATTTGGATACCAGTAACCGGTGAAATCCAAATTTCTTTCCATGGATACCCGCATAGATTCTAAGAGATTCAATTTCTGCAAAAACGGTTTCCAGAAAATATGTTCCAACTCCTTTGTTCTGGGAGTCATAGAAATTTCGGCCTTTTTCTAAAATCATCAAAAGCTGAAGGAAGTATTTTGGGAATCATTTTATCGGTCCAGCAATTTTTTTTTCGCCTCATCCCAGTCCATTGGCTCCTCAAGGCCAGACCTTCGACGATATTCTGTTGCTTCCAGTTCCATCCTATGCCAATCGGGTGATTCGTAGTTCTCGGATTCTCTATGAAGATCATCCCAGATTATCTCCATAAGCCTGAGCTTCTGGCTAAAAGGGATTTCTTTTAATTCTGCTTCGGTGATCATCTTTATATCCTCCATGTGTAGAAAAAGTCTGTGTTAATTTTTCAATTTTAACTGCCAGCCTGGCCTGGGATCGTAATTCCGGAGTCAGAGCCTGATCAAAATTGGTCTGACCAAGTAGTGTTCTTTCATAGCTCTGGTTTTCGATCTGATGGATAAGCACATTCTTTGACCATCCAAATTTGCGGGTCATGCGGATATAGAACTCTCGTCCCAGGGGATCTTGGCAACGTTCCATAATGATGATGTTGTGGCTCCATCCAATTTATCGCACCAGCGGTGCGAGTTTTTGAACACCTTGGTATGTCTCAAAAAAACCTTTCATTCGCCATAGATTAGAAGCAGAGAAACCGCCTACCCCCGGAAACTCCTCATCAAAAAGCTTGCCTGTGTAAAGTGTCATTGACCGCGAAAAAGGGCTGCTACTGGTATCAGACGGACATCTTCCACGGTTTGATATTCTTCTCCAAGATAGAACAGAAACCGTTTTACCTTCAGATTTTTTTTCGGTTTAAAGTTCATCAGGTTGGTAATGTCACTTCTTCCTGGATGCCTGGTGGATTTGACCTCAATTGCGTACAAACAGTCCCTGGTTTCAAAGATCAGGTCTATTTCGTGCCCTGAGGCGCTTTTGTAGTAGCAGAATTCGTCAGTGGAAATAAATCCCAGCTTGCGACGCTTTTCCAGTTCGGAAATGACGAAGTTTTCCAGAAGGGCGCCCGGCCCGGCCTGCGTCCTGAGACTGAAGATGATGCCGTTATCTGCAAAATATGTTTTGGTTGCTTTAATATAACGCTTTGCAGGCCCGAAATTGTATCCCCTCAATTGGAAGGTCAGCTGGGCCTGGTTCAGGGAGTTCAGATATTTTTTCGCGGTTGGGTGGCTGACTCCGGATTCCCTGGCAAAATTGGACACTTCAAGGTGGGATCCAAGGCAGTGGACCAGGTTGTGCAGAATCCCCAGCAGACCTTCAAGGTTTTCAATGTTGGACAGCTGCATGAGATCCCTGGTGAAGTAGGTATTCTTGTAGCGGATCAGTATCTTTGCCTTCCCCTCTTCATTCTTCTGTTCAGCCACTTCCGGAAATCCGCCGAAGGTTACGGCCTGATCAAGCATTCTTGCCCCCTGCCTGAGCTGAACATGGTTTGCTTCTTCAATGAAAACATTATGGGTTGGGCGACCCAGTTCCTCCCCCCAGCAAAGTGCAGGCAAAGACAGAATTTCAATCCTTCCGGCCATGGTGTCTGCTGCAGCATCCAACAGCCCGATTGAACTGGAGCCGGTCATAAAAATTTTTGCATCCCTCTGATCAATGGCATGCTTGACCGCAATGGTCAGCCTGGGGGCGCGCTGAATTTCATCTATTATGCAGGAATTACCCAGATCCTGGACAAAACCTTTTGCATCGCGTTCAGCCCAGTCCAGATAATCCAGGTCATCCAGGGTGGTGTAGTTGAAATCAGGGAACAATCCCCTGAGAAGGGTTGTCTTGCCAGACCGGCGGGGGCCGATGAGCAGACAGCTTTTGTCTGAAGGAATGGTCAGCCATCTTGGAAACATAGATTAAAAATAGCCTGGATATTTTAAAAGTCAAGTTTAAAAATATCCAGGCTGAATTGAAACTTAAGCTGATAATCCAGAATGCCTCTACCCATTAGTCACATAATGTCCGATTATTTCTCATCTTTGCTCAGCCTTACCCGGGTCCGACCT
>JAWOGL010000277.1:0-5797 GCA_046496945.1 Desulfonatronovibrio sp.
TCCGTCATTCCGGCGAAAGCCGGAATCCAGTGCCGCTGAATAGCCATATTCCGTATGTGGTGAATAGTTACAATGTTTAAACTATTAAAGCAGCATGCCTGGTAAGGACTTTTTCAGCAGGCTGTTATGTGTTCATTTTTTTGCAAGTGGTGGATACTGCCGTGAGTGTTCTCCAGGATCAGAGTTAAGGTTAATGGTTTTCTCATCCCTGGGGAGAGCCGAGCCCCAGCTCGGCCAGAAGGGGCCAAGCCGGGGCTCGGCTCTCCCCAGAATATAACGCATTGGCAAGTGACCTTTTTTGATCATTTAAAACAGTCCCTGCTTGCAAAAGTTTATGTTAGTTCAGTCGTTTGCAACTGTAAGGTTGCCACAAAAACAAGAAATAATGAGGAAATAATATCACAGAAATCATAATATCAAAATTACGTGAAAGGGAATTTAAAAAACTTAAGTCAGGAGATGATAGTATGAGTGATGCCGGTAAAGTACAGGTAATTGAAAATCAATGGATAACCATGAGTGACGGCTGCAGATTAGCCGCCAAAGTGTGGATTCCTGAATCCGCTGACAAGAAACCGGTGCCGGCAATTCTTGAATATATTCCATACAGAAAACGCGACAGTACCGCTCTGCGTGATTCTCAGATACATGGATATTTTGCCCGGAACGGATATGCCTCAGTCCGGGTGGACATCCGAGGCAGCGGTGATTCCGAAGGAGTTCTGCGTGATGAATATCTGCAGGAGGAGCTTCATGACGGCAAGGAAATACTGAGCTGGATCGCTTCCCAGAGCTGGTGCGACGGCAATGTGGGTATGATGGGTATTTCCTGGGGAGGTTTCAACGCCCTGCAGATCGCCGCGCTTCAGCCGCCCCAGTTAAAAGCCATAATCACTGTCTGTTCTTCAGACGACAGGTTTGCTGACGATGTTCATTACATGGGGGGATGCCTGCTTACAGACAAACTGTCCTGGGCTTCCACCATGTTTGCCTATAATTCCTGTCCGCCTGATCCGGAAATAGTAAAGGATAAATGGAAAGACATGTGGCTGGACAGACTGGAAGGAAGCGGACTGTGGATAAAAAAATGGCTAAAGCATCAGAGACGGAATCACTACTGGAAACACGCTTCCATCTGTGAAGACTACAGCGCTGTTCAGATCCCGGTGTATACAGTGGGCGGATGGGCAGACGGCTACTCCAACACTGTTTTCAAGCTGCTTTTTAATCTGGAATCGCCGGTCAAAGGCCTTATAGGTCCCTGGGAACACAAATATCCGCATATGGGAGAACTGGGTCATGGAATGGATTTTCTGAGGGAGTGTCTCAGGTGGTGGGACAAATGGCTTAAAAATATAGAAACAGGAATAATGGATGAACCAAGGCTCAAGGTCTGGATGCAGGATTCTGTTTCTCCGCTCAAGCGTGAAAGCCCTGGAAGGTGGGTGGCGGAAGAATCCTGGCCCTCAAACCGGGTTGAACATGAAGAGTATCTCATGAGTGTATTTGGTCTGTATCAAGGCGAGGATCACGGTGAGGCCGGAAAGGAGCCCATGAAGATACAGAGTCCTTTGAGCGTGGGACTTTTTGGAGGAAAATGGTGTTCCTATAATCATTCCATGGATCTTCCCTGGGATCAGCGCCAGGAAGACGGCGGAGCACTGACTTTTGAGACGCCCCCCCTGGAAAAGAGAATGGATCTGCTGGGCCGCCCGGAAGTGGTTCTGGAATTATCTTCCAACAAGCCCCAGGCCATGGTGGCGGTGCGGCTTTCCGATGTTGCCGAGGACGGCAGAGGAACCAGAGTCACTTACGGCCTGCTCAATCTGACTCACAGAGACAGTCATGAGCATCCTGAAGAACTTGAACCGGACAAAAAATACCTGGTAAAAGTACCCATGAATTACCTGGCTCAGAGCTTTCCGGCTGGACACAGGATCAGACTGTCCATTTCCACGTCTTACTGGCCTCTGGCCTGGCCTTCACCGGAAACAGTCCGGCTGACGGTATATCCTGGAAATTCCAAGCTGATTCTGCCGGTCAGGGATTCCAGTCGCGAGGACTTTGACGTGGTTCCCTTTGACTGCCCACCCCCCCTGGAAGGAATATCCACCAGAGAACTCAAGCCTGAAAAAAGGGAGTGGATGGTTTCTCACAATCTTAAAGACAGCACGGTAAAGGTGGATGTGACCAATAACGAGCCCGTGTTGTATCTGGAAGATATTGATATGGCCATGCAAAGAGATGTATATGAAAACTTTTCTCATTTTTCCAACAAGGTGAATTCGGTTCGGGGGGAGGTTATTTCCAGAAGAGGGTTTACCAGGATGGGCCGTGAATTATCCGCCATAACAAGGACCGTGCTGACTTCAACCATGTCCCAGTTTAAAATCGTGGCCACCCTGGACGCGTACGACGGAGAGGTAAGGATCTTCAGCAAAAGCTGGGATGAATCCATTCCCAGGGACATGATTTAGCCGGCTGTTGAAAAAAAGGAGTTTATTGCATGCCCAAAAAAAATATATTCATTGTCGGACTTGACGATTTTAATAAAAGGTTTCTGGAAGCACTGCACGAGGCGGAAGAGTGCGACTTTTACGCGGCCCTGGATTATTCAGAGATCAGGGATGTGGAGTCTTTCGACATGAAAGAGCTGATAAACAAGGCCATTAAAAGAATGGAATCTTTTGAAGGCAATATTGACGGAGTGGCTTCATATTATGATTTTCCGGGAACAGATATGGTCCCGGTACTGGCCGACCATTTCGGTCTTCCTTCTCCCAGTCTGGAGAGCGTATTAAAGTGTGAACACAAACACTGGAGCAGGCTGGAGCAGAAAAAGGCCATACCTGAACACATCACTGAGTTTCAGGCCTTTGACCCCTATGATGACCAGGCCTTTGAAAAGATAGCCCTGGAACCCACTTACTGGATCAAGCCCATTAAATCCTTCAAGTCTTTCATGTGCTTTCGCATAAGTAATAAACAGGATTTTGATGAGGCCATAAGTAAAATCAGAAAAAGAGCCGGGTACATGTGTGAGCCTTTCACTTATTTTGTAAAAAAATACGCCCATCTTCCTCCGGAGGTATCTGATTTGAGCAAGATCTGTCTGGCGGAATATCCCATGGGAGGATTTCAGGTTACTCTGGAAGGACACTGCTTCCAGGGTGAGGTTGTGGCCTATGGAATAGTCGATTCCATCCGGGAAAAAGACGGAACATCTTTCGGCAGGTACCAGTATCCTTCAAGTCTGCCCCTGGAAATTGAGCAGAAGATGATGGATATCGCCAGAAAGATCATACTTCATATCGGACTGAATAATTCGCCCTTTAATATTGAGTTTTATTACGACCAGTCCAAAGATCAGATATATCTGCTGGAGATCAATCCCAGGGTTTCCCAGGCCCACACTGAGATTTTTTCCAAGGTACATGGTCATTCCCATTTTTCCATCATGGTGGACCTGTGTCTGGGCAGAAAACCCCCGGTTATGGAAAAAAAGGGTTCTTATAACGTGGCCGGGCATTTTATGGTCCGGCATTTTGAAGACGGTATTGTAAAAAGGGTTCCCACAGAGGAAGAGATCAGGGAGGTTGAGGAAAAGTTTCCCGAGACTGAAATAAAGATTCTGGTCAAAGAAGGAGAAAGGTTATCCGAACTTGTGGCTGTACAGAACAGCTACAGCTTTGAGCTGGCCAATATTTTCGTGGGCGGACGAGATGAGCAGGACATGCTGGAAAAGTACCAGGCCATCCTGGATGTGCTGCCCATCCGAATTGAAAATCCTGAATCCGGAAATTGACAGATCGGGCACGGATGACAGGTTTTTTTAAGGACTTTTTTAACACATTGTTAAACCACACAACCCAGGTGAAAAATGAGTGCAGAAATCCATGAAATGAAGAAGTTTCGCGATGAGAGTCACGTTTTCAACGACCGTGAGGACGCCGGCAAAATGCTGGCCATGATGCTTCAGCCGGAATATCCCCTTGCCAATGGTCTTATGGTGCTGGCTGTTCCCTCGGGCGGGGTGCCTGTGGGGCTGGTCGTCAGCAGGACTCTGGACCTGCCTTTTGACCTGCTCATCGCCAGAAAACTCAAGATACCCGACAATCCTGAAGCCGGGTTCGGGGCCATGGCCCAGGACGGTACCACATTTTTAAATGAGCGTCTTCTGGCCAGGCTAAGTTTAAGCGAAGCCCGGATCGAGGAAGAGAAGAAAAGAGTCGGCAGGGAGCTTAAAAAAAGAAACGCTCTTTTTCGTCATGATCGGCCTTTTCCAGTCGTTGCCGGTAAAAAAGTTATTCTGGTTGATGACGGTCTGGCTTCCGGATTCACCATGCTGGCCTGTATTGACATGGTCAAAAAGGCCGGGGCGGTGAAGATAATAGTTGCCGTGCCCACCGCCCCTCAGAGAACCATTGATCAGATATCAACTGAAGCGGATAAAATATATTGCCTCAATATCAGGACAACACAGTTTTTTGCCGTGGCCGAAGCTTACAGACACTGGTATGATCTGGATGAACAGGAAGTAACAGACATGCTGGAGGCCTGACCTGACCAAGTGATGGATAAATATAAAAAGATCAGCGGGATGTTTTCCTGCTTGTACAAACCAGCCTGTCATTTTGTAGCGGCGCAGCAATTGGTAGATTTTCAACACCCTGTTAAAATTATACCTTGCCGGGTGCTGTGACGCTGTGACCCCCCTGAAACTGATTATTCTGGGAATTGTTATTGGTTCCAACAACTTCGCGGTGGCTCTGACCCTGGGAGCCATGGGACAGATTGCCTATCGCTACCGGGTGATGACTGTTTTCGGGGTGTTTGAGTTTGTCGTGCCTTTGATCGGGATCTGTCTTGGAAGGGCGGTGGCTGAAGTCGCAGGACTGCACTCCAATGCCATAGGAGCAGTCATTCTTTTGGGCCTGGGTTTCCTGGCAGTGACCGGAGGCATAAAAAGTTCGCGTTATGATGATCGTATTGCCCGGCTGACCGTCTGCTGGAGCGGGCTGACGCTCCTGGCAGCCGGCCTCAGTATAGATAACCTGATGGTGGGATTCAGCCTGGGTCTGGGAAAGGTTCAGCCACTTCTTCTGGCAGGGACTATTTCTTTTTTTTCTGTAGTTTTTACCTGGCTTGGTATGCGTCTGGGCAGTGAATCGCGCCGCAGATGGGAACAGATGGCAAAGATTGCCACAGGCAGCCTGCTGATGCTTCTGGGCGTAGCCACCGGCCTGGGCTGGTTATAGCAGGCTGTAATATTTCAATACATCATAATGTTCAGCTGGATATAACAATATTGTTTTCCACACTGATCACGCAAAGAATCTTTTACATTGGGGTATAAAGGATTATAGTTTATTTGAAAAAGATGCTTTGCTTTTGGAGAATTGTGATTATATTGTGACTGATCCCCCTTATGGCCAAAATACATATGTTGCTGATCTCAAAGCATTATATGATTCTTTTTTAGCTCGGTTGAGAGAGTGTTTAATTAAGAGGGCTGTTATTATATTTCCAGATTCTTATGATTTCTATGAAGGCTCCAAAAAAGCGGGTTTAAAGATAGTCCAAAAATTTGATTGGTATATCCATAAAAGAATGACACGTAGGATTGTTATTCTTGAAATTGATCAATAAAGTGCTGTGTTTTTTCAAGGGTGTATTTGGTTTCTAATATATTTGGTGGGTTTCCTTCTCTTGTAAATCTCTTTGTAAGTTCATCTATTTTTCTTAACTCTTCTACCATTACAAGCTCTTTTTTTTCACATATTCTGTCAAGCAGTTT
>JAWOGL010000011.1:0-2758 GCA_046496945.1 Desulfonatronovibrio sp.
GAGACGATTTTGTGTTCATGGTCCCCCCGGATTACGCGGAAAACGCCTGTCAGATACTTATCCGGAATTTTGACGGCATAGTGCCCAATTTTTATGATCAGGAAGACCGCAGACAGGGATATATCCGTTCCACTGACCGGCAGGGAAAAGTTCATGATTTCCCCATGATGAGCGTGTCCATAGCCGTGGTCTTCAATATTGACGGAGAGTTGACCCACTACGGAGAGGCATCGGAAATCGCCATGAATCTAAAGAAAATCGCCAAGAAAAAAGCTGGAAGCAATTATGTCCTGGACCGTAGAAAACCTTCCTGAACATATCCAGGTCTTTCTGGCTTATCTTGATATTGAAAAGGGGTATTCCCGCTCCACTGTGGCGGCTTACGGCTCGGATCTGGAACAGTTTGAAATTTTTCTGCAGCCCCGCCAAAAAACCTGTCAGGAGCCGGAGAGTATTGTCCGGGCGGATATTCACTCGTTTCTGGCTTATCTGCATAAACAGGGCATTTCCAAATCGTCCATGTCCAGAAAACTTTCCTCCCTGCGCAGCTTTTTTGGTTTCCTGCTCAGAAACAAGACCCTCAGACTGAATCCCTGCCAGGGAGTCAGAAATCCCAAACAGGACCGGCCACAGCCGGATTTTCTCAATGTTGACCAGGCATTAACCCTTATGGAGGCTGCCCTGGACCCTTCGCCAAAGGCCCTGCGCGATATGGCCCTGGCTGAAGTGCTTTACGGTTCCGGGCTCAGGGTGAGCGAGGCAACAAATCTTGATCTGGATGACGTGGACACCGGTCAAACACTGGTCAGGGTTATGGGTAAAGGACAGAAAGAACGCCTGGCCCCTCTTACCAGGGCGGGATGCGAGCGAATCAAAAGTTATGTTTTACAGCGCCGGGCCTTTAACCCTGATCCCCGGGAAAACGCTTTGTTTCTGGGAATGCGGGGCAAAAGGCTCAACAGACGTGAAGCAGCCAGGATAATAGACCGGCTGTCCAAGATTGTGGCCCTGCCGGAAAGCATCAGTCCTCACGGCCTCAGACACAGCTTTGCCACTCACCTTCTCCAGGGCGGGGCTGATTTAAGAAGCGTCCAGGAACTTCTGGGCCACAGCCGAATCTCCACCACCCAGAGATATACTCACCTTAACCTGGAGGAAGTGACCAGGATTTATGACCTGGCTCATCCAAAGGCCAAGGGCGGCAAATAGCCTTTATCCAGAATTTTCCAGAGTCCTTTGCCTTTCTGCAAAAAAAATATCTATTTCCGATCAATTGATAATCCTGATGAGAATGGGTAGAGGCAGGGGCAATTCCCAAAACAATTATTTATCAGGATTTAACCGGACCATGTCAGCAACTCCTTTAATAACATGTCGGGACATAAAAAAGTCCTACGCCACAACGCCTCTTTTCACAGAACTGAATATTGGTTTCTTTGCTGAAGAACGCACTGGTCTTATCGGTCCCAATGGCTCAGGCAAGTCCACTTTGCTAAGGATCCTGGCCGGACTGGAAACGCCGGATTCAGGAGAGGTTGTTTCCAGGCGGGATCTGCGCATGGCCTATCTTCCCCAGTCCGAGAATTTTTCCCGGGATCAAACTGTGGAGCAGGCCTTGCTGGAGGTCACTCCTGAGGACAGACATGAATCTGATAAGTTTGTTCACATGCAGATAACGGCAAGCCGCATGGGTTTTTCCAGTCCTGATATTTCAGTGTCCACCCTGTCCGGAGGCTGGCTGAAAAGGCTGGCCATGGCCAGGGCCCTGATCCAGAAACCCGACCTGCTCCTTCTGGATGAACCAACCAACCACCTGGACCTGGAGGGAATCCTGCTCCTGGAAAAGATCCTGTCCAGTCCTGATTTCGCTTTTATTCTGGTAAGTCATGACCGGGCTTTTCTGGAAAACGTCACCAACCGGACAGTGGAGCTCAATAAACTGTATCCCAAAGGGTTTCTGCGGGTTGAAGGGAACTATTCAACCTTTCTGGAAAAAAGAGAGGAGTTTGTCAGATCCCAGGACAAGCTGGAACAGAGCCTGGCCAACAAGACCCGCAGGGAAGTGGAATGGCTGCGCCAGGGGGTGAAGGCCAGGACCACCAAAGCCAAATACAGGAAAAACGCGGCTTACGCGCTACAGGACGAGCTGGGTGAAGTCAGGTCCAGAAACACGCAGAACCGCGTTGCCCGGATTGAATTTTCCAGCACAGGCAGGAAAACCAGAAAACTTGTGCAGGCAGAAAATATATCCCTGAAGCGTCAGGGAAAACTCCTTTTTGAAAACTTGAGCTTCACTCTTTCTCCCCGGAGCTGCCTGGGAATTATGGGGAAAAACGGTGCCGGAAAAAGCAGCCTGCTGAGCCTTCTGGCTGGAGAGTCTGACCCTGACCAGGGACGGATTAAATGGGCTGAAGGTCTTGGGGTGGTTTATTTTGATCAGGCCAGGGAGCAGCTGGACCAGGATCAGAGTCTCAAGGACGCCTTGTGTCCCAGCGGAGACCAGGTAGTGTTTCAGGGCAGGGCTGTGCACGTGGTATCCTGGGCCAAAAAAATGCTCTTTACTCCGGAACAATTGCCTTTGCCGGTATCCAGGCTGTCCGGCGGGGAACAGTCCAGACTGCTTATCGCCCGGCTGATGCTCAGACCAGCTGATATTCTTCTTCTGGATGAGCCCACCAATGATATCGACATCCCCACTCTGGAAATCCTCGAGCAGAGCCTGGAAACTTTTCCGGGGGCGATTGTTCTTATTTCTCAC
>JAWOGL010000087.1:0-8560 GCA_046496945.1 Desulfonatronovibrio sp.
TCTATTTTGCCATTTGAACTGTTTGCCGCAAATACCGCCTGTTTTTGTATCCGGGTATCAGGACTTGGCAGGTTGTTGAAAATCTCCCAATTGGCTTTGTCGCTGCAAAAAGTTCAAACTCTTACGTATCCTGAATACGCCGCGACCTTGAACTTTTTTTGCTCCTTGCCCTTGGAATTTTTGAACAACCTGCCTGGTAAGGACTTTTTCAACACGCTGTCAGGCGCTGATGATGCCTCTGATGAGTTCGGCCAGGATGCCGATGTCCTGCCTGCTGATTTTTTCGGTACAGGCCATGAGCAGACAATTATCCATGCCCGGATAATATCTGCCCAGAGGAAAACCGGGTACAAAGCCCTTGCGGACCAGTTCTCCGATAAGATCGTAAGCGCTGACCGGCAGAGACAGGGCGAATTCATTGCCGAAAGCTGAGTCGTTAAGCAGACTTACTCCCTTGATGGCGGTAAGTTTTCCTGCTGCATAATGGGCCAGGTCCACGCTTTGCAGCGCAGTCTGCTGCAGCCCCTGGGGCCCCATGAGGCAGACATAGGCCAGAGCCTGCAAAGCGCATAAACTCTGATTGGAGCAGATGTTGGAGGTGGCCTTTTCCCTCCGGATATGCTGTTCTCTGGCTTGAAGAGTGAGGACATAACCGGTCCTGTTTTCAGAATCCCGGGTCTGGCCGACTATCCTGCCGGGCATCTGCCGGATGAGGTGCCGGGCGCAGGTCATTATGCCCAGGTACGGGCCGCCGAAATTTAAGGGAAGCCCCAGGGACTGTCCCTCGGCAACGGCCAGGTCCGCCCCCATCTCTCCCGGGGTTTTAATAACGCTCTGCAGCAGGGGATAAACCGACAGTACGGATACTATACCCTGGCTGCGGCAATGGTCAAAAAGGGTCTGGTAGTCCAGGATGTTTCCAAAAAAGTTGGGGTTTTGCACAATCAGGGCGGCGCAGGAATCGTCCAGGGATTCCTGGAGATTTTCCAGCACGGGAAGTCCATTGGACTGTTTTATTATTCTCAGTTCCAGATGAAGGTTCTTGGTGTAGCACTGGAGCATGTGCTGATAAATCGGGCTTACGTCGCCGGAGATAATTATCTTTTTTCGTCTGGTGTGCCTTACCGCCATCATCATGGCTTCGTAAATGGCTGTGCCCCCGTCGTAAACTGAAGCATTGGCGTAATCCATGTCCAGGAGTCTGCACACGGCGCTCTGATATTCAAACAGGGCCTGCAGGCTTCCCTGGGAGGCCTCGGCCTGATAAGGAGTGTAGGCGGTGTAGAACTCTGATCTGGAAATCAGGGCCGGGGCGGCAGCAGGAATATAATGATCGTAATATCCGGCTCCCAGAAAATTTTTCAGGCCGGTACTGTTGCGCTGGGATAGTTGCCTTAGAAATCCGACAACCTCCATTTCGCTTTTGCCCGGGGCAAGGTCAAAGTTCCGGGTTTTTAAATCCGCGGGAATATCCTGAAAAAGATCTTCTGTGGATTCAAGGCCGATGGTTTCCAGCATCTGTTTCTGCTGATCCGGGGTATGAGGTATGTATGGCATTTTTTACTGCTTAAAGTTTCAAAGCTATGTTAAGGATCGCTCCGGGATAACTATTCACTCTCCACCAGCGCGGCATATTCATCCGCAGAGAGCAGGCCGGTGACCGGTGCGCTGGTTTTGATTTTCAACAGCCAGCCCTTATGGAATGGGTCTTCATTAATCAGTTGAGGTTCGTTCTCCAGCTCCAGATTGACTTCTGCCACTTCCCCGGAGACCGGGGCGTAAACTTCACTGGCAGCCTTGACTGACTCCACAACGCACATTTCCTGGCCCTGCTCCAGCATCCGGCCCACTTCCGGAAGTTCAACAAAGGTTATGTCTCCAAGTTGTTCCTGGGCAAAAAAAGTAATTCCTGTCAGGACAAAATCGCCGCTGACTTTGACCCATTCATGGGATTTGGTATATAGGAGATCTTCAGGTATCATGCTTGTTTTCCTCCATATTTTTTATTGTAAGCAATAATTTTTTCTGTCTACAACGGAGCGGATAAAAATTCAATGACAAAAAAATGAACAGGACAGCGGCTTAATTGATTTTAAAAGAGAGTTGGACTATTTATAATGTTCAATGTTCAATGTTCAATGTTCAATGTTCAAAGTTCAATGTTCAAAGTTCAAAGTTCAAAGTTCAATGTTCAATGTTCAAAGTTCAAAGTTCAAAGTTCAATGTTCAATGTTCAATGTTCAAAGTTCAAAGTTCAAAGTTCAAAAAGTTGTAACTATTCATCATAACCGGCAGCCGGGAACCGGCCTTGGATTCAGTGGCTGATAATATATTTGCTGAATTGATTCAAAAAGTTAAAAGCATAAAGCTGTTATGGTCCCTGACATTTCAGTCCCGGATTTTGTCGAAAAAAAATTATAACCAGAAAATAATAAATGAAAATAACCGTTAGTAATATTTCCAAGATTTATGGCGCAGAGGAGCTTTTCCGGAGCCTGAGTTTTGAGGCTAATCCGGGCAACCGTCTGGCAGTGACCGGCCCCAACGGATGCGGTAAAAGTACTTTGCTTAAAATGATGGCCGGACTGACTGAGCCGGACAGCGGAATCATCAGCAAGCCCAGAGGCATGAGAATTGGTTATGTGGCTCAGGATTTACTGGAATCACAGCTGGACAGTCCTTTGCTGGAATACGTCCTTGATGTCCTGCCGGACTGGGGGGAATTCTGGCGCAGATGGAAAGACGCGGCAGCCCGGCAGGACAATGACCTCATGATGAGTCTTTCACACCAGCAGGCTGAGATGGAAGAGAGTTACGGTTACAATCCCGAATACAGGGCGGAAAAGATATTGTCCGGACTGGGCTTTGGAAAAGACAGCCTGCGTGCCCCTTTAAGGCGTTTGTCCGGAGGATGGCGGGAAAGGGCCAAACTGTCCAGAGTGCTTCTGCAGGGAGCGGACGTACTGATTCTGGATGAACCCACCAACCATCTGGACATGGAAGCAGTGGTCTGGCTGGAGGATTACCTGCTCAGTTTTTCCGGGATACTTATCTTTGTGGCTCATGACCGGTTTTTTCTGGACAGGGTTTCCACGCATATACTGCATCTGGGGTTTGACAGGCCATATTTCCGTCAGGGCAATTACACGGATTTTACCAGATGGCACGAGCAAAGGGAGCTGCTTAAGGAAAAGGAAAGGGACAAAATGTCCAGCCAGATAGATCATCTGAAAAGTTTTGTGGACCGTTTCAGGTATAAAGCCACCAAAGCCAGGCAGGCCCAGGCCAGACTGGCCCGCATGAACAAACTGGCGGGCAGGATGCAGGATTACAGTGCTGATCAAAGAGGCAAGACCCTTAATTTTTCCTGGCCCAGTCCCAGAAAGGCCAGCCGCCTGGCCATTACCTGTGCTGATCTTGGTTTTGGTCATCCCGGAGAGGAAGATCTGTTCACGGATATTAATTTTCAGCTCTTTGACGGACAGAAAATCGCCCTGCTGGGTCCCAACGGCTGTGGAAAATCCACCCTGTTTAAGCTGATCATGGGGGAGCTTGCACCTGATTCGGGATATGTCAAGCTGGGCCAGAATACTCATCCGGCCTATTTTACCCAGCACCAGACCGATACCCTGGTCCTGGAAAATACCGTGCTTACGGAAATAAGGAGATTATCCCGGGACAATCCCACTGAAGAGGAAATACGTTCAGTGCTGGGCCTTTTTATGCTGGATGAATCTTTCTGGGACAGAAAGGTGATGAGCCTCAGCGGCGGGGAAAAATCAAGGCTGATCCTGGCTTCACTTTTTCTGACCAGGGCCAACCTTCTGCTGCTGGATGAACCCACCAACCATCTGGATATGGAAAGCAGAGAAGCCCTGATCGCCGCTCTCAGGGATTTTTCCGGAGCAGTTTTTATTATCGCCCATGACCGTTATTTACTGTCCAAAGTAGCCGGCGAGGTCTGGTCTCTGGAAGGTTGTGAAATTATTCAACACGGGGTAAAGTTTGACCAGTACTATAAAAATTATTTAAAAAAAATGGGCGAGCCTTCCCCGGATGAAATTCAGGATTCAGGGCAGACCAGAAAAAACGGATGTTCCCAGAAACAGAAAAAAAGGCGGGAAGCCCAGCTGAGAACCCGGATCTACCAGCTGGTTAAGCCCTTGAAAAAGGAGTACCGGCAAAAGGAAGCCCGGCTGGAACAGGCTTTGCTCAGGCAGGAAGAGGTGGAGACCATCCTGGCCCTGCCTGAAACTTATCAGTCTCCGGACAGATTCAGACAGCTCAATGCCGAGTATCAGGCTCTGGTGGAAGAAAACGAGACCATCATGCACAGGCTGGAAAAGCTGGAACAGGAGATAGCAGGGGTTGAGTCAGCAAAAGAATAAAAGTATCTTTTAACTGTGTGTTGAAAAAGTCCTTACCCGGCAGGCCCTGAATATTGCGGCTGACCAGAAAAACTGGTGAACGGATGCGAATAAAAAATGATTCAGGAAAAGGTGTTTGTTATGGATGAACTTTCTCCGGCTGGAAAGCTGATTCAGTGGGCAGGCCTGGATGACAGTCAGGTCAAGGTGGTCAAAGAAGAACAATCCAGACAAAGAGTTGATTTTGCCCGGGCTGCCCTGTCGAGCAGAGTTGTAACCGAGCAGCAGTACCGGGATTTCATGGCCTGCACCCTGGGGCTGCCCGTGGTTGAGCCGGCAGCTTTGAATATACCTGAACAGGTCATGGATATTCTGGAGAAGGCGAAATGGAATAAGTATCAGGCCGCGCCTTTCTGCATTCGGGGCAGCAAGCTTTTTCTGGCCTGTTTTGAGCCGGATAATATAACCGCCCTGGATGATATCCGCTTTATGACCGGGCTTGAACCCGTAGTTCACCTGGCCTCCAAATCATCCATTTCCAGTGCCATTGACAAGTTCAGGGACAAAAGCGGGGATAATTTTGATGATCTTTTAGCTGATATGGCAGCTCAGGACATGTCAGTATCTGAATCATCCGAGGTCAAGGACGAAACCGCCACCCTGGAGGCCGCCTCCCAGGTCCCGGTGGTCAAGATGGTCAATCTGATTATTATGGAAGCCATCAGCAAGCGGGCTTCAGATATCCATATAGAACCTTATGAAAAAGATTTCAGAGTGCGGATGCGTCTGGATGGAATGCTCAAAGAGGTCATGCGCCCGCCCATGACTATGAAGAACTCCATTATTTCCAGACTTAAGATTATGTCTCATCTTAATATTGCGGAAAAGCGCCTGCCCCAGGACGGCCGGATAAAAGTCCGCACCCCCGACGGCAAGGATATCGAGTTTCGCGTATCCATCCTGCCCACCCTGTTCGGCGAAAAGGTGGTCATGAGGATCCTGGATAAATCAGCCCTGCAGGTGGACATGGTCAAGCTGGGCCTGGAAGAGTCGTCTTTTAAAGCTTTTGAAGCTGCCATTAAAAAGCCGTACGGAATGGTTCTGGTCACCGGCCCCACCGGTTCCGGAAAAACCACCTCCCTTTACTCGGCCATAATGGAACTGAACAAGGAAGGGGTAAATATATCCACGGCTGAAGACCCGGTGGAATTCAGCCTCAAAGGGGTCAATCAGGTACAGGTCATGGAAGAGGTGGGTCTGACCTTTGCCGCGGCCCTTCGCTCTTTTCTGCGCCAGGATCCGGATATAATATTGGTTGGAGAAATCCGGGATCTGGAAACAGCTGAAATAGGGGTCAAAGCCGCGCTTACCGGTCATCTGGTCCTGGCCACCCTGCATACCAACGACGCCCCCTCCACGCTGACCAGACTGGTAAACATGGGAGTTGACGGTTTTCTGGTGGCATCGGCTGTAAACGTGATCATGTCCCAGCGGCTGGTTCGCAGGCTCTGTCCGGTGTGCAAGGTCCCGGATGAAATGGATAAGGCAGGCCTGCAGGAAATGGGAATGTCTGAGCAGGAAATTGCAGACGCGCAAATATATCAGGCCAATGGATGTGATGAATGCAATCAGACAGGTTTCCGGGGAAGGACCGGTCTGTATGAGGTGCTCACGGTAAGTTCCAGGATTCAGGAACAGATACTTTCCGGAGCCAGCGAACTGGTGCTCAGGAAAACCGCCATTGAGGAAGGAATGATCACCATGCGCAGGAGCGGACTGATTAAAATGGCCCAGGGATTTACCTCTGCCCAGGAGGTTCTGAGAACGACAAATATCTGATGGAAGTCCGGTCAGAAAAATTCTCATAAACCCATTAACCTGGAATAATCATGCCAATATTCATTTACAAAGCCAAAAACCGGTCCGGCAGGAAAATCAAGGGCGACCTTGATGCTCCCAGTTTAGATATGGCTGAAAACCTCCTTAAGAGAAGGGGGCTTACTGATATAAAAGTCAAGCCCAAGCCCAAGGATATTCTTGAGGGCACTTTTCTGGAAGGCAGGGTCAGTTCCAGGGATATGGTTATTTTCAGCAGACAGTTCGCCACCATGATCAATTCAGGCGTGCCTATTCTGCAGTCCCTTCAGGTCATGTGCGAACAGACTGAAAACAAGGTATTGCGGCGCAAGCTTTATGAGGTCAAAAACGATATTGAAGGAGGAGCCTCCCTTTACGAAGGCCTGAGCAAGCACAAGGACGTTTTTGACGATCTTTATACCAATATGGTGGATGCCGGTGAAACCGGGGGAGTCCTTGATGTGGTTCTGGACCGTCTGGCCCAGTATATTGAAAAGGCGGCCAAGCTCAAATCCAAGGTCAAAAGCGCCATGATTTACCCCGGGGTCATTATCACCGTGGCAGTAGGGGTCATCGCCATTATTCTTATTTTCGTCATTCCCACTTTTGAGCAGATGTTTGCTGATTTCGGAGGTGCCCTTCCGTTACCGACCCAGATAGTTATTAACCTGAGCCAGTTTGTCACTGGAAATTATCTGTACATCATTTTCGCCCTGGTGGCGGCTTTTATTGCTTTTAAGTTTTTTTACCGCTGGGAGCGCGGAAAAATTCTGGTGGATCACTGGATATTGTTCGTGCCGGTATTCGGTCCACTGCTTAGAAAAGTGGCCGTGGCCAGATTCAGCCGGACCCTCAGCACAATGATTTCTTCAGGCGTGCCCATATTAAGCGCCCTGGATATCGTCTCCAGGACATCAGGCAACAAGACTGTGGAGCTGGGGGTGCTGGAGGCCAAAAAGAGCATTTCCGAGGGTCAGACCCTGGCCGAGCCCCTGGATGAAACAGGCATATTTCCGCCCATGGTCATTCATATGATTTCCATCGGGGAAACTACCGGCGCTCTGGACAACATGCTGGGAAAAGTGGCGGATTTTTATGATGATGAGGTTGACGTAGCTGTGGAGACTTTGACCTCGCTTATGGAACCTATTATGATCGTGGTTTTGGGCGTGATTGTGGGTGGACTGGTGGTCAGCATGTATCTGCCGATTTTTCAGATCGGAGATGTAATGGCCTGATCAGGTTCCGCCCTTCAGCCTGGTCTGTTAATTATCAAGGAGTACGAATTTGAAAATCAGTGAGCTTATACCTAAACAGAAAAACTTCATCTCCCTGGAGTTTTTTCCTCCCAGGGAAAAGTCGGCCTGGCCGGTTTTTTTTGGTCAGGTGGAAAAACTCAAAGAGGTTAATCCTCTTTTTGTTTCGGTTACTTATGGAGCAGGGGGCAGTACCCAGGATTATACCCTGGAAATTGTCAGTAAAATGAAAAATGATCTGGGTCTTGAGCCAATGGCTCATCTGACCTGTGTGGGGGCCTCCCGGGATAAGATCCGGGATTTTCTGCAGGAACTGAGCATTGCCGGAGTGAAAAACGTCCTGGCCCTGCGAGGTGATCCGCCCCAGGGGGAAAAGAACTTTATTCCGGACAGTGAGGAGTTTCAGCATGCCTCTGATCTGGTAAGCTTTATCCGCAGGGAATTCCCGGAATTCTGCGTGGGAGTGGCGGCTTATCCTGAAGGGCATATAGAGGCTGAAAGCCTTAAGCAGGATCTGGTGTTTCTGAAGAAGAAGCTTGATCTGGGCGGCAGCCTGGCGGTTACTCAGCTTTTCTTTGACAATGCTCTTTATTTTAATTTTCTGGAAAAGGCCCGGGCCATGGGAGTGGACAAGCCTCTGATACCGGGTATCCTTCCGGTTACCAGCCTGAATATAATAAAGAAAAGTATCAGTCTGAGCGGTGCCAGTCTTCCTCCCGGTTTTATGGAATCCCTGGAAGACGCGGAAAAAAGAGGCGGTTCCCCGGAGGTGAAGAAAGTCGGTACCCAGCATGCCATTGACCAGGTCAAGGGTCTTTTGCGGGGGGGAGCACCCGGGGTTCACCTTTACACCCTGAATAAAGCTGACACCTGTCTGGAAATCGTCAGAACCCTTAACAGCAGCTGATCTTTAGATCTCGCCGGAGTGAAGACGGAGGGAAAACCTGGGGGCCGGAAATAACCATTGCTAATCCCGGCTTTCAGGGCGGCTCCGGGAGGGGTCGGTGACTGTCGGCGAGTTCCACGATGTACCTCACCGGGCATTTACTGCAGGTGATACGATTGCCGAACGGACCGATC
>JAWOGL010000150.1:0-3082 GCA_046496945.1 Desulfonatronovibrio sp.
CTGGCCGCTGGCTATGGTGAATAGTTACATATTTCATTGTATATCAAACTCGGCGGTCTGCAGGTACTCTTTTACTCCCCGGGCGGCGGCCATGAACATCCTGGAACCGGCCATGGAAACTGCCAGATCTTCAGGAAGGCCGAAATTGGCGGCAAATTCCGGCCCTATGGCCTCAGCAGGGTTATCATGGCCGGTTCTGGACATGGCCAGTACATAACCTTCCAGCCTGGACCTGAGCTCGTTGAAATAATCAATCTCTTTACCGATAAGCATGCCCGTAGCCTGTGAAAGGCCTGTGGAAACCTCGTGAATGCTCTGCCAGAAAGGTTCCACCACCTTGTCCTTGACCGGGTCCTCCTGCAGATAATACGCGATGCTCCAGCCCACAGTGACGATCTTCAGCAGGTGCAGCTCGTATTCCAGCCTGTCAGGATCAAGTCCTGCTGATTGGGGCACGGTACCGGTAATCCATTTAACATCCTCCCGGTCCAGGGCGTATCCGTAAAGATCCTCAATTATTATATTCAATCTTTCTTTGGTATTCATGGCACTAATGGCACTAATGGCTTTAATAATTTATAAACATTGACCTTTGAGCTTGCCGGATTCAAAAAAGCATGTTGAATAGATGATACCGTCCTTCAATGACCGCCGCAACCAGAAGAAGGGGGACCACAAAAATAAAAAAAACTGAATTGGCCCGTTTCCAGCGCTCAGTCCAGGGAATATCCTGTCCACCGAAAAAGTTTCCCAGCCCCCTCCACATACCGACTCCAAAGGCGATAAAAAGGGCCGGCCACTCAAATATTCCGTGCGGGGCCAGCATGACCAGCAGTTCCGCCCAGGAGGCCTGATCCATCCATCCGGCAAACCAGCCCAGAATGAGCCCGTTAAAAATCGTCATGATCAAAGGGATCACCCCCCAGAGAACCACAAAACACATGGCCAGGTAGGCGGCTGTAAGATTATGAATAAAAATCCTGACAATAAACTCAAAAGCGCTTAAACCTTCAAATTTCTGGACCAGCTCTTCAAACTGGAATTTCATAAAATCCAGTTCTCCGGAGTAAACCCAGCCGGCCAGGGCGGACAGGACATAGATCAGGACACTGATCATAATATATACCCTGGATGCCTTTAAAGTCTGTCCGGCTGTTTTGCAGATGCTGTTTTGCTCCATCACTTGCTTACCACTTATACGCTTCCAGGGAATTATCCGGATTTACTTTTTTGCAGGACAGCACACCCTGATCTATGGAAAACCTGGCTACTTCCCAGTTTTCATGATCAATGCAATCCACATAGCCGTAAGCATTTTCATCCAGTCCGGGCAAAATATCATCCAGAAGCTGCTCAATATCTATATAAGGACCTTCGTATTCAATTTCCATGCGGTTGTCTTTAAGCTGGAACGGAGAGATAGCCTGCTCAGCTGGAAAAGAAGGGTGGTCCGGGAGAACCCCTTTGATCTCACCAAATATGCGCATGGGAAACTTCATAAATTCAGCCTTTAGTCCGCCAGTTCCACCCGCAGCTTGCCCTGTTCCACCCGGAGATCCGCGACCCCCCGGGAAAAGGCCTGCCAGAACCCGCCCTCGGTTCCGTAAAAGGAAACCAGATCCCGCTCCTTCAATCCTCCCAGCCAGGCCCCCGGCACGGGCACTCCCATTATGCTTACGCCCTGAATAGTCACAACCGGCCGTCCCTGCTGATAATCAATATGCAGACCGGTTGAAACCCGGACTGTTTTGTTGCCCAGCACCGGGAAATCAGGTGGCGGATCAACCAGCATGGTGGCGGATATCAGCCCCTGGGAAAGATGCAGGGACACCCGCCCTGCAAGGTCCGGGTTACGGGCGATCATGGCGTTTAATTCCCGCTGGGTAAAATATATGACCCGGTCTTCAGGTGTTTCAAGGTATGGCCTGGGAGCCAGGGACGGTGATTCAGCTGTGCCCTGGTCCATTTCAGCCTTTTTAAGTGTATTCAGCTTGGCCTCAAGGATCTGCTCTTCACGCTGGTTCATGTCCACAGGATTGATCGGCCCTGGAAAGAGCCACATTTTAGCTGCAATCAAGGTCACAGCCACACTGAAGATAATGGCCAGAGCCACAATGCCCGCAACTGCTTTAAGACTTAAGCGACGAGGTTTGGCGGATGGATCAGTTGTTTTCATAATTTCAAGGTAATGCTTTTTGCCTGGGTTTCCATGATTTGACCAGCCGGGACCCGGGCCTGGATACCCGGTGCATTAAAATAGCAGAAATCCGGCAGAGATCAAAGCACCCTGCTGGCAATCCAGGTTCCGGCCACAAAAGTGCCCAGGGAACTTCCCAGGTTGGCCATAACAACTACCAGCAAAATCCTGCAGACCGGATTAAGCCAGAATCCTTTGAGAGTGGTCAGGGCCTCGGGCAGGTTCTCCAGATCAGCCACAATGGGCTTTTTGATCCACGCCTGGACCAGCCCCGCGATCCAGCCGGCCGCCATGGTGGGATTCAGGCTGGTTATGGGCGCGGCCACAAAAGCGCTCAAAACAGTCAGAGGATGGGCCAGAGCCAGGCTGACCCCCAAAGCGGAAAACACTCCATTGATGAGAACCCATATGTAAATGGACTGAACCGAGTGCTGGGCGCCGTGAGCCATAAACCCGTAGGTCAGCAGGGCTAAAATAAGAAGAGGAATACCCCATTTAACCACGGTGGGCCATACAGGCCTAGGAGGAGTGCGGACCAGAGCGGAAACATCAATATCCTGGTCGAGGTATTTGGAAATACCCGGGATATGAGCGGCTCCGACCACAGCCAGAACTTTCCGCCCTGACGCGGAAGCTATCTTGTGGGCCAGAAATTTATCCCGCTCATCCACCAGGGTTTTTTGTACCTGGGGAAAAGATTTGGAAAATTCGTCCATGACCAGTTCAAGCTGATCCTTTTTCTTTAGTTTTTCGATATCTTCTTTTTCAATATTGCCTTGAAACATCATGCTGAGCATAAGATGTGCGAGAAATTTCAGCTTGAACCAGAAAGAAAGGGAAGACCAGACCCGCTTGAGAGTAATATTTACGTCCCGGTCGGCCAGA
>JAWOGL010000178.1:0-3500 GCA_046496945.1 Desulfonatronovibrio sp.
TGGGAGGTGACCAGGATCCGGATTATATTCCGCTGCTGGTTGACAAGCCCGAATATCCGGTTCTGGGCATCTGCCTTGGGATGCAAACCATGAATGTGGCTACCGGCGGCACCCTGATCCAGGACATTCCAACGGAAATTTATAACGCCCATACCGTCGAAGAAGTGGTTGCCCTGGATCCGGACAAAAGGCACAGGAACTATTACTCTTACTATCGGCTTGACAGGGATGTGTCGACGCCCAGCTACCATCCCATTATGGCAGTACCTGAAAGTCATTTGGGAGTTATTACCGGTGATCCCGATCTTCAGCCCTTTGTATTAAGTTCGCATCATCAGGCAATAGATGATATGGGGTCAGGTCTCAGGGCTACGGCCTGGTCAGCCGATGAGCAGGTGGTGGAAGCCATTGAACATATTAATTTCCCCCATGTACTGGGGATTCAGTTCCACCCGGAAGTGCCCTATTTATACGACCGGGATCATCAGATTGTGATCAGACCGAAAGAAGAAGGCTGGTCATTCCTTGACAGATACCCTGGCAGCAAGGGCGAAGATTTTCATCGTACCTTCTGGGTCCACGTAGCCGGCATGTTTCACTGAAAAAAATAAGATTTTTGTCTTTTCTTGGCCTCATCGCTACGCGCCGAAAACACCTTTTTCCCTGAATAAGGGTCAATGCCTGTATAGTACATGGTGGTGGACAGTGTCATGGGTGTCGGGGTAAACTCCTGGACAGGTTCCGGCCTGAGTCCGGTTCGTTTCACGGCGACAGCCAGGTTTTGCATATCTTTCTCCCGGCATCCGGGATGACCGGAAATAAAATAGGGTACCAGTTGCCATGACAGCCCTTCCCGGCGGCATACATCCCTGAACCGGCTCTGAAAACGCTCAAAACTGCTGAAGGAGGGTTTTCGCATTGATCTGAGCACATGTTTTTCTGTGTGTTCCGGGGCCACTTTAAGCCGGCCCGACACATGCCGAAAGAGTAGCCTGCGGGTATATTCCTCCAGTCCATATGCCTGATTGACAGAAGCAGACTTTCCTTCAAGCATATCGTAACGAATGCCGCTTCCAATGGTTACCTTTTTCACTCCCCGAACAGACAGGGCCTTATCATAAAGCCGGTTCAGCGGGTTGTGATTGTAATTCAGGTTATGGCAGATATCCGGAAAAATACAGGAAGGACGCCGGCATTTCCGGCATACTTCAGGATCTTTGCCCCCCATCCGGTACATATTGGCGGAAGGCCCGCCAAGGTCTGTAATATGTCCCTTAAATCCCGGCATCTGCACAATCTTTTCCAGTTCCTGCAAAACGGATCTTTCAGACCTGCTGGAAATAAACTTTCCCTGGTGAGCGGCAATTGCACAAAAGCTGCACCCGCCGAAGCAACCACGGTGCAGGGTTACCGAATGCTTAATCATTTCATAGGCAGGAATGGCAGGCTTTTTCTGATACTTTGGATGCGGAAGCCGGGTATAAGGCAGATTCCAGGGAAGATCGGCCCCAGCCTGGTCCGGCAGCGGGAATGGAGGATTAACCACCACTATTTTCTCACCATGGGGCTGAATAAGGCGGTCAGGGTTCATGCGATTGGAGGCCTCCTCAATAATACGAAAAGTATCAGCAAAAACCCGCTTATCTGAAAGGCATTCCTCATGGGAAGGGAGGACCGTTTCTTTTCTTCCTTTCAGTGGAGGAAGCGGATCGTTTTTCCCGGTTACAAAAGCCGTTTGCAAAATATTATGGAGCGAGGGAAAAGGGACACCCCGTTCCAACAGCTCAATCACTCGCATAAACGGCATCTCCGCCATGCCGTATAACAACATATCAGCCTCGCTTTCCACCAACACAGAAGGGCGCACACGGTCCTCCCAGTAATCATAATGAGAAAAACGCCGCATGGAAGCCTCTACCCCTCCGAGCAAAACAGGGGTATCAGGGTAGAGTTGTTTTAAGATGCGGGTATAAACCACCGAAGCCATGTCAGGCCGGTACCCCGGCCGTCCTCCGGGTGTGTAGGCATCCTCACTCCGCTTTCGCTTGCGGGCAGTATAATGATTGACCATGGAATCCATCGAACCGGCACTTACGCCGAAGAAGTATTTCGGCGGCCCCAGCTTTTTGAAGTCGCGCAGGTCATCCCGCCAGTTGGGCTGGGGAAGTACAGCTACCCGCAACCCGCAATACGCTGCAATACGGGCCAGAACGGCTGTACCAAATGCCGGATGATCCACATAAGCATCCCCGGACACCAGGATGACATCCGCCTGCTCCCATCCCAGGCGATCCATTTCCTCGCGGGTTACAGGCAAAAACTGCTGATTACTTCTGACTAACCCCCCCATAAACGATAATGACACAAGTTAAAAAGCTATAATTTACAAAGGTACGCTTTCTGTGAATCCCTTCAGAACACATATTTTTGTTACTTTTGTGGCAACACAGACCAGGAGATTTTATGCTGAGGATCATTGCCACATTTATAATCATCTACTTGATATTCAGGGTTTTAACCACTGTTGTTTTTCCCTGGATTGCCAAATGGTATATCAGAAGGTACCAGCAACGTTTTTACCGCAATAACCCACAGGCACATCAGGCACGTCGCAAGCGAAAAAGCGGAGATGTTCATATTTCCCGCATGGATGACAAAAGGAAACCCGACACCGATCGGCTCGGGGAATATGTAGATTACGAAGAGATCAAGGAAGAAAAGGAATAGTTCCGGCTTGAAGCAACTCATCAATTAAACTTTACATCAATGAAAGACCTGCGCCCGAAACAGTTCATGCCTTATCTGGCGGCCATCATTATTTTTTTCATTCTTAGCATCGCTTATGTAAGCCCTGTCCTTGAAGGCAAGCAACTTATGCAACCCGATATCGTCAACTGGCAGGGTATGGCCAAAGAGATTATCGACTTTCGTGGAGAAACCGACGAAGAGCCACTATGGACAAACAGCATGTTCGGTGGCATGCCTGCTTTTCAGATATCCGTTCAGTGGGCCAACAATATTGCCGGCTTCTTTCATGATGCCATGACCTTATGGCTGCCAAGGCCTGCGGATATGATATTCCTGTATTTTGCGGGCTTTTTCATTTTTATGCTGCTGCTGAGGGTGAACCCATGGATCGCGCTGGCGGGTTCCCTGGCTTTTGCCTTCTCCTCCTATCATTTTATCATTCTTGAAGCCGGCCACAACTCGAAAGCTGTCGCCATCGGGTACATGGCTCCGGTAATGGGTGCCATCATATATACCTTCAGGGGGCACCTTTGGGGTGGAGGTTTGCTTTTTGCCATTTTCATGGGATTGCAGCTTTTTGCCAACCATTTCCAGATCACTTATTACCTGGGGCTGATTGTGGCCGTTTACGGAGCCATTCAGCTTTACGAGCATGTCAGGGAAAAACAAACAACCGCTTTTCTGAAAAAATTCGGGGTACTGCTTGCCGGCCTGATAATTGCTGCAGGCATCAATATCGGCAACCTCTGGGG
>JAWOGL010000258.1:0-20807 GCA_046496945.1 Desulfonatronovibrio sp.
CTTCATGGATAAAGGACCAGGATTTCCGGGAAAAGATGATCCGCTACTGCGCCAGGTGGCTTCTTCTGCCTTTTGTGTTTCTGATTCTTTCCGGGATCTGGTATCTTTACGCGGTTCCAGAGGGAGCCAAAGCCATGATCCTGGGCCGTTCACCAGAAATAATTCCCTTTTTCCAGGCTTTTATCTGGCTGTCAGTGATTATTGTCCTGGGCGGGCTTATCTATTCCATACGCATGCCCGGTTCCATCAAAAGGCCTGTTGCCCTTGTTCTTCTGTTCATCGGTCTGTTGTACATGGGCAGCTTTGAATGGATGCGTGAAGCCGGCCGCAGACCATATGTTATTTATGAGCATATGTATTCCAACTCAATTCCGGTGGAAAAGGAGGGGGAAATCAATGAAAAAGGACTGCTTCAAACGGCCAGATGGGTCGAGAACCGTGAATTGACAGATGAGAATATGAACCAGGCCGGGCACGAGATATACAATTTGCAATGCTCCAGCTGTCACAGCCTGGACGGCCCTTTGAACAATATTCGTCCTCTAACCGCCAAGTTCGGTCTGTTCGGTATGGATTCAATGCTCAATGGAATGGGCAAGCTGTATGATTATATGCCCCGGTTTATGGGAACCAGGCAGGAACGTCTGGCCCTGGCTCACTATATTGTTGAAGATCTTCACCAGAAGGAAGTCAGCGAGGATGAGCCGGTTCAAGTCCCGGATTATGATATTGATATTCCTCCTTTTGATCCGGATGAAGATGAATATGTTCTTATGGCCTGGAACACTCTGGGGCTGAAATGCATATCAGATTGTGATGATTACTGGTCTCTCCTGCCGCCGGGGAATACTTTATACGCCCAGCTGGTACGCAGGGATTTTCTGCCTGAAATCGTTCTGGATGATGTTGTGCTCACTTACCGGGTGGAGGATGGTTTTGAAAATCCTGCCGACCATGTGGACTTCTGGGATAATGCCCAGTCCCTGGTGGGCAAGGACTTACCTGACAATATCAGTAAGAGCGGTCTTGGGCTTTCAGGTGAGTTCAAACTCAATGAGGATCTGATGACTTACGTGGCTGCCGGAATTCCTGTTGTTCCCTACGCTGATGACGGCAGCATTAATCCGTATCCTTTCTTTTACGTGGAGGCCCGGGACCGGGAATCCGGAGAGCTGCTGGCCCAGACCAAAGTAGTGGCTCCTGTTTCCGCGGAAATGGGATGCAAGACCTGTCACGGAGGCGAGTGGCGGGTCCAGGGAAAGATGGGGATATCCGCGGTTACCGCTTCTGATGTATTAAGGCTGCACGATAAACGAAACAACACCGAGCTCATGGCCGATGCAGAGGCAGGCAACCCGGTCCTGTGCCAGAGCTGTCATCCTGATCCTCTGCTGAATGCCCTGGGGGACCCGGAAATATTGAATCTGCCGGCGGCTTTGCACGGGTTTCATGTTAATTACCTGACCGACCGGGAAGGAGCCGAAGCCTGCAACGCCTGTCATCCCAGCGATCCGGATGGGCTTACCGACTGCAAGCGCGGAGTGCACGCCACCAATATCAGGCTGGACTGTACTTATTGCCACGGCACCCTGGAAGATCATGCCCTGACTCTGCTCAAGGGAGAATATGAACAAGGCAAAACTGAGCAGGCGGGAAAACTTATGGAGAATATTAAGCCCAGGCTTGTTGCTTCCATTGAAGATATTAATCCCAGGATTCCCTGGCATCAGCAGCCTGACTGCCTGACCTGCCATGAGGATTTTGGCCGGCCTGAAAGTCATGAGGTTCGGGCCTTTAATGTCTGGAATGAACACGTGGACGAGCTCTACAGGCTGCGTATGGATTATATGGGGCTTATGTGTCAGTCCTGTCACGGTGCCACCCATGCGGAGTATCCCGCCGTGAACAAGTTCGGAAGAGACAGGGATAATGTCCAGCCTCTGCAGTACCAGGGTGAGCCTTATGCCATAGGGGCCAACAACAGCTGCTCAGTCTGTCATATTCAGGAGATGGATTTCGAAGCTCATCATCCAAATATGCTTAAGGGAACAAGAAATAAGCAGGATTAACGTTAGCGGACGAGTGGTTTCCGATAAAAAAGGGCGCTTTAAAGCGCCCTTTTTTGTGGTCGCCCGACAGGATTAATTTTTGTGGCTGTGGGCGTGGTCATGAGGAATTACTTTCCCGGTTTCCGGGTCATGTTCATGGTCATGGTCATGAGGATGTACATGGGTTTTGTCTCCATGAGCATGTTCATGGTCATGGACGAACTTCTGATGTTTTGATTCTTTTTCTGCACCGCAGCCGCAATCATTGCACATAATCTCTCCTGCTGGTTTGGGTTTGGAAATTAACCGGCGGCAGGCCTGTCCTGGAGCCAACAGTCCCGACGGAAACCAAATAGTTTTCATCCGGAAAACATTTTTTTCTCTTCTGGCGCCGTAGATGCGCGTAATTCGTAAAAAAGCACTATCAGACTTGATCGATATTTTGAAGCTCAATTTTTGCTGTTTTTCCGGGAAAAGCTTGAATGTCCGAGTCAGTTTCGATAAACAGTGCTGGTTATGAGTCACGATCACAGTCATGAGCAAATGAATTACAACCGCGCCTTTGCCCTTGGTGTCGGCCTTAATATACTTCTGGTTGTTGTGGGGGTGGGATTCGGGCTGCTTGCCGGCTCTCTTGCCCTGATAGCAGACGCAGGACATACTTTAAGCGATGTGATCAGTTTGCTGCTGGCCTGGGGGGCAAGTCTGCTCGCAGCCAGGGCAGCAACAAAGAAAAGGACTTATGGTCTGCGCAAGGCAACAGTCATGGCTTCTCTGGCCAGTGCTATTCTTCTGCTTGTGGCTCTGGGCATTATTGTCTGGGAAGCTGTGGGGCGTTTTTTTGATCCCAGACCAGTGGAAGGCGGAATTGTGATTGTGGTGGCGGTTATCGGGGTGATCATCAATGCAGCAGCTGCCTCACTGTTTTACAAGGGGCAAAAGCAAGATTTGAACATCCGCGGAGCTTTTCTTCATATGGCAGCTGATGCCGGGATATCCGCGGGAGTGGTCCTGGGCGGTATACTTATCCTGAGCACTGGATGGCTGTGGATAGACCCCCTGATCAGTCTGATCATTGTGGTGGTGGTCTTTGTGGCTACCTGGAGGCTGCTCCGGGATTCCATGAATTACGCACTGGATGCAGTGCCGGCAGACATAGATATCTCTGGAGTCCAGGAGTATCTGTTAAGTCATGACCGGGTGAATTGCCTGCATGATCTTCATGTATGGCCCCTTAGTACCACTGAAGTCGCCCTGACCGCGCACGTGGTGGTGAATGATGATACGGTGGACAATGCTTTTTTAAGTGAGCTTCAGCAGCATCTACGCGATCATTTCAGAATCGGGCATGCCACAATCCAGGTGGAGACCGCTCTGAGTGAAAATCAGTGCATGCTGGGCAGAATGGCATGCGTCGGCAAAACCTGACACCAAAGAAGTCCTGCACTGACCCCGCGCGCGAACAGACAGCAGATCCCGGCCTGAATTTTACCTCTGTTTATATCCGGTTCTTTTGATTATGGCCGGCAAGCCAGTCGAAAGTCAGCCATTTGCCAAAAATAAGGTCATGGTTGTCCTTTATTGTTAATCTTTGAAAAGCAAAAATTACATTTTTGCAAATATTCAAAGATAAAATAGATTCCTTATCCTGTCCCTCCTTTCGAAATCGTGATTATTTCAAGTCAAATCAGCGTGATGTGAGTATTGCAAAGCCTCGATTCCAACAGGTATGTTCCTTGCTTTGTATCCTGGAACCATGAGTTGTCCCGGGACGGGCATTTTTAAATGGCAAAAATGTGTGATTTGAAAACAAGCAAAAACAAGGGCTGGAAATGAGAAATTTATACATCCTGAGCGCATGTAACGTTGGAATTTTTGGTTTTTTACTGGCGTTTACCTTTATTCCTGATACTCATAAATTTGTGGCTGGGCTGCAAGCTTACCAGTGGGCCATAGCAGTCTGCGGCCTGCTGGTTACAGGTCTGACATTCAGTTTTTTTCGCCGGCAGATAAGGGAATATAAAACCGCCAAGAAAATTCTTGGAGTTATCAGTAAAGATCATTCCCGTTTTTCTGCGGAAGGTTCACTTGAAAGCATGAATGGTCTGACCGGACATATCCATGAGATAGTAAATAAATTTCAACGCCTGGACAGTCTGATCAGTGCTGCAAATGTCAGAACCGGCAGCCTTAACGACACAATTGCCCAAAAGGAACGTGACAGGCAAAAGATTTTATCTGATGCTGAAAAAGCCCGTTGTGAAACCATATTGTCAGCAGTGGATACCCTTAAAGGGTCAATTTCCGGAATTGTGGCCCAGTCTGAAGAATTGAAAAAGGCTGTGCTGGAAGCAGATCACGGAGCCGGCAATCAACAGCGGTTCACCACCGAGGCTGCTTCGGCCATGGAGCAGATGAACGCCTCTATCCTGGAATCTTCGGAGAATGCCCGGGATGCCTCCAGTTATTCGTCCAGGGCAAGGTCCAGAGCTGAAGCGGGTTCGCAAATTGTTCTGGAAACCATTGAAGCAGTCTCGGCTGCTTCAGATAAAAGCAGAGTACTGTCCAGATCAATCGCCAGACTGGGAGATCAGGCTGAGGCTATCGGTAAAATCATTGATATTATTTCCGATATAGCTGATCAGACAAATCTTCTGGCTCTTAACGCTGCCATTGAAGCGGCCAGGGCAGGTGAGGCCGGACGAGGTTTTGCCGTGGTGGCCGATGAGGTGCGCAAGCTGGCGGAAAAGACCATGAAGGCCACCAGGGACGTTGGTCAGGAGATCGGCGAGATCCAGTCTCTGGTGCGTGAATCAACCAGTGAGGCCGGGCAGACTACCGAGCTTGTGGCTAAAAGCATGGACCTGTCCAGTCAGGCAGGGGAATCCCTTAAAGAGATAGTTTCTCTGTCCACGGATTCTTCCAGCCGGAGTCAATCCATTGCCGTGGCTGTTGAACAGCAGTCCAAGGCCAGCGAAGAAATTACCAGGACTCTGGTTGAGGTCAGTTCCATCTCTTCAACCACCCAGCAGAATATGTCTGAATCTGTTTCCAAAATAGAAAATCTTTCCGGACAGGTGCACAAGCTGATCATTCTTAACCGGACTTTTGAAATTATAGGTCAGGGACGGATTCAGAATATGATCAGAGAGCTTGGCGAATCAGACCTGGTTCTATCCATGAAACGCCAGGAACAGGAAAAAGCTCTGAAACAGGCTATTGACAAGTATGATTTTCTGGAACTTTTATATCTGACCGATGCCGAAGGGATTCAGACTGTCAGCAATATTGTCAGGCCGGGAGCTGAATCCGAAGCTGATCATGAAGTACTGGGTAAGGACTGGAGCAACCGTCCATGGTTTGAGCAGGCAACAAAATACGATCTTCCTTATATCTCTGATGTATATGTATCCCGGGCGTCAGGACGGGAATGCATAACTGTGGCCGGCACATTCCACGACCATGAAGGCCGGGTGGCCGGAGTGGTTGCGGCAGATGTCCAGGTAAACGGAGACCAGGAAAATAGAAATTCGGAAACAGGGATTGAAGCCAGAAGGCCCATGGTCCGGCACCAGGCTTTTGCTTAAACTGGTGTTGAAAGTCTCCCTATTGTTGCGTAGCTGCAAAAAATCAAACTCTTGCGTATCCTGAATACGCCCATAAGGTCTTTTTCAACACCCGGTTAAATCCAGAAAGATTTATATTTCATCCTCTTTCAGGTCCAGGCAGAAAATGTTTTTTTGTCTTTGATGGTCAAGGCAGGTCATGGAAATGGTCCGGCATAGATTGCCCGTTGCCAGGGAAATATAGGGTTCGGTTATGAATCTGTTCAAACCGGCCTGGAGATAGACGAAATAATCCTTGAGAGAGTGGTCGTCCCCTTTTTCCGCCGGTCTGAACAGAAAGCTGTTTTTCAGTCCTGACAGGTATCCATTGTTCATTATTGTAGAAGTGATCTGTCTGCCTGACCAGTCAAGCATATAAGCACATTCCACCATGGAATATCCGGCAATCATACTGCTGACGCTTCGTTCCTTTATCCTTCCCCTGTCCTTCTTCAGTTCATTCATGATCGCGGAACTTAGATTCTGAAAATTGCTGAAACGCTTATTTACCGTCCTGATCCTCAGTAATTTGTTTTGAAAATAGTCTGAAGCCGTGCTGTTGATTTTTTGTTTAATAGCGGCGAAACAAATATCTTCAGCTTCACACGGTCTGGAAAAGAAATAGCCCTGAAGCAGATCAGTGCCCAGTTCCATGGTTTTTGCTGCTTCCTCACGGTGCTCCACTCCCTCGCTCAGCACCATAGTTCCCAACTGGTCGGTAAGTTTGATTATGGATTTGAGTATCTCCTGTTTATAAAATTCATTGTGTACATTGTTTACCAGAGAACGGTCGATTTTTATTATATCTGGTTTTATGCCGGAGATACGTTCCAGGTTTGAATGTCCGGCCCCAAAATCATCCAGGGCAAGCAGAAAACCCTGCCGGCGATACATAGCCACGAACTTCATAAGCTCTGCCGGGTCGGTTACCCTGGATTCCACCAGTTCGATGACAATGTTGGCAGGAGGCAGTCCATACCTTCGCACCGACTGCATGAAATTACCCGAACCTACTATGCCTTTGTCCACCATGGACGTGTCAAAATTTATAAACAGCAGCAGATCTGGATTTTTCTTATGCAGAAGAGAAAATCTGTACAAGGCCATTTCCCGGCATAATCGGTCAATTTCTACTGTTTTGTTAAATTTATTCGCGGCCTGAAAAAGAACAAAAGGAGAGATAAGGCTGCCATGCTCAGGATGAAGCCCCCGGCTTAAGGCTTCAAACCCCACAATGCTTTTTCTTTTTACTGAAATGATAGGCTGAAAGTGAGTAGAGATTCCATTTTTCGCAATAATTTTGTCCAGCTCTGAGTTCAGAAGATTATCCATTTTTGTTATATCCTTGTGTGTTTGTCCGGCGAACATCATGATCTATTCCTGCAGTAGTCCGGCAAGTAAGCCGCAGCTGCTCCTGAATCGAAAGTTTAAGTGCGATCATAAGCAAGGACCACGCCACGCGTTCAAGGTTAACTTTTTAAGGCCCGGACAGGGTGCGGTCTTATCATTTAAATCATTAGTTGTGGTGAATAATTGCTTTTACGATTAAATTAGCCGACATCTTTAATTAAAAGTAACGATATTGTATAAATTTATTGACCAGGAAGTTTAGCGCATAGATATAAACATTAAATTCAGCAAGTTAGCTGCATGGCATTATCATTGCTTTATCTGGTTTATGTTTGCACATCTATTAATAGAGGAGGAGCCATTGAGCAGATATGTTTTGGTTGGGGATCTTTTCGGCTGCTATGGGCCGGGTGCTTACAGGGATGCTGCCGTCCGGCAGGAGATTGGTTGATCATGATGCCCTGGAAAAGCAAACTTTGTTAAATTTTACAAAAATGAACATTATGGAGGAATGAGATGGAACAGCTGCTTGAACTCAGTTATGCCTTAGACACTTTCTATTTTTTGATTTCCGGCCTGCTGGTTATGTGGATGGCTGCCGGATTCACCATGCTGGAATCCGGTCTGGTCAGGTCAAAAAACACTGTGGAGATTCTCACCAAAAATATCGCCTTGTACTCAGTAGCCTGCATTATGTATATGATAGTCGGCTACAATATCATGTACGGCAATGGCGGGTCCTTTCTGCCCGGGATAAGCCTGTTCGTAGGCGGAGATAATTCCGTGGCCGACGTAGTGGCAGGAGGTGAGGGAGCTCCGTATTATTCAAACATATCGGACTTTTTCTTTCAGGTCGTATTCGTGGCGACCGCCATGTCAGTGGTTTCAGGGGCTGTGGCTGAACGCATGAAGCTGTGGGCCTTTCTTCTGTTCGCGGTGGTCATGACTGGAGTGCTTTACCCGGTACATGGCTACTGGACCTGGGGAGGCGGTTTTCTTAGTGAGCTGGGCTTTTCTGATTACGCTGGTTCAGGGATTGTTCACATGGCCGGCGCTGCCGCAGCCCTGGCAGGAGTGATCCTTTTGGGCGCAAGAAAGGGTAAATATGGTCCTGACGGGAAAATCAATGCTATACCCGGTGCCAACATGCCTCTGGCGACTCTGGGCACATTTATTCTCTGGATGGGCTGGTTTGGATTTAACGGCGGATCCGAATTAAAGGTCTCAGATGTGGAATCAGCCAATGCAGTGGCTATGGTCTTTGCCAACACTAATCTTGCTGCAGCCGCAGGCATGGTGCTCGCACTGATTGTTTCCCAGATTAAGTTCGGCAAGGCTGATCTGACCATGGGGCTTAACGGTGCTCTGGCAGGCCTGGTGGCCATAACCGCAGGACCAAGCCTTCCTTCTATGCTCCTGGCCTGCGTGATAGGCGGCATTGGCGGGATCATTGTGGTTTTTTCCATTGTGGCCCTGGACAAATTGAAAATTGATGATCCGGTAGGGGCGATATCTGTTCACGGCGTAGTAGGAGTCTGGGGGCTTCTTGCGGTTCTGTTTTCCAATCCCGAGGCCACTCTCCTGGGGCAGCTGGCTGGAATAGTAGTGATATTCGTCTGGATGTTTGGAGCAAGTCTGGTTGTATGGGCTGTTATTAAAGCTGTTATGGGCATCAGAGTAGATCAGGAAATGGAATATCAGGGCATGGATATGGCTGAGTGCGGACTGGAAGCTTATCCTGAATTTGTCAAGTCCGGTGGTTCCAGATAACGATCTGATTTAATAAACACATATCCGGAACTGTTATAATTAAAGGAGGCACAATATGAAAAAGTTGGAGATAATCACCAGACCATTTAAGATCGATGAAATCAAAGAAGCTTTGACCGTAATGGGCGTAAAAGGCATGACCCTGACTGAAGTCAGGGGCTTCGGCAGGCAGCATGGACACAAGGAGGTTTACCGGGGGGCGGAATATCAGGTCGACTTTTTGTCCAAGGTAAAAATAGAAATAGTTGTAGACGATGAAATGCTGGATAAAACCGTAGACGCAGTGGTAAGTGCCGCCAGGACCGGCAAGGTTGGAGATGGCAAGATATTTGTTTATTCCGTGGAAAACGCGGTTCGCATAAGGACCGGTGAAACCGGAGACAAGGCAATCTAGGTCCAGAATAGAAGCAGGGAAAGAACTTCTCTTCCCCGGACAGACTGTCCGGCCTGGATTGAACTCAATCTGAAAATACAGCAAAACCGATAAAGGAACGCGCAGAGGTATTTGCCGGCCGGCAGATATCCCTGCGCGCTTCTGTGTGGCCGTGGCAACTCTTCTCTGTAGTTTCCGGCCAATCTTTGCGTTTCTGTTTTCGAATGAAAACCAAATAGATATATCCTATGAAATACACTCCCTGGCATATTTTTCTGGACCCAAAAAACCGGATTGAATCATTCTCCGCCATGAGAGGGAGAGCCGCGCTTAACCGGCTTTCCAAGGATACTGATGAGTATTTTATTCACCGTCTGGCTGAGCTGGATTTTCCCGGCAGTCCTGAAATGTTTCTGGCAGGGGTAGGAGGATACGGAAGGCAGGAGATGTCTTTGAAATCGGACGTTGACGTCCTGATCATCTCGGATAAATCCTCTGAGGATGAGACGCAGGAACTGGCATCCGGTCTGCTTCACCCTTTGTGGGATGCTGGTCTTGACGTCGGCCATGGTGTGAGGACTTCCCGGGAATGCCTGGATCTGGCAAGCAGAGACTTCAAGGTCCTGGCATCTCTTCTGGATGTTCGGTATATCTGCGGTCAGAAGGAGCACTATAACGTGTTTTATGAAAAGGTCAGAGCTCTGCTTAAGCGGAAAAGTTTTGAACTGGCAGGATTTTTGATGCAGTCCGCCCTGGAAAGGACCGCTAAAAAGACAGCTGAAAACTATATGGAGCCGGATATAAAAAATGATCCTGGAGGTTTAAGAGACTATCATTTTATTATCTGGCTGGAAAAAATTTTTGATATTGCAGAATCGCCCTCTTGTTCCGTGCTATGTAACAAATCCAAAGATTCTTTGCTTAAAGAAATAGATTTTATCTTTGACCTGCGAAATGTACTTCATTCCCTGGGGAATAAAAAAAATGACCGTCTTTACTCTGATCTTCAGTCTGAACTGTCAAGAAAAATGGGCTACAGAGGCTCTGCAGGAAAGTCCGGAGTGGAGATCTTTCTGGAGGATCTGTTTAAAAGCCAGAACCATATTTCCGCATTGGCCCAGGAAGCTATGGAAAGATCCGCGGGCATACTGGGGAGTGTCGCAACAAAGCCAGCCCATGGAATGCCGGATTCAGACCGTAAAATTCTTGAAAGAGACGGCAGGCTGTACTTCAGTCCGCAAGCGGATCTTTCCGGCGATCCATATCTCGCAGTGGAAATTTTACGGGTTCAGGCCAGCTCAGGAGCAGCAATATCCCGGGACGCGTCCGGCAAAATAAATGTTCTGCTTGAAGATCCTCACAGCAGAGAGGTCCTCAAACAGGTCATGAAAGAGCATTTCCCTGATATTCTATTGAGCGGCTATCCTTCTCAATGCCTGAGAAGTATGCACCAGTCAGGTCTTCTGAGGATAATTATTCCTGAGCTTTCCAGGTTGTGGTTTTTTGTGCAGTTTGACGGGGTGCATACTTATCCTCTGGGTGAACATATTCTTCACTGTCTGGATGCAGTTGCTTCCTTAAAAGATGATAAAAGCTTTCTGTCAGAGTATCTGGGCAGTTATGCAAACAGTATGGTGCTGAGGCTGGCAGCCCTGCTTCACGACATTGGCAAAGGAGAATCAGACCACGCTGAAGCTGGCGCGCTGGTGGCCCGGAGCATTCTTGAAAGGCTTGAAGTTTCTGCTGAAGTTATGGATCCAGTGGTTTTTCTGGTCCGCAACCATTTGCTCATGGTCCGCACCGCACTTAAGCGTGATATTGAGGAAGAGGGTGTGGTGGCTGGTTTTGCCGGACAACTGACAGAAGTTGACAAGTTGAACCTGCTTGCATGTCTTAGTTTTGCCGACTCCATAGCCACCGGTCCCAAGGTTTGGAATCCCTGGCAGGAGAATTTGATTCGTAAACTATATTTCAAAACCAGACATCTTATGCAGCATACAATTCTGGCGGGGCACCATGCCGGACACCGGATGGCTGCGGTGCGCGACAGGATCAGATCTCACCCGGGTTACAATGAATCCTGGGAAGAATCTGTTCAGGCCATGCCCCCGCGTTATCTGCTTAAAGTGCCTGTTTCTGAAATAATCAAGCATATCAAACTGGTGGAAAGTTTTGAAAGGAAAGAAGAATCTGATTCCGTCAGTCAGGAATTTCAGGGCTTTATACTTCTGCCTGAAGGTGATAAGACTCCTGAGGACGGATATCAGAACCTGACACTGGTGAGCCGGGATCAACCCGGTCTGTTGGCGGCAATGGCAGCCGCTCTGGCTGTAAACCAGATAGAGATATATTCCGCAGCTCTTTTTACCTGGGAGAACGGTCTGGCTGTTGACCTGTTTAAGGTCAGTCCGCCTGTTGATCGCCTGTATGCCGGTCAAACCTGGGCTGAAGTTCGCAAGGATTTTAACATCTGGCTCAGCGGCCAGAGAGATATGCAACAATTTTGTAAGGCTTTAAGAAAAGAGCCGGCAGCAGGGGCCAGGTTCAGAATAAAGCTGGATAATGATTCTTCTGATTTTCACACTATTATTGAGGTTAATTCTCCAAGGCATCCCTGTCTGACATGGCAGATCAGCCTTTGTCTGGCTGAACTGGGCATGGATATCTCCCATGCGGTGATCTCTTCCCATAAGGACCAGGCCCTGCATGTTTTTTATGCGCGTGACCATCAAGGACAGAAGCTCACAGACAACCGGAAGAAACTGATCAGACAGATACATTCCGCTGTTAGACTGGTGGTGTGACCCAAGGCCCGGTCTTACATTCAGTAGTTGACCCTGATATCTTATCTGATCCAGGTTTACATATTTTGCAAATATGTAAACCTGGATCAGAGCGCTTATGTTTTGTTGCACAATATTGTAGAAAAATGAATCCCGGAGAAGGCCAGAGTGGGTGGATTGATGTTTTAACTATTTGAAAATAAAAAGTTATGTTTTTTTGGCCCAGGAAGTGAATACTGCAGTGAAAATAATTTTTAACATCTATGGAGGCAAGATATGTCGGATTATCCAGTATTTAATTGTAAGAACACGGATGATGTGCTTAAGGCGGTTAAGGAATATAAAGTCAGCTTTATCCAGTTCTGGTTTGTGGATGTCCTGGGCACCCTTAAAAGTTTTCAGGTAACTCCGGGCGAACTTGAGGCCGCTTTTGAAGAAGGCATGGGCTTTGACGGTTCCTCGATTCAGGGTTTTTCCCGGATCCATGAAAGCGATATGGTTGCTTTTCCGGATCCGGAAACTTTTCAGATCCTTTCCTTCAGGCCGACTGACAAGCCGGTGGCCCGGATGTTCTGTGACATCACCAACCCGGACGGGACTCCTTATGAGGGAGACAGCAGATATGTCTTGAAAAAGGCTTTGGCCAAAGCCGCGGAAAAGGGCTACACTTTCTATGTCGGTCCGGAGCTTGAGTTCTTCCTTTTCGAGGATTCAACCGATACCAAGACTCTTGATGTGGGTGGTTATTTTGACGCGGCCCCTCTGGACCTGGCCAATGATATCCGCAGGGACATCATATTCGCCCTGGAAAAGATGGGAATTGACGTGGAGTACAGCCATCATGAAGTGGCCCCCAGTCAGCATGAAATTGATCTGCGCTATCAGGAAGCCCTGAAGATGGCGGATAATGCCATTACCTACAAGACAGTAGTAAAAGAGGTTGCCCGCAAGCACGGCTGTTACGCCACTTTTATGCCCAAGCCGTTGTTCGGGGAAAACGGAAGCGGTATGCACGTGCATCAGTCCCTGTTCAAAAATGGAAAAAACGTTTTTTTCGATTCCAAAGGGGAATTCAATCTGAGCATCGAGGGCAAACAGTATATCGCGGGTCTTCTGACCCATGCCAAAGAACTTACCGCCATTTGCAACCAATGGGTAAATTCATATAAGCGCCTGGTTCCTGGATACGAAGCTCCGGTTTATGTTGCCTGGGCCAGGAGAAACCGGTCATCCCTTGTACGGGTGCCCATGTACAAGCCGGGCAAGGAAGCAGCCACCAGGGTGGAACTGCGTTCCCCGGATCCTGCCTGCAACCTGTATCTGGCTTTTGCCTCCATGCTGGCCGCGGGTCTTAAAGGGATAGAAGAAGGCTATGAGCTGCCCGCTCCGGTTGAAGAGGATATCTTTGAAATGAATACAGAAGAAAGAGAAAAGCACGGTATCGCCAGTTTGCCGGGCAGCCTTGTGGAAGCCGTGGGAGAGCTTTCCAAAAGCGTGATTATCAAGGAAGCCCTTGGCGATCATATCTTTGGCAAGTTTATCGACAACAAAAAGATCGAATGGGATAATTATCGCATTCAGATTACTGAGTACGAAATCAAAAAGTATCTGCCGGTCTTATAGAAAGGTAAACTGTAACTATTCACCATAGCCGGCGGCCAGTCCCAGGTATCAGGTTTCTGTTGATACGAACTCCCTGTCGCGGTTCCCTAAGGCAAACCATTAGCCGGGCATGTTATACGGGATTGGAAATCTTGCATATTTTGGAAAAAAACGACGGTTTTTAATATGTATGGTTTGCCTGAACGGAACCTGCGACGGTCAAACATCGTATCAATGGCGAAACCTGAACCGGGGACCGGCCTTAGATTCAGTGCTGATCATAATATGTGGTGAATAGATACGGTAAACTAACGATAAATATTCACCCTGTTTTTTTGATTATGGAGCCGTGCCCGGTCAAACATTGCCGGCTTTTGAAAAATCAGAAGGCCTCCAGCTTTTAAAATAAGTCATAAACTTAAGTGAATACATATCCTGCGCATTATGAAAGCCCGCTTTTTCAGGCGGGCTTTTTTATTTGTCTCTGCCTGGCCTGGTACATGAAGGTCCTGATGGCGATGTCCCGGTTAGGCTGGATGGAACCGTCATAAGGGGCATCAAGATAAGGCACTTTCTTTTCCAGGAGCAGCGGCTTCAAAATGGCTGAACAGATTGTGCTGGGCATGCAGGTAAAAGGGAATACATTGACCACGCCGTGAAAATTATCGTGCACGTATTCCAGTGCCCCGCCGATGCTGATGGCTGCTTCCGTGCCAATGTCAAAGCTGAATAACCGATTATTATCCAGTCTTTTTTCCAGGAGTTCAATGGGATGGTCTCCCTGGATATCCAAATGAGTTAAGGCCTGCTCATAGGCCTGATTCTGCCGCCAGAGCTGATATTTTATTTCGATTTTGCTGTCCAGCCATTTACGCGAGGAGCTCATAAGCCCTTTGACATCCATGCGTTTCCAGGCCTGGGACCAGGTTCTGCGGGTTTCCCTCAGATTGGAATAGGTGACATAGTTGATCCATTCTCCCAGGGAGGCGTCAACCACTTCCCCTCCGTGAGTTTCAATTTCTCTGATTATGTTTTGATTGGAGTCGGGGTGCGTGCGCAGATATATTTCGCCGACGATTCCTATACGCGGAAGCCTGGGCTTGTCCGGGTCTATAAGCTTTTTTGCCCTGGAAACAATTCCGGACAGCAAAGAATACAGTGATTGAAAATCCCTGGATTCCCCTGAAGCCTCGATTGCTTCCTGCATTTCCTGCAGGGCCGTTTTCATGAATTCATCAGTCTGTCCCTGAGTTTTTTCGTAAGGCCTGACTCTCCAGGTTGTCCTGTCCAGGACATCAGCGATAATGGTAGCCACATAAGCAAGCCTGCGAAACAGCCTGGATTTTTCCGGCGGAAGAATCATGGATGACTGGTAGCCATCCGCGGTGGACAGATAGGCAATGTCTACGTCCCTGAACTCCGGAAACTTGTCCAGGACCAGACTGTGCAGCTTGTTGTACATGCCAAAACGGCACGGTCCGTCTGCCTCGGGCATGAAATAAACATAGTCTCCCGGTTTGAAGCTGTTGCCCAGACGTTTTTTTTCGTTGCGCAGGAAATAAAGTAGATCTCCCAGGGTCACCTGACAGGGGAAGCATTCCTTGCCGGAAGTAAATTCTTTGCCCATATCCAGCCCTGTGTACGTCTCCATGACCCGGGCCGGAACCCCGAAAGCCCTGAAGCTGGCTGCCAGAAGTCTTGATCCTGCCGGAGCCATGTCCGGGATAAGAAGTGTCTTGCCTGAAAGATCAAACTGCCCAACCTTGGTGGTTAGTCTTTCCTGAAAAGCAGTGTGAGGTGAAGTCTTATTCATGACGTCTGTTTTTCCCTTTGAATATTTCGGACTACATTGGCATATGCTTCTATTCTGGTAAGCATGCCGGCCACGGCGCTGTGTTCGTCAAGTTCCAGGACCAGGGGAGGCTTATCAGCAAGTATATGTTCAAAAAAATGCTCCAGAAAAGAGTCAGGACCACAGGAAAAGTTGGTCATGTGCACGGCAAACCAGCTGGGATTTTCAGCCACGAGTTTGGCCACCCTGAGTATCCTGCTGCCAAGACCCCAGTACATCCTGGGAAAATCAGAAAGGTCCTGGTCCTTATGGTCCATAAAGTCCATGGGCAGGGCGGTTATGCCCAGTTTGGCCAGTTGCTGTCCCAGTCTCAGATTGAGCCTTTCATCATAAAGGTTGTAGGGCCTTCCGGTAATAACCCATAAAGGACGGCCGGAGTTGAATCCGGCAAGGATTTCGTGACCGCGGTTTATGAGTATTTCCCTGAATCTGGTTTGTTTCTGCCAGGCATGTTCAAAGGCCTGCAAAACCTTTTTTTTGTCTGGTCTTATTTCTGGAGGCAGAGAGCTGAAAAAGCTTTGAGCCGCGTTACGCGGCCCTTCACGGAGAAAAAGGGTGGGGCATATTATTTTGCGGTCATCAATTTTCAGGGCAGCCCGGACCATGTACTGGGAACTTTCCACCATGGGACAGAAAAGCCCCTTTTCATGGTCGTCGCCTGGGGTTGGAATGTTAATGACATTGGGCAAAAACAGATAGTCAGCATCCTGGGACATAAGTTTTTTGACATGTCCATGAAAGACCTTGACCGGAAAACAGGTTTCAGCAGTCATGGATTCCACACCCGCAGAGGCTATGGGGTGATTGGTGGGAGGACTGAATCTGACATTAAAATCCAGTTCCGCAAAAGTATTGGCCCAGAGAATTCCCCATTCCAGGGAATGAAGGGCCATGGGAATACCTATGACCGGCCTGTGGGGCAGAGGCTTTTTTCCGTTGGAGACCAAAAAGTCCTGAGGCAGAAAGGATTCAAAGATCTTTTTTCTTTCCTGAAAAAAGTTGCCGGCTGTGGATTTTTGTCCTGCAGAACTTTCGTATCTGCCGCAATCCCCTCCCCAGATACTTTTTCTGTCTCCAAAGCGGTAAATTTTAAGTTTGCATTCATTGTGACAGTTCTTGTCAGCCCGGCAAATGGATTCCTTGAAGCTTACGTTTATATCGGCCAGGCTGGATAAAGACCTCTGTTTCGCTTCTATCTCCGAGGAGTCAAAAAGTTCCTTGACATTCAGGGCCGCTCCAAAGGCACCCATGACTTCCCGGTGCCTGGGCGTAATGATCCGTTTGCCCAGGACTCTTTCAAAAGCGGCCACAATTCCTTTGTTCAGGGATGGTCCTCCCAGGAACATGATTTTGTTGCCTATGAACCGGTTTTCCACCACCCGGTGCAGATAATTGCGCACAATAGCAAAACACAGCCCCGCAATAAGATCCTCGCGGCCGGCACCTTTCTGGGCATAGCTGGCCAGGTCGGATTCCATGAAGACAGTGCACCGTTCTGCCAGGTTGATGGGGTTTTCAGCGGAAAGGGCAATGTCCTGAAATTCACCCACAATATTGATTTTCATCTTGTTGGCCAGTTCGTGGAGAAAACTGCCCGTGCCCGCGGCGCAGATTTTGTTCATGACAAAATCAACCGGGTGCGAGTCCTTAATGGATATATATTTTGAGTCCTGGCCGCCGATTTCAAAAATGGTGTCAATGCCGCTGTCCACAGCCACAGCGCCTCTGGCATGGGCGGTTATCTCGTCAATGATCAGATCGGCATCAAGAAAATCACCCACCACGTTGCGCCCCGAACCTGTTGTGGCCACGGCCTGAAGATCAATCTGAGCCCCCATTTCCTTTTCCAGTGTTCTGATTAGATCCTGGGCAACTTCTATGGGCTTGCCCTTGGTGGCAACGTATTTTTTGTGAATGATCCTGCCCTGTTCATCAATAAGGCTGTACTTGGTGGATGTGGATCCCACGTCAATACCCAGAAAGGATTTTATTTTTTTGTTATCTGTATTTTCAAGCGGCAGTATACTGTTGTCCGGGTCAAAAACAGACAGTTTAAGCTCAAGAGGCTTTGCCCGGGGGAAAGTACTTTTGGAATCCAGACCCATCCGACTCAGTTTGCTCAGGTCAATGGAGTTGGATATATTCTGGTTTCTGGTCTGAAGCGCCGTACCCACAGCGCCAAGAGATGTATGATGAGCAGGGACTTCAAGTTCTGGAAAATGTTTTCTGAAGGCCTGGACCTGGAGTTCATTTGAAGCCATGCCCCCGATAAAGGCGATGGGCGCGTGCAGTTTGCGGTTGGATACAATGGTGCTGAGATAATTGGCTGCGGTTCCGTGGTGCAGGCCGGCGATAATATTGCTTAAGGATTCGCCTTTATTCTGCAGGTGGATCATGTCCGACTTGGTAAATACTGTACAGCGGCAGGCAACCGGAGCCGGATATACGCTCTGAAGGCCCAGACTGATAAAATCACCCAGAACTTTCTGCAGTTTGTTCTGGTCCATTTCAAAATCTCCCCCGTACATGGCAAAAGCCAGGCGTTCGGCCTGCTGATCAATAAATGATCCCGTACCTGAAGCGCAGGGAGAATTGAGGTTAAAGGCTTCCAGATACCACTCACCCTCATCGTTATAGTCCAGCTGAAACAAGGCGGCGTCCTGCCCTCCGATTGCAATAATGGTTCGCAGGCCCGGCACTGCCCGGGTGGCGCCAAGGACCTGGGCAATGGTTTCCACCTCAAAGGGAGCGTCCAGGAGTGAGCTTATAGTTTGAGCCCGGCTGCCGGTAAAAGAAATTGAATTAATCAGGTCCTGAGTGAATGTGTTGAAAATTTCTTTCAGGGTTACTGTGGTTTCTTCGGCAATCAGACCAAAGTGTCGTTTGTAGGGAGTTTCAAGGATTACCTCTCCCTGCTTGTCAAGCACAGCGCAATTTATACTCACAGACCCGATATCAATGCCAACATCATATTTCATTGTAAGTGCTCCGCAAAATGTTTACGCCAAGATAATAATCATAGTGGTCATTTATTTAATTTTCAAGCACAGAGACTATGGATTTCTGCGATCATTTTCTTGACACCTGCCCCTTAACTGAAGAGAGTATATAAGTGTTTTTATTCAAAAATGCTTTATTTAATTTCAGCTTAAATAATATTGCAGAAAGCAATCTGAAAAATAAGGCGAAATAAATCAAGAGCAAATAATGAATTTTTGCAGAGTTTATCCAAATAAAACTGTAAATTGTGAGGTGTATTATGCAGGGACTTTTTATTCGCTGGCTCATTCTGACTGTGGCCATTGTAGTCTGCGCCTATCTTATTGAAGGAATTTATGTTAGCGGCTTTCTGTCCGCCATCCTGGCAGCGGCCTTTCTGGGAATACTTAACGCTCTGCTGCGGCCGCTTCTCCTGCTCATTACTCTGCCCATAAACATCCTGACCCTCGGCCTTTTTACATTTGTTATCAATGCGGTGCTGTTGCTTATGGTTTCCGGAGTCATCACCGGCCTGGAAATCAGGAGTTTCTGGTCCGCCCTGGGAGGTGCCCTGATTATATCCCTGATCAGCTGGGTACTGCTGTCTTTTATCAGCGACCGGGGAAGAGTAGAGTATATTGAGCTTAGAAAGCGCGATACGCGGTGGGAATAATGCCTGCCGGACCAGGGTTTTCCCTGATCAGGAAAACAGATAGATGCTAATTTATTATAGTTGTTATTAAAATTTTTTAAAGTCATTGCCTTTACTCCAAAAAAATATTATCTGCTGAGCAATTTTAGGTGGCATTAAAGTTGTTTTCTTGTAAACAGATCTGGACTCGATTAAAAATTCTCAGCATTTTGCAGGAGGTGGCATGAATTTAAAGACGGTAATCGTTGCAGCTATTCTGATTTTTTTTGTTCAGGCGGGCAATATCTATTCGGCCGGGTTTTCCCTGTATGAGTGGGGAGCCAGGGGAACAGCCATGGGCGGGACCATGATCGGCCGGGCAGATGATCCTTCAGCAGTAGCCTATAATCCAGCCGGCATTACCCAGCTGGAAGGCATTCAGACCATGATGGGGCTGTCTGTGGTATCGCCCAGCGGAGAAATAGAGACTCCCGGCGGAACCACTACCAGTATTGAAAGAAATAACTGGATTCCTCCACACGCATACCTGACTTATCAGATGAATGACTGGGCCTGGCTTGGGCTGGGGGTGTACACCAGGTTTGGTCTGGGCACAGAATACGAAGATGACTGGGTGGGGCGCTACAACACTGTCTTTACCAGGGTTCAGTCGGCATCCTTTAATCCCAACCTGGCCTTTAAGCTTTCGGAAAAGTTTTCTCTGGCAGTGGGCGCGGAAGTCATGTGGTTTGATTTTCATCAGGAAAAGGCTACCAATTCATGGGCCCCTGGAGTAAGGGCCGCTGATATCGACGCCAAACTGGACGGAGACAGCTATGGGTTTGGGGGAAATATTGCCCTGCACTACAAGCCTAACAACACCTGGGCTTTTGGCCTGACTTATAAAAGCCGGGTCAAGCAGAGCGTATCCGGAAAAATCAAATTCAAGCGGCAGCCGGGAGTGCCCCTGCCAGCCACCTGGTTTGAGAATTCTTCAGCAGAGGGTGATATTGTCCTGCCTGATTCATTTGGACTGGGAATTATGTTCAGGCCTTATGAAAAACTGACCCTGGAAGCCAATGCCATTTATTCTCTGTGGAGCACTTACGATGAACTGAAGATTAAGTATAAAAAAGATCTGACTCCGGGAAACCCTGCCGGACCAACAAAAGTAAGCGCGGCCGATAAAAAATGGGAGGATGTCTGGCGTTTTCAGATCGGCGCTGAATATGACCTGACCGATCTCATAGATGTGCGTCTGGGATATGTCTACGACCAGATTCCTGACCGGGACAAATACGCGGATTACATGACACCTACCAGTCACCGTCATATTATTAACGCCGGTTTGGGGCTTAACTGGGAAAAAGTCAGTGTTGACCTGTCCTATTCTTTTCTGTGGTTTAATAACAGGTCTATTGACGGCAGGCCTGAACACGGAGTTGTGGACAGCAGATTCAAAGAGGGCAAAACCCATTTAACCGGGGTCAGCCTGACCTATAGATTTTAACCGTTTTTCAGCAAAGATTGTAAATCAGGGGACTGGCCAGCGGCTGGTTCCCTTTTTTTGCCTGCCGGACTGGAAAGAAACAGACCGTTTCCAGCCTCAGCAGAGTCTTCTGGACACGAGCAGGGCGGTCTAATACTTTTCTAAAGAAGGAGTACAGATGAGTAATGTTTATTTCTGGAACCTGCGGGACTCGCGTAAAATGCCTTATGATGTACGCATTAAAAGGATTCTGAAAAAACTGGGTCAGGGGGCGATGCTGGAAACGGGCATGCTTACTGCCGTAAAAATACATTTCGGCGAAGGC
>JAWOGL010000003.1:0-3986 GCA_046496945.1 Desulfonatronovibrio sp.
GACCGTACCCGTGATTTCCACAGACCCGGTTTCCAGTCTGATATTGCCGGTGGAATAATCAATATCTCCGTTTATGCGCATAAAATCCCGTATAGAAATACGGTTTTTTTCAAGAACAACCATGCCTTCTTCCAGGGCAATGAGTTCTCCTGTGATGGGAGCTTCAGCATTATTTTCAGAGTCGGATTTTGTATATTTTCCTTCTTCGGCATTATCCGGAGAGCTGATTTCCACATTTTCACCGGCATAGATTTCGGCGTTCTTCCCATGATTTGCGGAAATAACGAGCCCGAAGACATCATACCCGTCCTGGCCTGGTTTGGGGGGATAAATTTTGCCTAGAAAAGTACCTTTTTTCACGGTTCTGAATATGCTTTGTTCCCGGAAATCAATTTTGGCGGACAGATCTTTCTCGTCAACGCTTGGGGGGTTCAGGGCTTCTGAGGGCTCAAAATATCCGTCACGGCCATTAACAGGAGGTTTGCCGCCGGCAACAACAGTAATCTGTGGCGTTTTGGTTTTACCGGCCTTGATCAGTGCTGATTCAATCGCCTGATGATTTACTGCGTTTTCATCAATCTTCATTTCAGTCAGGCTGTCCTGAATCATTGCGGGGGTTATGGATCTGCCTGAGAAATCTGAATGAAAGATTACGCTGGTTATTTTTATCTTGTCCGGGCTTATACGAAAGAGCGGCTTGAGTTTGATTTCGTTAAAAGACAGAAGAACCTGGGCATAGCCCCGGGCCAGGATATTACCTGTATCCTTGTCAAACACGCAGCCTTTGCCAACCTTGAAATCCTGGGATTTATGGGTGGATGAAGGCAGAATCGCCTGGTTGAAAACGTCTCTGCCCGGGATATCTTTGTCAAGTATTTCCAGGGTTCCCAGGGGCATACCTTTAAAAACAGGGAAATCCGGATTGCCCTTGAGCTTGAGACGTTTTTCTCCTTTTTTCCGGGGCGGGATCCCTTTTAAAACAGTCATGCCGGCGATGTCATGCCCTGTGGCGGCCCTGGTTACAACTTCATTAATCAGGTCATGGTCGACATCAATCCGGATTCCTGTTTTCTTCAGCTGGGACAATACCTGTTTTGCGGTTAAAGACGAGCTTCTGCCTGAGCTTGGTGTATAGCTTTTAACCTTTACCTTCAGTCTGTCTTCAGTAACATAAAGTTCCAGATTGACCTGATTAAAAAACATCAATTCACCTACCTTCTCCAGCCCCAGTCCATATTCAGGTCTTCAGGGGCCTGCATGTTGATATTTAGCTTGAAATCTCTGGTTTGCCCGGGTTCAAGGGTATGTGTCCAGATGAACAGTTTGCTGGTTTGCTCATCCAGTTCAGGAGAAAAATCAAAAGAGGCGTCGATCCTGTCATCCCGCAACAGCGGCTTTGGCTCTTCCATTCTGATCTTAACCGGATACGAATGGTGGTTTTCCAGACGAATTGTAAAATTCCACAAGTAAGTCTGTTTATTACTGATGATTCCCTTGACTCCGGATTTTTTTTCACTGGCAATAATTTCTGTTTTGACAAAAGGATCTTGACCGAAAAACAGGGTCTGTTCGCTGCCGGCAAGTCTCAGGGGATGTTTGCCCATCAGGGCTTTATCCAGCATGAACAGAGCTTCTCCGGGAGGCAGGTCTCTGGCCTCTTCAAATTCAACTTTTGCCCTGATAAAGGATTTATTGTTTACGCTTGGCCTGACCAGACGCGTAAATTCGGCCGGCCAGGTTTCTTCCTGAATTTTGAATCTGGGTGTTTCTCCAGCGGCAAGACTTTTTCTGCCCAGTTTCCATTCAGAGTATGAGCTGGTTCTTTCCTGAACAGGTGCTGACTCAAGATTCATAGCCCCGGCATCGGCCATACGAGCCTTGCCGGCCTCTCTGCTCATTGCCTTTAACGGCGCTGGTTCTCTGCGGGGTTCTATAATCCAGTCCGGAACAGGACGCGGCAGAAGCTCTCTTTGCGGTTCCAGAGTGGCAAGGGTCAGGTCTACATCGTCCCAGTCCTTGCCGCTGCTTTGCCAAACGCTGGCGTGCCAGGTGAAGAGTATCTTGTCCTGTCTGGGAACTGCTTCCAGCCGGTAAGAAGATTTCCAGCCGCAATTGTTTAGTATGTAATCATAAGAAATATTTATTTCATCTTTATTTTCAGATAATTCTAAAAATATTCTTACTTTCCAGTCTTTGTTTTCCGAACCGGTAATCTGCTGGAGTTCTTTTTTCAGATTATCAATATCCTTGTTTACCTCTTCAAGTTTCTGGCGGGTTGTTTCAATTTCAGTATAGATAGCCTGCAGGCTGGAAGTAATCATCCCGGATAATTTTCTTAACGCGTCAATATCATCAGTTTGTGATTTTGACTGTATTTCCCAGAACTCTGCCCCTTTTCTCGCGGAATCAATGGATATTTTCAGGGAAATTTTTTCCCGGGTCAGGCTGTCAATTTTTTCCCGTAACTCCTTGATTCGCTGGTTTTCCCGGGGCTCAGTCCTTTCCCATGCAATATCCATGACAGTTGCTGATTGTTCAGAAAGCGCGGAGATATTTATGGTGGCCGGGTCTGCCTGGGAAGGCAGGATAAGTTCGATAAATTTTCTGTTTTCCCGGGAAATTACCCCGGCCGTGGTTTCTTCCATTATTCTGGCTGAGGCAGGGAAAAGTGTGACCTTTTGCACTGCAGCCCGGGAAGGGGATGCAGTGATCATAAAGGCAAAGCAGACAATGAATATAATTTTGATTGAAGATAATTTAAGCGTCATTCTTGATCCTTGTGTTTGCGGCTGGATAACAATTTCATCTATTGACCTTGAATCATTTTTTTAAGCAGGCCTTCAACGTCATCCGAAGGCTGATTATTATCCTGTTTGTTGTCGTCCTTAGAAGAGTTTGTTTTATCCAGAAGCTTGCGCAGCACACCTTCACCCTTTTCCTGGACAAAACTTTTGATAATGGTTTCAGCGTCAAGTTTAAAGCTAAGGTCGTCAAAAGGGCCCCTTACTTTCAGAGGAACTGTCACATCGCCCAGGTTATACCTGGAAGCCAGTTCTTCCCTCAGGGCTCCATCAATACTGATTTGTGAGCTTGAGTCCAGATGTGATTGCGGCAGATCAGCGGTCATTTCACCGCGCAGGCTCAAAACCGGCGAGTTCATGGACAGGTCTCTGGATACTGCTATGCCCTCATTAATGTCAAAACTGGCCTCCATCCTGGTAAAGCTGGTTTCCCCGGCATCCTGGTTTTCGTCAAGGGAGCTGATCTGTCCAGAGGCCAGGGCAAAAACCTGTCTGATCCTTTTTTCCAGATCGATTCCTTTGACAGTGCCGTCTGAAACTGCAAATTCCGCTGTGCCGGACATGTTTTGCACAAAAGCGTCGTTGTCCATCCCCCGCGTATTAATGTCGCTTTCCATTCCGGCTGTTCCAGTGATTATATTTTTTTCAGTCAGATCGTTAATGAGTGGTCCTAACTGGAGACCTTTCAGAGTGTGAACCGCCTTTATGTGCAGTTCGTTATTAATGTCTTCCAGAGTTACATCCGATGTTTGAACCCCGTCGTACAGATTGACCGTAACCGGGGATAAGACCATTTTCCCATTTCCTGATTTGACGGCAGCGGACAGGCTGTCCAGTAAAATATTGCCGGCCTGTATTTTTTCTATATCGACCTGTCCATCCAGGCTGAAATCATGCAGAAATGATAAGTTTACTGGTTGGGCGGATGACCTGTTCTGCTCCGGGGCTGTTTTTGAATCGCTGGATTCCTGGGCGGGTGTAGTTTTATTTCTGGAGGGATCAGCCATGAATTTGTCCAGATCAATATCTCTACCTGTTATTTCAAAGGAAACATCCGGAGTCTGATCCAGGCTGGCTGCGAGCACTTTGCCCTTGAGCCTTGCATCGTAAATGTTTATGTCCAGATTGTTCAGGCTCAGAGCAGTGTTGGATAATTTGTAAATAATATCCGCCTTGATACTTGCG
>JAWOGL010000190.1:0-3656 GCA_046496945.1 Desulfonatronovibrio sp.
AATGAACACGGAGTGAATTACTGGAAATTTAATATAGCCAAATCCAGGCAGATCAATTATGAATGAAGATTACTACAGAAAAGCCATTGATTCTTTAAAGGCCGCTCGCATCCTTTTTGAAGCCGAATGTTATGATTCTTGTATAAGCCGTTGCTATTATTCCATGTTTCAATTTTCAGTGGCTGTTTTAAGTAAGTATGGTATTAAGCCTCCAAATGAGGCAGAATATAAGCACGCCTGGGTCCAAGCAGCAGTGGCTAAAGTTTTGATTAAAAGGAGAGGTGTATTACCTGCAAAATTGGCTAGCTATTTGCCGGACACCTTAAGTATACGGGAAGAAGCTGACTATGAGCCTGTAATGATCAGCAAAAAGAGGACAAAGAGGACTTTAGCCAAGGCAAGCGATTTCATAGAAAAATTACAAGAGGTATACTAAACATGACATACGAAGTTTTTGAGTATGAAATAGATTATCAACGAGCAAGGGAAAAAGGCGAAGAGATAGCCCGAAGAATTGTAAGTGAGCATCCTGGATTAAGCTATAAGATTGTAATGAAGCCTGAAAAAGGTGTTTATATTAAACTTTATGGAGAAGACGAAGACTTGATTCATAACATTTCTGATGGCATGAGTGAGCAAGAAGCTGAACTTTTACTTGCAGGAACTCCAGTCCATGTAACTTATGGTGGAAGGGGTTAGGTTGGTCTGAGGGTTCATAATTTCATCCCGCTACCGCGGTGAAGAATGCGTTTTCCCTTGCCGTAAGGCAGTCGCCCTTCCTGCTGGCCGATGAGGCCACAGGGGGAAAGATTTGTGAAAATTCGTGAAGATTCTGGGAAAAACTTTTTTTTATTAATTCTCTTTTCGGAATGAAATATTGGATAATTAGAATATTTGATAATTGGTGTGAAAGAAGAGGTAATCAACGAATCAACCAATACACCAATCAACCAATATCTCCAATACACTAATACACCAATCAACCAATACACCAATACACCAATATCTCTAATAAACGGAAATCCATGAAATTCGTGGTAACCATAGACACAGAAGAAGACAGCTGGAATAGGTATTCAGCCACCAAAAACAGCGTTCAAAATATTGAGAGGATAGTCGGCCTGCAGGAGCTGTTTGATGAATTTGGCGTTCGACCTACTTATCTGGTCACATATCCTGTCGCCGTCAATCCTGCATCTGTTCAAATCTTGAGTAATATCCATAAACAGGGCAAATGCGAGATCGGCATGCATTGCCATCCATGGAACACTCCCCCTTTTGGGCATGAAGATCCTGTTCCCAAACCAGACACCATGCTCTGCAATCTGGAAGAAAGTCAGGTGCAGGACAAGCTTACCCAGCTGCATCAAACAATTCAGCAAAATCTAGGGGTCACCCCTGTCTCTTTCCGGGCAGGGCGCTTCGGATTCGGACCGGCAGTGGCCCAAGCCTTGAGCAAGCTCAAATATCGCGTTGATTCCTCAGTAACCCCTTTTGTCAGCTGGACAGATCACTATGGACCTGATTTTACAGAGTTTAATCCTGATGCCTTCAGGTTTTCCACCCTTGGTCTGTCTCATAGAGATGAGAATTCAGAGCTTCTGGAAGTCCCGGTGACCATAGGTTTTTTGCAGCAGAATTTTGCTGCCTGCAGGCAAAGACTCCTGCTGCTCGAGGGCGGCCTGCCCAGAAGCTTACACTTGGCAGGCATTCTGGACAGAATAAGGCTGCTGAATCTGGCCTGGCTCTCTCCTGAAAACTCCGAAGCCAGGGACATGATCAAGTTGGCCCAGGTGATGCATAAAAAAAATCACCCATTTTTAAATCTTACATTTCACTCCACAAGCCTGAAAAAGGGTTCTGGAAATTTTGTAAACAGTACTGCCGATGAGAAAGCATTTTTTAAAAACTTGCGGATCTTCTTTGAACATGCTTGGCGTGCTGGCTGGACGAGCTTGACCTTGGCTGAGCTGGAAGACAGTCTGCGGCCAAGTTTTTCCTGTGCTCCTTCTTCTCAGGCTCGTTATGCACAGTATGCTGAACATACCAGGGCTTTGAGTGCTCTTCCGGATTCAAATGGCAGAATGCAGTTGTTCAGGGATATGCTGCCTAAAAGGTGCAAGCTGAAGCTGAAGAGAAGCTCGCAAAATCTATGGTCCACTGGGCAGTACAGTGCATTGAGGAGAAAGCATGCACTCCCTGCAGTGCGGCATATTCTATTTGTCTGTAAAGGCAATATCTGCAGAAGCCCTTTTGCAGAACATGTCCTCAGGACTCTATTTCCAGGCAATAATCTCAGGATAGAATCCTGCGGGTTGAAAGTTGATCAGCAGGTGCCATCGCCGGCAAAAGCTCTGCAGGCAGCCAGAGATTTTGGGATTGATCTCAGTCAGCATCATTCCCGCAGCATTGAGGACTGTGATCTTCGTAGTGCAGACTTGATTGTGGCTATGGAATACGCTCAATTGCAGCAACTGGCCAGGATGTATCCTGAACATATGCGGAAAGCAGTGCTGTTGCGGGAGTTCGCTCCTTTCCCGCATAATATGGTATGTAATATCTATGATCCATTCGGGCAGGGGCAGGAAGAATTTGACAGGTGCTTTAGGCTGATGGAAAAAGCTTTGCAGGGATTGATGGCCCGGATTCGTGCAGATGAGCATGAAGAATTTCGCCCACGAATTGACACGAATTATCACGAATAAGATTATATTAATTTCCTTCCCGCTCATCGCGGAAAGGAAAGGTTCATCCCGCTACCGCGGAAGGAGAGCGGGGGGCCTTGCCGTGAGGCAGTCAACCTTTTCTTGCGCGATAAGCGCGAGAAAAAGATTCGTGAAAATTCGTGAAAATTCGTGGGAAAAAAATCTTTCGATGCAACATACCATGACAGTACCAATGACAGACCTCTACAGGCTCAAGCCAGGAGCCGTCTGGAAAGCGTTCGCCTCAGACAACTTCGCTTTCTGGATGTCCTGTTTCTATCTGTTCTTTGAATATGTCCGGCCCCAGGCTATCTGGCCGGTATTTGAAATTTATCCCTTCTGGGCCAGGACCTTTGTCATCCTGGCCTTTATCGGCTGGATGCTGGACCCGTATAAAAGGTTTGTCTGGAACAAGATCACTACTGGTGTTTTTGTTTTCATGCTCTTGATCGTGTTCTCCTCTTTTTCTGCCTACTGGCCACAGATTTCCTGGGACGAATTCATGAAGTCCTTCAACTGGGTGGTGATTTTCTTTGTCCTCACCCAGACAGTGAATACCCGCCAGCGGTTTTATATACTCCTGCTCATATTTTTTCTGGCCAGCTTCAAATTGTCGTTATATGGAGCCAGAACCTTTGCCATGCGCGGTTTCTCCTTTGCCAGTTGGGGTCTGGCCGGACCCCAGGGGTTTTTCCAGAACCCGGGGGAGCTGGCCATTCAAATGGTTGTTTTCGCACTGATGGTGACTTTGCCCATCACTGATGGTGACTACGCCCATCACTGATGGTGACTTTGCCCATCACTGATGGTAACTTTGCCCATCACTTATGATTACTTTGCCCATCACTGATGGTAACTTTGCCCATCACTTATGATTACTTTGCCCATCACTGATGGTGATTTTTCTCATCACTGATGGTGACTACGCCCATCACTGATGGTGACTTTGCC
>JAWOGL010000261.1:0-7127 GCA_046496945.1 Desulfonatronovibrio sp.
TTCCAGAATACGGGCGATCTGCATCTTAAGCAGATTGGAGTCAGGGCAGAAGCAGAAATAAAAACCTGGCCTGGACATGAGCAAAACTCCGGATAAGCCTTGCTGAAGCTCGTTGTTGATTTAATGATTCACCTGCATCCAGTTAAAATCCGTCACCCAGTCGGTCGACCAGCCTGGTTATGGCCTCGTCCACAGCCTCTTCTGAAGCGCTGCGAAGGCCGGGTCCCTGTATTCCGGCCATGGACAGGCCTCCGTCCAGGAAATAAGAACTTCTTCCGACGACGCTCCCGGAAGACCAGATCGCCTCACCGGTATCAACAGCAACAATTTCAGCCTTCATAGTGATAACCACTTCATTCTTGACGGTTTTATCGCGCTTTCCGGTTACGCCTTCGGAAGTCCTCAGCTGCTGGATATCAATGTTAACAATGGCCTGGGCCTGTTTTTGAGAAACCCAGTTTACCCCACCCCTCCTGGTAAGCTCATCCCGAAAATTTGCCCTTAGATACGGCTCCAGCCAGGCGTCCTGAGTAGGATTGAGAACTGAACCCAGGAACATATCATTTTTATTTTCAGGCATCTGAACCGGAGAAAACCCTGCAAAATTATATCCACAGGAAAACAGGAAGGCACAGGTAATTATCAAAAAGTATAAACGATACATATGCATCAGCTTTTCACAACAATATTTACAAGTTTTCCAGGAACAACAACAACTTTTACAATTTCCCTGTCCTGAATAAATTTTTGAATTTTTTCATCCTGTAATGCGGTTTCCCTAAGCTCTTCTTTGGAGGCATCCGGGGCAACACTGATTTTTGAACGGAGTTTGCCATTAACCTGAATTACCACCAGGACTTCATCTTTTTCCAGCGCTTTCGGATCATGTTCAGGCCATGAACTTTGGGACAAAGGATAATCATAGCCCAGCATTGACCAGATTTCCTCACAGATATGCGGAGTAATGGGAGCAAGCACAGTCACCACCGAGGATATGGCTGAGGAAAGTACCTCCCGCCTGTGGGGGGAACCCCCGGCTTCCTCTTTAAAATGATAGACCGCGTTAACCAGCTCCATGGCTCCGGCAATGGCCGTGTTAAACTGAAATTTATCAATCATGTCCCTGCTGATTTTCTGAACTGACTCGTGCTCTTTGGTTCGAAGTGTTTTCTCTGCCTGGCTCAGAGCTGAATGATCCATATCCGCGCAGGAACCTGTGGGACTCAGTTCAGGCAAAAGCTCCAGCACCAGTCTCCATAGCCGGTTCAAAAAGCGGTAAGCGCCTTCTATTGCGGAATCACTCCATTCCAGGTCTTTTTCCGGAGGAGAGGCAAAAAGACAAAACAGCCGCACTGTATCCGCTCCGAATTTTCCGATCATTTCATCCGGGTCCACCACGTTTCCCTTGGACTTGGACATTTTGGCTCCGTCTTTAAGAACCATGCCCTGAGTCAGCAGGTTGGAAAACGGTTCGTCAATATCCAGATAACCGAGATCTCTCAAAGCTTTTACAAAAAACCGGGAATACAGAAGATGAAGAATTGCGTGTTCAATTCCTCCAATATACTGATCAACCGGAAGCCAGTAGCCGGCTGCCTTTTTATCAAAAGGTGCTTTTTCGTTTCTTGCATCGGTATATCTGGCAAAATACCAGGATGACTCCACAAAAGTATCCATGGTATCGGTTTCCCTGCGCGCCTTGCCCTGGCATTTGGGACATGTCGCGTCGAGAAAATTTTGCAGTTCGGGCAGAGGGGATCCTCCGTGTTCGGGCATGCGCGCGTCCTGGGGCAGAACTACAGGCAGATCGCTTTCCGGTACTGGAACCGGACCGCACCTGTCACAATAAACAACAGGGATCGGTGCTCCCCAGAACCGCTGCCTGGAGATATTCCAGTCCCTCAGGCGGTAGTTAACGCTTTTATTGCCCAGACCTTTGTGTTCCAGATAATCAGCGATTGCATCCTTGAATTCCTCATTATCCATGCCGTTAAACCGGCCTGAATTAACCATGATCCCCGGGCCTGCGTAAGCGGTTTCCACGTTTCCGGCGGATGGCTCTTCATCTTCTGGCTGGACCACAGTCCTTACCGGCAGGTCATATTTCCGGGCAAATTCCAGGTCTCTCTGGTCATGAGCAGGCACAGCCATAACCGCTCCTGTTCCGTATTCCACCAGAACAAAATTGGCGATAAATATGGGGATTCTCTCATTATTGACTGGATTAATGCAGTATTTGCCGGTAAAGTATCCTTCCTTTTCCAGATTGTCGGCAGTTCTTGAAATCTGATCCATACTGGTTACATTATGAATGAAATCATTAATTTTATGTTTATCCGGACTGTCGCGGATAAGTTCAGGCACGACTTCGTGTTCCGGAGCCAGACTCATGAATGTAGCCCCAAACAGGGTGTCATGCCTGGTGGTAAAGACCCTGATAGATTTGTCCATCCCCTCAATCTGGAAATCAATCTCCATGCCTGTGCTTTTGCCGATCCAGTTTTTCTGCATGGCAATAACCCGCTCGGGCCAGCCGCTGGTGAGCCTGTCCAGATCCTGCAGAAGCTCTTCCGCGTAGGAAGTGATGCGCAGAAACCACTGGGCAAGTTCTTTTTTCTCCACCACTGAATCACAGCGCCAGCAGACTCCGGCTTCCACCTGTTCATTGGCCAGGACAGTACAGCATTTAGGACACCAGTTAACCGGCGCTTTTTTCCTGTAAATCAGGCCTTTTTCCAGAAATTTTAGAAAGAAAAGCTGCTCCCATTTATAATAACCCGGATGACAGGTGGCCAGTTCTCTGTCCCAGTCATAGGAATAACCCAGCTTCTTAAGCTCGGTTTTCATGTAGGATATATTCTCATACGTCCATTTTGCCGGATGAGTCTTGTTCTTTATAGCCGCGTTTTCAGCGGGAAGCCCGAATGCGTCCCAGCCCATGGGATGTATCACGTTCAAGCCCTGCATGCGCTTCAATCTGGCGACTACATCCCCAATGGAATAATTCCTGACATGGCCCATATGTATGCGTCCCGAGGGATAGGGAAACATTTCCAGAACATAGTACTTGGGCCGGTCATCATCATGGGTGACGGCAAAGCTTTGATCACGTTCCCATGTTTCCTGCCATTTTTGCTCTATTTCCAGGGGCTTATATTTTCTGTCATTCATAAAAACTCCATATTCCTTTTTCAGCAGATTGTTAAACAGGCTGATCCCCGGGTATGATATATAACCCGCGGCAGTAAATTGAAAAAGTCCCTGCCAGACAGACCAATAACCTGTTAACCTTTTCCTGATCCTAACAAACTGAAAGGATGTTTTAACTTCCATATCCCGGACTTCTCTGGGACATTCCGGGATTTTTCATTGACCTCAGCAGGCTGCGCAGCGGTAAGGTCATACCTGCTGCGAAAACAGATGGTGGTTTCATTTCTCTGCCACTGCAGCAGAACCTGCCGGATAAACTCAGTGTCATCTTCAGCCTTGAAATAGAACAGGCTGTCGAATTTAAACTCCGGCCAGAAAAATGTGTTCCACTGCTCAAGGGCCTTGTCCAGAGGAAGCTGAAAAACCTGGATAAGGTCATGGGTATTGACGCACCATACATATCCTTTAAGACCCGCCAGAATCCGGGTTACGCGTTTTACCCATTCAAAAGGGGTTTCTTCAGGAAAGCGGGCGATTATAAGCTCCCATTCCTGTATGTCTCCTTCCGGCCAGGAACGCAGCACCGGAGAGGTTTTATCTCTGCCCGGCGGCATGGAAAATGAAAGCCGGGGAATCCCGGGAGGACAACTCTTAAAATCCTTTACTAATCCCAAATTTACCATTTTTGGTATCCCTGGCCACTGCGTCCAGTATGCCGTTGATAAAGTTTCTGGAATTACCGTCTCCAAAGGATTTGGACAGTTCAATAGCTTCGTTGATGGCCACTTTAAGAGGAATATCAGGACAAAAGAGCATCTCGTAGATTGCCAGGCGCAAAATGGTCAGCTCGATTTTGGCTATCCGGCCTATTTTCCAGTTTTTGGAATAACCGCCGATGATTTCATCCAGCCGGTCCAGGTTTTCAAAAACTCCCTGGGCCAGAGACCAGGCAAAAGTCTCCTGATCCGGTTTTTCCCCGGGTGAATCCTGGCGGAATCTTCTGAAGGTTGCCTCCAGATCGGTCTGACCCTGGTTGAAGTTAAGAGCATAAAGAACCTGAAAAGCGTATATTCTTTGAGTCCGCCTGGAACTTTCATTCCTGGATCTGGACTTGTATTTTGGTTTTTCCATTTAGAGTATGGTCTGTTTTATCCTGATCATGACAAGTTGAAAAAAATTAAAAATTCAGATGCTTACCTTTAAAAATCAGTCAATCTGCTCCAAGACCCGTATGGTTTCCAGAAGGGCTGCTGCCGCGTCAACCCCTTTGTTGCCGGCTTTGCTTCCGGCCCGTTCAATGGCCTGCTCAAGGGTATCCGTGGTCAAAAGGCCGAAGCCCACAGGTATTCCGGTTTCCAGAGAAGTCTGGGCAATACCTTTGGTGGCTTCTGAGGCCACGTAATCAAAATGCGGAGTTGCCCCCCTGATCACCGCGCCAATACACACTATACCGTTGTATTCACCGGTCTGACAGATTTTTTTGACCACAACCGGAAATTCAAACGCGCCTGGAATTTTATAGATAGTAAGATTGTTCTTATCCAGTCCATGCCGGACCAGGTAGTCAATTGCGCCGCCCAGGAGCTTATCCACTATAAAATCATTGAATCTGGAGGCAACCAGGGCGATTTTAAGATTCCGGGCATCAAGTTTACCTTCGATTGTTCTGATATCCAGCATTTAAGACTCCGTTTTCTTTAGATATTTTTGGCTGTCAGCGACTTCCAGCAAATGTCCCATCTTTTCCTTTTTGGTCATCAGGTAACATATGTTTTCCGCGCAGGCAGCTACTTCAATGGGCACTCTTTCCACCACTTCCAGATCAAAACCTTCCAGTCCGATGATCTTTTTGGGATTATTGGTCATAAGTCTCATCTTGGTAACTCCCAGGTCCACCAGAATCTGAGCGCCAATGCCATAGTCACGCAAGTCCGGGGCAAACCCCAGGGCTTCATTAGCCTCCACCGTGTCCTTACCCTGATCCTGAAGATGATAGGCCTTGATCTTATTGCCCAGGCCTATTCCTCTTCCTTCCTGGCTCATATAAAGAATGACCCCTTTGCCCTCTTCTTCCACCATATGCATGGCCGCTTTGAGCTGATTGCCGCAGTCACAGCGAAGAGAACCGAACACATCACCGGTGAGGCACTGGCTGTGCACCCTGATAAGAGTGGGTTCATCCCTGGTAATCTCGCCCTTAATCAGGGCAATATGAGTATGATTGTCTGTCTGGCTTTCAAAGGCCACTGCCCGGAAGTCTCCGTGGCAGGTGGGCAGGGTCGCTTCGCTTACCCGCTTGACCATGGAATCAAATCTTGACCGGTATCTGATAAGATCTTCTATGGTACAGATCTTAATGCCGTGCTCCTTGGCGAATTCCTTGAGATCAGGCATACGGGCCATGTTCCCGTCGTCACGCATGATTTCGCAAATAACCGCCCCGGGCTTGAGACCAGCCAGGCGGGCCAGATCCACGCTGCCTTCGGTTTGCCCGGCCCTGACCAGAACCCCTCCTTTCTGAGCCCGCAAAGGAAAGATATGACCAGGTGTTGAAATATCCTCAGGCCCGGCGTCGTCCTGGACAGCCGTAAGTATGGTAGTGGCCCGGTCATAAGCGGAAATACCCGTGGTTACGCCCTTGGAAGCCTCAATGGATACTGTAAAGGCTGTTCCGAACTTGGAAGTATTTTTGGTAGCCATCATGGGCAGGCCCAGTTTATCCACCCAGTCCGGAGCCAGGGCCAGACAGATCAGGCCGCGGCCGAACCTGGCCATGAAGTTGATTGCTTCCGGGGTGATTTTTTCAGCGGCAATGGTCAGGTCGCCTTCATTCTCCCGGTCTTCATCATCTACCAGTATGACCATTTTTCCCTGTTTAATTTCCTCAATAGCTTCTTCAATTCCGCAAATGGACATTATTTATCCTCTTATGTTTTTTTGTTCCAGATCCAGGACAGGTATTTCAACCCTGAGCCTGTCTCTCCTGGTTTTTGATTATAATATTTAAAATCCGTGTTCTCTAAGAAAATCTCCGGTAATCCGGCTGCCGGACTGGTCATCGCTCCGGCCGGTTCTTAAGCCGAGCATCTTTTCCACGTATTTCCCGATGAGGTCTGTTTCCATGTTAACCACACTACCCTTTGTCCACTGCGAAACAATAGTATCTTTCTGGGTAGCCGGAATAATGTTTACAGTGAGATAGCCCGAACCGCAACCTGTAATGGTCAGGCTTATGCCGTCCAGGGTCACCGATCCCTTGTCAATTACCTGACTGGAAAAGCGTTCTGGAAAGGATACTGTATAGATAACCGACTCCCCGGCTTTTTGTACGGAAGATACTTTTCCCAGACAGTCGACATGGCCGGAAACCAGATGGCCTCCCAGACGGTCTCCAAGACTCAGAGCCCGTTCCAGGTTGACCTTGCTGCTATATCCCAGCCCGCCCAAATTGGTTATACTCATGGTCTGGGCCGAGGCATAGGCGTAAAACCAGTCCTGTCCGAAATCTTCAACCGTCAGACAGACACCGTTGACGGCAATGCTCTCCCCGAGATCAAGAGATTTGAACGCCTGGCACGGTGCAATTCGCAGCCTGGTTTCAGAACCTTTTTTCTCCAGACCGGAAACGGTTCCAATAGTTTGAATAATTCCTGTAAACATATTTCCTAAAATTTTTTATAACGGACTTGGCCCGCAACCGGGTACTAGCCTCAGAAACCACCAAAAAAACTGAGAAAGTAACTTATAATCGGCAATCCCTTCTCTTAACTCTGTGTTCTCGGTGAACTCTGTGGTGATATTTCTTAATTTCCTGTTTTTAAACTTGTTCCTCGTACCTCGAATCTTGAACCTCGAACCTTGAAACTTACCCCTTATCCCGCGGAAAAAGCCTCAACCACAGATCATCGCCCGCTGTGTCGGACCGGCTCAGCCGAAGTCCTATAGCCTCATGCATGAATCCGCACTCTCGTCCGTGA
>JAWOGL010000116.1:0-6633 GCA_046496945.1 Desulfonatronovibrio sp.
TTCATATATTTCAAGGGATAAATCAGACCTGCATAGTGATCCACATGGGCGTGGCTTAACACTGTCCAGTTCAGGCGCCCGGGCCATTTCCTCCAGGTCAGGGCCGGGACCACCACATGTTTTCCCAGGTCAAATTCCGGATTCCAGCTTCCCCCTCCATCCACCAGCATTCTCTTATAACCCGGAAGCTCCACCATGACGCCCTGTCCCTGACCCACATCCAGAACCCTCAGCTTCAGGCCGGTTTCAGAAGAGCTTCTGAGTACAGGAATCATTATCAGACAGATAAACAGAACCAGGCCCAGAAAGTGATTCTTGTTTTTGAACCTGATTCCCCTGCCGTAAATAATCAGCATCATGCCCACCCAGAAGGCCAGGATATGCTGCCACCAGGGGCGCGGGGTTATAACCGGATGCAAAAGATCCTTTCGCCCCAGATAATCCAGAACATCAATGAAGTAATTCAGGCTGTATCCGGACAGAGCCATGAAAATATCGCCCAGCCATTCAAAGCCCGGAACCAGAGATATGAACAGCCCCAGGACCCCGGCAGGCAGAACCACAAAACCCAGAACAGGAAGCCATACAAGGTTCAGATAAAGATGAGGGCTGATATAATTGAAAGTCCAGGCCTGAACAGGAAGCAGGGCCAGGTTGGCTGCCAGGGTCACTCCTGCGAGACCCAGGAAATACTTTATGATTCTGGATTTGCGTATGGTTTTGATTTTTTTCAGGCCCGCATCCAGAAGCGGAAGAACCAGGGCGATGCCGGCCACTGCAGTCACGGAAAGCTGAAGCCTGAGATCGAAGACCGACCACGGATCCATCAGGGTGATAATTGCTGTGGCCAGGAACAGGCCATCCAGAAGCACCCGCTTTTGATTCATAAACAGCAGCAGACCCCAGCTTGCAAACATAATCCCGGACCGAACCAGAGTGGGCGGGGCCTGGCCCATCCAGATGTATACAAGGCATAAGGGAGCAGCCAGCAAAACCCCGAGCTTCATAAAGGGGATAAAGAGATATATTCTGGGATAAAGAAATCCGGTGAATCCGGCCAGAAAATAACCCATTGCCACCATGATTCCCAGATGCAGACCTGAAAGGGCCAGGGAATGGGCCAGGGATGCCAGGCGGATGGAATCAACCAGGACAGGGTCCAGAAGATAACGGTCCCCGAAAAGCAGAGCCAGACCCAGTCCCTGCACCTGTGTTTTACGCTCCTCTGAAAGCCCTGAAAGAGCAAGCCCGGACATGGCCCGGTTTTTAAGGGTCTCGCGCAGGGCATTAGAGGGCCCCTGCTCACCTTTGATTCTAAACCAGAAATGTTCGTCTCTGCAGTAGCTCCTCCATAGAACCCCCTGAATCCTCCAGAAAAACTCGCTGTTCCAGACTCCCATGTTGGCCAGGCCATGAATGGGACGCACCTTCAAATGAGCCTGGACATCCTGTCCCGGTACAATCCGGACAGGCGCTTCCTGCCAGGTCCAGACCAGTCTGCCCGGGATGATTTCTTTGCCATCTTCCCGGCCCATTTCCAGCTTTTCAAGGATGATCCTCTGTTTCTGCCCGGGCAGAAAAACGACCGATTTGACCCGGGCGCTGACCAGCACCCTGTCCCCGGCTGCAATTTCTTCAGGAACTGGTCCTGGCAGATCCGGCAGTCTCAGCCAGACCAGTGTAAATCCGGCCGCGAAAATTAACGCCATCAAAATATTCAGTCGGGGAATCTTAAAGGGGATGAATAAAAACAGAAGCAAAAGCGCGGTCAGTCCCGGCCACGGGTATTTCAGGGTCCATATACCCAGAACATAAGCCATGATGAACTTTTGCCAGGGCAGAACTCCACCAGGTAGGGAAGCATCTGAAAAATGGCGCACGGCATCTCGGTTTGTTTATGAAACTTTTCCACCAGGCAAACTGTCTCACTTTAACAGGGTGTTGAAAAAAACCTTATTCTATTTTTTAAGAACCTGCCTTGGCTTGCTTCCTTCAGACGGTCCCAGGATACCGTCCTTTTCCATCTGCTCGATAAAAAGAGCAGCCTTGTTGTAGCCAATGCGAAACCGCCTCTGGATAAGTGAAATAGAGCCTTTGCCCTGATCCATAATAAATTCCACAGCCTGGGCGTATTTGGGATCGTCAATAATCGGATCATTCTCAGCCTGGCCGGAGTTATTCTCAGAGCTGTTCTTCTTCCACTGGGCAAAATCAAGCTCATATTCCGGGTTGGCCTTGCTTTTCCAGAATCCCACCACTCTGGCGATTTCATCCTCGTCCACAAACGCGCCGTGGGCTCGCAGGAGCTGCCCCCCGCTGCGTTTAAACAGCATATCTCCATGGCCCAGAAGATATTCCGCGCCGATGGAATCCAGGATAGTCCGGGAATCATGTTTGGAACTGACCTGAAAGGCTATTCTGGAGGGAAAATTGGCCTTGATTATGCCGGTGACCACATCCACCGACGGCCTCTGGGTGGCCAGGATGATATGCATGCCCGAAGCCCGGGCCAGCTGGGCCAGGCGCACTATATCCACCTCCACTTCCTTGCCCGCGGTAAGCATCAGGTCGGCCATCTCATCAATAATAAGGGCCAGGTAGGGCATGGGCTGGAGATCTTCCAGGCCTTCGGGGCGCTGGTCTCCCATGGAATCAAGCTTCTGATTGTAGCCCTCGATATTGCGTACTCCCATCCGGGCCATGCGGTCGTAGCGGTTTTCCATTTCATGCACGGCCCAGTCCAGGGCATTTTTGGCCAGATTCATATCGGTTACCACCGGATGGACCAGATGAGGAAGATCATTGTAAATGGCCAGTTCAATACGCTTGGGATCAATAAGCAGAAGCTTTAACTCCTCCGGGGAAAACTTGAAAATAAGACTGAGGATCAGGGAGTTGAGACAGACGCTCTTTCCGGCTCCGGTAGCCCCGGCCACCAGAAGGTGGGGCATCCGGGCCAGGTCCTCCACCCGGGGATTACCCTGGATATCCTTGCCCAGAGCCAGGGGCAGCCTGTTTTTGGACCGGGAAAAAACAGGAGCTTCCAGGATTTCTCTGAGGGAGACCATCTGCCTGTGTTCATTGGGGATTTCCACGCCGATGGTGTCTTTTCCAGGAAGGGGAGCCACTATCCTCACCGAGGAGGCCTTGAGGGCCAGGGCCAGATCATCATTGAGGTTGGCGATGCGGCTGATCTTCACCCCCGGGGCGGGCTTGAATTCAAACATGGTCACCACCGGACCGGGCTGTACATTCTGCACCTCTCCCTGGACTGAAAAATCTTCAAGACAGGACTTAAGGGCCTGAGACATCTCTTTAAGCCGGTCCTGATCAACCTTGAAACCATCCGTTCTGACCCGGGAAAGCAGATCCAGAGGAGGCAGATCATGCCTTGAAAGATCCTCGTGCTGCAGAGGACTTTCTGTGCCGGCCCGGGATTTTACAGCAGAAGAACCTTCCCGGGATGTTTTCCGGGCTGAGGCCTTCTTTTCCTTGGATTCAATTTTTTTTTGTCTGTGCAGTAGATTGTTTTTCAGGTTTTGCGCTGAATCCGGCATTCCCATATTGCGGGTCGCCTCTCCAGCCCTGGAAAACAGAAAGGCCCAGGAGAACCCGGTTGCGAGCTGAACCCCCAGAATGGTCAGGAAAGCGTTTATGATCAGGGTTCCCCAGAAATTCAAAACCGACAGCAGCGCTGAAAAAAGTATCCATCCCAGAAACCCGCCTCCGGATATCTCCAGAACGGATATATTGTCTCTGACAAAGGGAAACTCCGCCCAGACCAGAAAAGACAGATACAATATAATAAAGCCCGGCCAGCGCCACCATTTTGCCCTGGTTTCAGGCCTGAACAGAACAAGAGAAATATAAACGGCGATAAACGGCCAGACCAGGGAACCCAGACCGAACAACTCCGCAAAAGTACCGGCGGTGTACGCGCCTGCTGATCCGGCGGGATTCAGGACCTGATGCGCCGGACCAGCCTGGTGATTAAAGGTGGGATCCAAGGGAGAAAATCCGGCCAGGCTTACTCCCAGGAAAATGGCTGCGAAGAGTACGGCCAGGGCGGGTATCTCTCTAATTAATCTGCTTCCGTCCATTTATTCCAACATATTTGTTTTAGTTTATCGTTTATGTTCAGCACTACTTATGACTTAAATCAAAAGACTGGAGCCTGTCCGGGTTTCGAAATGTTGCAATGTTTGACCGGCGACGACTCCGTTAGGCAAAACCAGCACTTATTATGCTAAACCACAAATAGACAGGTTTTGCCTTACGGAGCCGCGACAGGGAGTTTTGTAACATAAGAAAACCGGATTGGCTCCAGGATAAAAAAACATGCTGAACAGATACGTTTATCGTATCTGTTCAACACAGCCACAGGCCTCTCCTGAATTTAAAGGCTGCTCCGTACAATGACCGCTTCATTTTATCCGCACAGCTTTTCTTTATCAGCTTGTTTCCCTGCCCAGGTATGTCCTGGAACGTGTATCCACCTTGATGATATCTCCCTCATTAATAAACAAAGGCACATTAACCACTACTCCGGTCTCCAGGGTGGCCGGCTTGGACGCGCCAGACACTGTATCCCCCTTTATTCCGGGTTCGGTCTCCTGCACCTTGAGAAAAACAGCCGCAGGCAGTTCTATATCCAGGGGCTGACCATTATAAAACAGAGTCTTGACTGTATCACCGTCTTTGAGAAAACCGCCTTTTTCCTCCATGTTCTCTTCAGCGATAACCACCTGCTCATAAGTACTCATATCCATGAACACATAGCCGCTTCCGTCATAGTAAAGAAACTGCATTTCTCGGGTTTCCATGTCCGGTTTTCCAACCTTTTCGCCGGAACGAAAAGTCTGGTCAATGGCGCCTCCGGTCAGCATGTTCTTGAGTTTGGTCCGGACAAACGCCCCTCCCTTGCCCGGTTTGACATGCATAAAATCAACAATCTCATAAGGCGTGTTGTCTATTTCAATTTTAAGTCCCCGTCTGAAATCAGTCGTAGAAAGCATTCTTCCTCCAGGCTTGTATATTCAAGATTCAATATTTGTGATCTGCTTTTTAAATCCGGTCATAAGAACAAGAAATTATGTATCTATTCCCCACATATTATGATCAGCCCATGAACTTAAGGCCGGCCCCGAATTCATGTTTCGCCATTGATGCGATGTTTGACCGTCGCAGGTTCCGTTCAGACAAATAAGACCAGGCACTGGTGCCTGAGTGTTGCGAGGTTTTACATAACCCGTCGGGCACGGCACCGGGCATGTGGTTTGAGCATAACGATAAAATAGTTATTTCGATGCCCGGGGTGCCCTTTGAGATGAAAGACATTATGCAGGGATCTGTGTTGCCACGCCTGAAAGATAAAAACGGGGGTGGTGCCATTGTGCACAAAACAGTACATACCATTGGTATTCCTGAATCGATACTGGCCGAAAAGCTTGAAGAATGGGAGGATGCACTGCCTGAATTTATTCATTTGGCATACCTGCCCAATCCAGGACAAATACGCTTGCGTTTTACAGCTTTGGGCAATGATGAAACTTATTTGAAAAAGGCTGTTGAGCTTGAAATTGAGAAGCTGAAAACAATTATTCCTGAAGCAATTTTTGGGTATGACAATGATACACTGGCGGGTGTGGTCGGAAAAATGCTCATGGATAAAAATGCTACAGTTGCCACGGCTGAAAGTTGTACCGGTGGCCAAATTGCCCATTCAATTACATCGGTACCGGGGAGTTCAGGTTGGTTTAAAGCCTCGGTTGTGGCTTATTCAAACGATGTTAAATCAGGAGTTTTAAAAGTTAATGCTGATGACATTGAAAAGCACGGTGCTGTGAGTGAACAGGTTGTTAAGCAAATGGCCGGTGGTGTGCGCAAACTAACCAATGCCGATTATTCGGTTGCCACATCGGGAATTGCCGGACCAGATGGCGGAACGGATGAAAAACCGGTGGGTACGGTTTGGATTGCTGTTGCATCACCTGATGAAATAATTGCACAAAAATTCACGTTAAGCAATAACCGCGAACGCAACATCATACGTTCATCACAAACTGCGTTTAATATGTTGAGGTTGGTGTTGGTGGAGGAATAATCAGCGAAATCATATAAATCAGCAAAAATAAAAGGTTCTGAGAATATGAATGAACAGGAAATACAAAAAGTACGTAATATAGCCTTGGTCCACGATCTGTTGTCAGAAAGCGATGAGCATACCTGTGTGGAGTTTAAGCATAATAACAACAGCAAAGAGATGATTGGCAAATTAATTTCAGCTTTGTCGAATGCAGCCCGCATTGAGCAACAGGATTTTGGTTATGTGCTTTGGGGAATTGAAGATGATACTAAAAATATTGTGGGTACAAGCTTTAGCCCCGAAACTAAAACCGTAGGCAATCAGGTGTTTGTTATGTGGCTTACACAAATGTTACAACCAAGGCTGGCTTTTAAATTCCGTAAGGTAAAACACCCCAATGTTAATTTGGTCCTACTTGAAATACCAGCAGCCATTAGTACACCGGTGGAATTTGATAAAACAGCTTATGTGCGTATTGGAAGTGCAACGCCACGTTTATCGGAATATCCCGAACATTTTCAAAAACTTATTACAAATTTACGCCCTTA
>JAWOGL010000101.1:0-5027 GCA_046496945.1 Desulfonatronovibrio sp.
CTTAAATCCGAAGTGGCAAGGATTCGGCCGCTACATGCCGCATAACTGGGCACAAACAGCATAAAGGTATTCTATGCAGATGCAGCCTCTTATAGGGTAACAGGCTTACCCTGTTGGTTGAAAAATAGGTCATGTTCAGGTGAGGACTCCGCTGTTTTTCTGGGGTAGTCCAGTTCAATTATTCTGGGGACTTTCAAAAGAAAACTTGCATCGGCCAATTCATTTGTGGCTCTTATTGGTCATATCATCTGGTGTCGCGTATATTGCTCCCATCGCATATATCGGGTACAATAAAAAAATGAATAATACACAAAAGATAAGTCCCGGCATGTCCGTGCAGGCAATAAGCCGTCTGGCTCTTGAACTGGGCTGTGAAGTAATAATCGGAAACTCTCCTGGAGATATTTCACTTAAACATCCGGCAATAAGTTCATCCCTCGTGCTGTCAGGTGATCAGCAAAACCCTGGAAACAAATTCGCCTTATGGGCAAAACCACTAATAAAAAACAATAGCGAGGTATCAACCATGCTCAACCCCGAATCCCAGCAGGGCCGGATAGCAAGGACCCTGCAAAAACTGTCCCTCCATGGTACGCCCGTTGTTCTTGGTGATATAGTAGCTGAATTTGAAAATATCTTTACTAAAAAACAAGTAGCTGACGGTGTTTCCCATCTGATCCGTAAGGGGTACTTGGAAAGAGTTGAGCCAGGTAAATACAAAGCAACGGAAATGCTCAACCAGGGCTTAGGAACCTACAAGTCCAACGAGTATACCCCGGTTCAGGAATCCCAGGAAGAACCCGTCAAGATAAGAAGACCAGGCATGGAAGTTGATTTAGTCAAACTGGAAGGCTTCATTGAGAGGCTTGAAAGAGCTGTGGAAAAACTGGAAACAACCGCGCAGAAATTGCAGGATCACAAGGAAATACAGAATGCCTTGGATATCATGGAAAAAGCTCTGGCGAGGAGAAATCAGAGGTAAAAACCACTTTTACCCGGATAAGTTTTGTTTGATTGTTAACGGAGATAATTAACATTTGGAGCAGAGGCCTCACTGTCTTCTTGCTTCTGCCATTATTTAAGACATAACGAATATTGGGCATGGGGGCACAGTCCAGTTCAATTGTTTTTCAAGACTGTCTGCAAAAGCCTTGATAATTCAGGCAGGCATAGACATCTCTCTGAGCATGCACGTAGTCTTGCTTAGTGACTTTTGCTTCGCTATTGAAAATTCTTATTTCAAGCTAACAACATTGCTTTCAGCGGCAAATTAATTTACCCACTAATTTACCCGCAAAGATACTCGATAAAAACAAGCCCCTGGTATTTATTTTCCTTCTTCGTTATTCAATTTTTCTCTGGAGCTTATCATGTCCCGACCTTCCAAGAAAAAAAATCAGCCAGGTCAATCCAACTTTCCTGATTCTCATGACATCCTTATGGATGCCCCCATAGGCATCTTCACATCCACTCCGGATGGTCGGTTTCTTGCCGCAAACCTTACCATGGCCTCTATGTTTGGGTTTGAATCTCCAGAGGCACTCATCGCATCCATTACAGACATCAGCAGGCAACTTTATGCAGACCCTGCGGACAGGGATGAATTCAAGCGCCTTGTTGAAGAACACGGGGAAGTCAAAGACCAGGAATTCTGGATGGTCCGCCGGGACGGCACATTGATCTGGGTTTCACGAAGCGGTCGAGGGGTGCGTGACCAGAACGGAAAGATCATCCAGTACCAGGGCTTCATCACCGATTTATCCGCGCGCAAGCAGGCTGACCGCGAATTACGGGAACAGACGCAACGTCTCAATTCTATTACGGAAAACATGTTTGACATGGTGTCCGTCACCGACCTTAAGGGCAACTATAAATATCTCGGACCTTCGCATGCTATTCTTGGGCATGACCTGGACTTATTGATCGGCAGGAACGTCATGGAGCTTGTCCACCCTGATGACTACCAGAAAGTTGCAACCGCTTTTGCAGATTTTTTGGCCAACAGGGACGATGGACGAAAGGTCGAGTATAGGTATCGCCGGGCAGATGGTGGTTATCTCTGGTTTGAGACACTCGGAAAGTTCATTCTTGACGAGCAAGGCAATCCAAAGGAAATCCTGTTCAGCACAAGAGACTTTACGGAACGTAAACAGGCCGAAGAGAAACTGAAACGAATTGAATGGATGCTGTCCAAGAAGCCGATTTCGCGCATCGGAGTACATTCTGTGACTCACGATCAGGGATATGGCGACCTGACCGAATTAAATCGTGACGGCATTATCCTAAAATCCATAGGTCACGAACGCCTGAAAGACTTGGCCAGCGACTATCTGGAACTGCTTGGGACATCATCGGCAATCTACGAAATCAATGGCGACTATGCCTTTGGAATATTTTCCTCGGGCTGGTGTCGCATGATGGACCGCGCTTCACGTAAGCTTTGTTATACGTCTGACAATGCCGAAGCGCTGAATTCAGGTAAATGGTTGTGTCATGAATCCTGCTGGACTGACTGCGCCAAAGAAGCCATTGCCAATCGCACGGAGGTGGACATCGAATGCCATGGAGGCATTCGAATGTATGCTGCGCCGATTTTTGTTGGCGGGGATGTCATAGGGGTGATCAACTTCGGGTACGGCGATCCGCCAAAAGATCCTGAAAAACTCAAAATGCTGGCCGATGCCTACCATCTCGACTACGGCGACCTTCTCCGCGAGGCCAATGCGTACGATTCCCGCCCACCCTATATTATTGAGCAGGCAAAAAGCCGTCTTAACACCACAGCCAAACTCATCGGTTCAATGATTGAGACAAGGCAAGTCATGGAGGCCCTGCGGGAGAGCGAACAGCGTTTATCTGAAGTCAATAAATGCCTGCTCAGCCTGGGACCTGATTGTAATGGAAACATTGAAAAACTCACAGCCCTTTGCGGCAAGCTCCTGGGAGCAGATTGCGCTCTGTATAATCGTCTTGAAGGGGATCTGCTATGTTCCAGAGGGCAATGGAAAACCCCAGAGGATTACAATCCCAGGGACAACCCCCAAGGTCATATCTGTTACGATGTCATTCAACAGGGAAGCAAAAGCCCGCTGATTATTTCAAATTTGCATGAATCCCCATACGCCCAGACCGATCCCAATGTTACCAGGTACGGATTACGAACATATATTGGTCAGGCCGTAAGGTTAGGTGAGGGGTTTGTAGGGTCCATCTGCGCAGTATTCCAGAAAGATGTTGTTCTTACTGAGGATAGTCAGCATTTTCTCGGTCTCATTGCGTCCGCCCTTGGCGCTGAAGAAAACCGCAAGCAGGCTGAGGATGAGCTTAGGGAGAGCGAGCAGAAATACAGACAACTGTTTGAATCTTCACCGATCTCTCTGTGGGAACAGGATTTTTCAGATGTTAAAAAGCGCCTGGATGAACTTAAAGCTCACGGCATAGATGATCTTGAGGCTCATTTGAAACAGCGGCCGGAACTGGTATGGGAAATGGCAGGCCTGGTAAAAGTCATAGATGTCAATCAGGGATCATTGAATCTGTATAAAGCAAATTCCAAAGATGAACTATTGTCTGGAATATCCAGAATTTTTGGTAAAGAGTCCTGTAGTGATTTTTTGAAGGGCCTTTTGTTCGTTGCATCTGGAGAAACAAATTTTTCTTTTCAAAGGGATCATGCAACCCTGGACGGTCAGAGCTTGAAGACACAGCTCTACTGGTCTGTCATGCCGGGGTATGAGAATGACTATTCCCGCGTAATGGTCTGCATTGTTGATACTACCGAGCTCATGAACACTCAGAATGAGCTTGTCCAAGCCAAAGAACAGGCCGAAGCAGCCAACATTGCCAAGTCTGAATTTCTGACCAATATGAGTCATGAGATACGCACTCCCCTGAACGGTATTATGGGCATGATGCAGCTTCTTTCAACCACAGGCCTGAGTCCGGAACAGGAGAAATTTGTTCATCTGGGCGGTATTTCAGCCAAAAGACTTACCCAGCTTTTATCTGATATTCTGGACCTTTCCAGTATTGATGCCGGCAAGATGGTAATACGGGAAAAGGAATTCAGTCTTAAAAATATCTGCGATTCTATGCGTGACCTGTTTATGATTCCTGCCGGAGAAAAGAAAATAACATTTGACTGTTCTCTTGATTCTTCCCTTCCACCAAAAATTATCGGCGACGACACAAGAGTGCAGCAGATTCTTTTCAACCTGATGGGCAACGCTGTAAAGTTTACTGAAAGGGGCAGTGTCAGCCTGAATATATCTCCAATATCACAGACTGATAATGACAAGGTTCACGTTTTCTTTTCCATTTCCGATACCGGTACAGGAATCCCTGAAGACAAGCTGGACAAGCTGTTTCAGCCTTTTTCCCAGGCAGATGGTACGATGACCAGACAGTATCAGGGCGCGGGCCTTGGTTTGGTTATAGTTCGTCGGCTGGTCAGCATGATGGACGGCCATATTGCCGTGGAAAGCAGCCCAGGTCAGGGGACGACCATGCATGTGGTTCTGCCCTTCAAGATGCCGGAAAAGGAGATTTCTCAACGGGTGCAGGAAACTTGGCAGCCAGCCAGAAAATCAGGAAGCCTGAGTATCCTTCTGGCTGAAGATGATTCTTTGAACCAGATATTCATTAAAAGAATACTGGAAAAACAAGGACAAACAGTGACTCTGGCAAAAAACGGCCAGGAAGCAGTGGATCTGTTCCGGGAACAAGACTTCGACTGCATCCTCATGGACATTCAGATGCCTGTCATGACCGGGGTAGAGGCGACGAAAATAATCAGGAGTCAGGAGTCAGAAGTCAGGAGTCAGAAATCAGAGACTGGAGACGGTACCTCTGATCTTCAGGTTTCAGTGCATGCCCCGCCCGGAGCAGGAAAAAGTACACTTCTCCCGCTGGCCCTCATGCACGAACCCTGGCTGGAAGGGAAGAAGATCATCATGCTGGAGCCCCGCCGTCTGCCCGCCAGGTCCATTGCTGCAAGAATGGCATCTTTGCTGGGAGAAGAAGTGGGG
>JAWOGL010000120.1:0-3375 GCA_046496945.1 Desulfonatronovibrio sp.
CTCTTCTCAGCGCACTCTGCTTGTCCCGTTAACTGCGTAAGCACCTCGAAGAGGATTTAACTGGGGCGGCTCAAGCGACTCCTGAAGCGGGCGAGAGACAGTAATTTCTTATGCCTGGGCCCAAACTATACATTCAGCATGGCTTTAACTGGTTGTTGAAAATCTCCTGAAAACACAACCAGAGACGCAACATGGTAATTGACTCCAAAACCTGGTTCATGCTATATGATTAGGTATAATCCGTATTTTGTTCAGCTTGAGGCCGGAAATCTGCCGGACAAATTCAGTTTCATATTAAACATTTATATATATTGTTTTTTTACATCTTTATCATGTATTTTTTTATGCAGTACAGACTGCCCTTCCACTTGAAGAACCAGTTTAATAAGGACTTTTTCAACACGCTACTAAATCCTGAAAAATGAATAGAGGTTAGCCCATGACCAGAAAATCTTCGTCTTCCGCAAAAAAATCATCCGCAGCCAAATCCCCGGACAAGAAGAAAACCAGCCTTCCTTCACTGTATGTGGCGGTGGGGGCCTCTGCAGGAGGACTGGAAGCCATTGAATCCTTTTTTTCAGAGATGGTCCCGGACAGCGGCCTGGCTTTTATTGTTATTCAGCATCTTTCCCCTGATTATAAAAGCCTGATGGTGGAAATCCTGTCCAAAAAAACCAGTATGAAAGTCCACCGGGCCGAAGACGGCATGCAGGTTTTACCGAACAATATTTATCTCATTCCTCCCAAAAAAAATCTGACCATCTTCCACGGAAAACTTTTGCTCAACGACCAGGAGCATGTCCGGGGAATTATCAATCTGCCTATTGATATTTTTCTACGTTCACTGGCCGAAGATCAGGGAGAAAAGGCTGTGGCTGTTATCCTGTCCGGGTCCGGAAGCGACGGCATGCGCGGAGTCAGGGCTGTCAAGGAATTCGGAGGTATGGCCATGGTCCAGAGCGAGGATTCCGCCAAGTTCGACAGCATGCCCAAGGCAGCCATTTCCACAGGCCTGGTGGACTTTATCCTGCCTCCTGATGAAATGCCCGAACAACTGCTTTCTTTTGCCAAACATCCTTTTGTGACCAAATCACAGCGTTCCGAAACATTGATCAGTGATGAGGACGCCCTGAGCAGAATCTTTTCCATTCTGCGCGAAAAGTTCAAGGTTGATTTCACTTATTACAAGCCAAGTACTGTAACCCGGCGTATTGAGAGGCGAATGTCCATCAACCGTATAGATGAAATCCGGGACTATGTAGCCTATATGCAGAATTATCCCGGTGAATCAGCCACTCTGTTCAGGGAATTATTAATCGGCGTAACCAGGTTTTTCCGGGACCGGGAGGTTTTTGAGGTACTCCGGGAAAAATACCTGCCTGAAATCCTGAACAAAGTCCAAAACCGGGAAAGCAGGTTCTGGATAGCGGGCTGCTCCACTGGTGAAGAGGCATATACCCTGGCCATTATGGCCAAGGAATACATGATGGAATCGGGCAATATCTGCGATCTGAAAATATTTGCCACCGATATTGACCGGGACGCTGTTCATTTCGCGGCCAATGGAGTGTATCCGGACAGTATCGCCGCTGACATTCCCCAGAACCTGCTGACCAAATACTTCTACAAAAAAGAAGACAGCTACCAGATCGCCCGCAATATCAGGGAAATGGTGGTCTTTGCCCAGCACAATCTCATCAAGGATCCTCCCTTTACCAATGTTGACCTGATATCCTGCCGCAACCTGCTTATCTATCTGCAGCCGGTCCTGCAGCGAAAGGTTTTTGAGTTTTTCAACTTCTCCCTGAATGCCAATGGCATTATGCTGCTGGGAACCAGCGAGACCACCGGCGACATGAATGATTATTTTGAAAACCTGGATCACAAGCTGAAAATTTACAGAACCAGGGGAAGGGCCAATCATGGTCTCATTTCCAGTGAGCATCATCAGGTTTCCAAGCCCCGTCAGCGAGAATACAACGATCCTGTTATACCCGGACGCAGAGCATTGCGCCCCGGGGATGACCGTCTGCTGGAAAGGCTTCTGGACAGCCTGTGTCAGGACTACGTTCCCCTGGCCGTTGTGGTAAACGAACAGATGGAACTTCTGCATGTTGTAGGTGACACCGAAGGTTACTTTAAACTTCCCCCGGGCAAACTGACCATGGATATTTCCAAAATGGCGGCCAAGGATCTGGCGATTCCCCTGTCCACAGGCATTCAAAAAGTTTTCCGTAAACAGGAACCCCTGCATTTTTCCAATATTCGCCTGAGTCAGCATGGTGATCATAAAATTGTGAACATGCTCATCAGGCCCCTGCCCCAGAAGAAAGGCCAGGAACCCCTGGCGGCTGTTTTCCTGGAGGAGGTCAAAAAAAAGGAGACCCCGGCAGAGGAAAGGAGTGTTCAAACCTATGACCTGTCCAGAGAAGCAGAAGAAAGGATAAATGATCTGGAGCAGGAACTGCAGTTTACCCGGGAAAATCTGCAGGCCACAGTGGAAGAACTGGAAACAGCCAATGAAGAGCTTCAGGCCACCAATGAGGAACTTCTGGCCAGTAACGAAGAGCTGCAATCCACCAATGAAGAGCTTCAATCCACAAATGAAGAACTTTACTCGGTCAATTCTGAATACCAGAATAAAATAATGGAACTAACCGAACTGCACAATGATGTGAATAACCTGCTGAGCGTAGGCCAGATCGGACAGCTCCTCATTGACGAAAACATGGAAATCAGGCGCTTTTCCCCAAAAGTAGCAGATATTTTCAAGCTGCTGGAAACCGATATAGGCCGTCCTCTATCGCACATCTCCCATCACCTGCAAAATGTTGACCCGATAAAAATCATCACTCAGGTGCAAAAGCAGGACAAAAAGGCGGAAGAAGAGGTCCAGGTCCTGGACGGCAGCTGGTATCTCATGCGGGTGGTCCCTTACGCTGTAGGCCCATCAATCTATTCCGGCGTCCTGGTCTCTTTTGTGGATATCACCAAGATCAAACAGGCAGAGGAAGCCCTGCGGACCAGCGAGGAAAAACACCGGCGTCTGTTTGAGACCCTGTCTCAGGGTGTGGTTTATCATGCAGCTGACGGAACCATTATCTCGGCCAATCCAGCAGCTGAGAAAACCCTCGGGCTTTCTACTGAACAGTTGATGGGGAAAACTTCCATGGATCCGCGCTGGCAGATGATTCTCGAAGACGGCACTGAAGTTTCAGGGGAGAATCATCCGGCCATGATAGCTCTTCGGACCGGAAAGCAGTTCGGGCCGGTAGTCAGAGGAGTGTTTCACCCGGAAAAAAACCAGCATATCTGGCTGAACATAACAGCCATCCCGCTGCTGGAATCCGGAACCGACCAGCCTTCTCAGGTCTA
>JAWOGL010000124.1:0-2559 GCA_046496945.1 Desulfonatronovibrio sp.
TCAGCCAAAGGCTTACCCAGCTGTTGTCCGATATTCTGGACCTTTCCAGCATTGACGCGGGAAAAATGATAATCCGGGAAAAAGAATTCAGCCTTCAAGATATTTGTAATTCATTAAATGATCTCTATGCCATTCCTGCCAGAGAAAAAGGAATAGACTTTGACTGTTTTCTTGACTCTGCCCTTCCAACAAAAATTAGAGGCGACGATACAAGGCTGCAGGAGATTCTTTTCAAGCTTGTGGGTAACGCTGTAAAGTTTACTGAAAGCGGCAGTGTGAGCCTCAGTATCTCTCCAGTATCTCGGCCAGCTAGGGATTGTGTGCGTGTTATGTTTTCCATAACTGATACAGGCTCGGGCATCCCCGAAAGCAAGCTTGATGACCTGTTTCAGCCGTTTGTGCAGGCGGACGGTTCCCTGACCAGAAAATATCAGGGAGCGGGCTTGGGCCTGGTCATCGTTCACCGACTGGTCGGCATGATGGAAGGCAATATAACAGTGGAAAGCGAACCAGGCCGCGGTACGACCGTGCATGTGGTCCTGCCCTTTAAGGTCCCGGAAAAAGAAATTTCTCCCACTGTGCGCGAAACATTGCAAATATCCGCAAGATCAGGAAATCTGAATATCCTTCTGGCTGAAGATGATCCGCTGAACCAGCTGTTTATAAAAAGAATACTGGAAAAAGACGGACATGAGGTTGTTCTGGCCGAAAACGGCCAGGAAGCTGTGGACTTGCTCCGGGCAAAGGAATTTGACTGCATCCTCATGGACATCCAGATGCCGGTGATGACCGGGGTAGAGGCGACGAAAATGATCAGGAGTCAGGAGTCAGAAGTCAGGAGTCAGAAATCAGAGACTGGAGACGGTACCTCTGATCTTCAGGTTTCAGGTTTCAGCCCTCAGCCTTCACGACGAATCCCCATCATCGCGGTAACCGCTCATACTCAACCAGGTGACAGGGAAAGTTTTTTGGAAGCTGGAATGGATGATTACGTGGGCAAGCCGGTCAGTCTTGAGGACTTTCAGAGGGTGTTCAGCAGGTTTTTCGGGCAAAATTGATGCAGACCTGATTTAATAAACCTCTCAGTTTTGATCTGTCATACTACATAAGGCTCTTTGACGTTAGCCGTGGATTTTGTTTAAATTTACTCATTAGTCTCCAGGAACCAGAATAAATATCTCTTTTATCAGCGGAGATCATCTCCATCAGTTTATCCCGTTAAATGCGTAAGCACCTCGAAGAGGATTTAACCGGGGCGGCTAAAAACTCTTGATCTTTGCCTTAATGCCTGAAGAATGAAGCCAGAAGAATTTAACCGCAGATCTCGCCCCGGTGAAATTGGAAGAGATTTCACGGGGCAGGCAGATTCACGCAGATAAGAGGGTGTCTCTCGACCACTCCAGGAATCGCTTAACGCACTAAAAACTGAAGTATATTTGTAACTATTCACCATGATCGAATAAAGAAGACCTGGACCCCGGATCTGGTCCGGGGTGACGGTTAAAGCAAGCAATTGCCTTTTTCCGTCATTCCGGCGAAAGCCGGAATCCAGGGTGGTTGAATGGGCATACGCCATATGTGGTGAATAGTTACGTATATTTTATTCAAATCCATTCATTGTGTCGAGGAACCCTACATAATCTAATCTGCATCGTTGAGTGAAAAGTTTTGTTTCCGGTGTTGGCTGTGATTTTTTGGTCCTGGCCGCTGGACCACAATCAGGAAATTCTTAATGTTTATGAGCTGCAAGGTTATGGAACAAAAATCTGATCGTATGGAATCACTGAGGAAAAAGGCTGAAGGGCGTCTTCAAAGGCAAATGCCTGAGATTGAAGACCTGACCGCCGCAGAAATCAGGAACCTGATACATGATTACCATGTTCACCAGATAGAGCTTGAGATCCAGAATGAAGAACTGCGGGATGCTCATGAACAGTTGCAAAAGGCCAGAGACCGCATGGCCATACTTTTTAATCAGGCTCCTGTTGGCTACCTGCAGGTTGATCATTGCGCGATAGTCAGGCAGGCCAACCAGACCTTTGCTGATATGGTGGGCTGCAAACCCGAGCATGTATCCGGAAAACCCCTTGCAGATTTTTTAATTCCAGAAGACCGCGACGCGTTTCGCGGACGGTTCAGGGCTTTTTTTAAAAATCCGCAGGACAAGCACCTTGATTTCGGGCTGCAGGCTTCCAGGGGGCTTTTGACGGTCCGGTTCACCGGCAGGAAAGAACTCGAAGAACACCCATGTCCTGGAAAAGACGATATTCAGAATCTGCTGCTCGCAGTCAGTGATATTACAAAACAGGTACAGTCCAGGCAGGCTTTGATGGAAAGTGAGGAGCGGTTCAGAAAACTGATTGAGAACATGGCTGAAGGCATTGTTCTCAAGGATGCTTCTGATCATTATGTGCACTGGAATCAGGCTGCTTCAGACATATTCGGACTCGACCTGGATAAATTCAAGGGCCGGACTACTGAAAGCTTTTCGCGCAAGATCATCCGGGAAGACGGCAGCCACTTCCCGGCGCATGAGCTCCCTTCTCTTCACAGCTTGAG
>JAWOGL010000125.1:0-4191 GCA_046496945.1 Desulfonatronovibrio sp.
AGTATGTTAACCAACTTTTCGAACAACAAATATTTGTTTGGAATTACCGGAAAAGCGGACTATCTCCACAGTTTCCCCGGGCTCAATACTTTCATCAGCAACCGCATCCCAGGCAGTTCCCCGGTATTGAATCCGTCCGCTCTTCTGAGGTGAGATTTTCTGCAAAACCTGAACATGAACCCCGTAAGGAAAGTCATCAAAATCACCGTCATTACTGGCAGAAGAAGCTCCCTTAAAGGTCCGCATCATCCACTTCCTTAATAATAACAGGGAGGTGACTGAGGTTATCAAAAATATCAGCACCTGCTGGGCCGGATCTATATCCAGAACAAGCAGGACTGCAGCTGTTGACAGGCAGCCTATCGCAAAAAAAAGCAATATTAAACCAGGTAAATAAAGTTCTAAAAAAGCAACTATAACACCCAGAATAAACCAGATCAGCCACGCAGGAAATATCATAACTGTTACTCCTTTAAAAAATACTTTAACGGCTTATCACTTATCCTGCTTACATTCTGAACTGACAAGTATTTATTGACAGTTGCTTCAGGCGCAAGCTCAAATTTCTCATAAACCATAAATGGTCATTAGCGGACCCCGGAAATCCATCTTTATCTTGAAAAGCATGGATTCCAGGTCAAACTGGGGGATGACAAAATTTGAAGCCGCATGATCGTGGTGAACACTTACATTGGTTATTCATGCTCTCCTCCTTTTCTATTTGAGGATTCGATCTGTTTAATGGCTTTGTCAAAGTCAGATTCAATGCGCTGGGTTTTGTTGAACTTGTCATACTCAGCAAATGCCTTTGCTTCTGCCTGTTTACGGGAAACAGAGCCATAACCTTCGAGGATTTTATATTCGTTGAATTCCAGAAAGCGGTTCACACTCTCGGCAAAGCTTTCCATGGTGAAGGTGGTCCGGTTTTCAATGATCCGCTCGATGTAGTCGAAAAACCCGGTAACGGTCCGTTCCAATTTTTTGATCTCATCTTCTTGCAGGTAGTTTTTACCAATGGTGGTATCTGATTTGAGCACACGTCCGTCCGGAGCATTTTTGCAGGTCATCATCCCCATCAGCGGCCTTTCGGCATCGGCTTTGAGATAAATTATTTCTGCGGCAGTATGCCCTGTGATGGCAAAGTGGAACTTATCCTGTACATGCGCATAGAAATTCCGTGTGGTTTCAGATTTAGGGTCATAGTCGATACTGCATTCTGCAAAAATATCTGTAATCTGCTGATAGATGCGTCGCTCGGAAGCACGAATGGAACGGACACGCTCCAGCAGCTCGCGGAAATAGTCCTTGCCGAAATAACGACCGTTTTTCAGCCGCTCATCATCCATGGCAAAGCCCTTGGTGATGTATTCTTTCAGCAACTTAGTCGCCCAGATGCGGAACTGGGTGGCTTTGGAGGAGTTTACCCGGTAGCCGACTGAGATAATGGCGTCCAGGTTGTAAAATTCCAGCTTCCTTTTAACATGACGAGAACCTTCCTGTTGAACTGTTTCCAAAATGGAAACAGTTGCCTCACGCACCAACTCCTCATCGGCGTAAATATTGTCTAAATGCTTCGAAATGGCGGGAACACCAACTCCGAACAGCTCCGCAATACGCTTCTGCGTCAGCCAGATTGTCTCATCGTGCAGAATGCACTCCACTTTGACCTGACCATCGGGAGCAGTGTAGAGAAAGAAGTCCGTCAGTTCGTCCTTAGTAACCATGCGGCGTTCTTCCTTGTTTTCTGTGTGGTCCATAGTTTTATTCAATCCGTGTTCAACCGTGTCCATCTGTGGTTCTTTTTCGCGCTTTTCGCATTTTTCGCGGTTATTTTCTTCGTTTTTCATTTCAATTTCATGACTGTCTTATCTTCTGTTAACAGCCTCATCTGCTGTATGGCTGTATTGTTTAAAATTCTAAGCCTTTCAGGCTGCTCCAGTCCCTGCTGAATGAAGTGAGCATTCAGGTTTTCCAGATTTGCCAGACAGACCAGCTGACTTACCAGCGTGATGAAAATGTCCTTATTAGACAGGTTGTTCAAAAATTCCAAGCGACAGTCCGGCACCCACTTAGGACGCCACTAAAGACTTATGCCCTGATAATACCCACTTAAGTGGGTGCCGGATAAACAGCAAAAAAAGTTCAAGGTTGCGGTTTACCCCGTGAAACCTTCTTTCGTTTCACTGGGGCGTATTTAGCAGGTGCGAGTTTGAACTTTTTGTAGCGACACAGCAATTGGGAGATTTTCAACAGTTAAAGCCTTCGTATCCGGGAAAAGGGCAGAAACTATGCGCTGGACCCTGCGCAGGCTTTCTTTTGCGTGGACTGTGTTAGCCTTGCCGGCACTTTAATCTCATCTTGACTTGAAGTGTTTATAGCTTTTCACCTGATCCATTTTCAACTGCCAGACAGTGGCCTGAATTGTTTTTTTATCCTTTGTAAATGTCAGGCCAGGCTCATTCCGGTCAATGTCAAAAATTTTATCCCAGCTTTTTACAATTTTCTGATGATATTTTTGGGAAGGAAGTGGATTTGTCTCGAAATAGGACAAGCCCTGTCTTTTTAACTCAGCATCAAACTTATCTCTTCCATCCTTAGATTCAGGCAGATACCAATAGTTCAGCACAAAATGCCACAGTTCAAAATCAGAAAGCAGAACTTCATTTTCATGGCAGCTGAACTCAATTCTAACCCCCTTCTCATTCCTGGACAAATGGCTAGAACTGCGAAGATCGGGTTTCTTTCTCTTTGAACCCCGCCATTGATACCAGGCCCATACAGGAAATGTATTTTTACAGGGTGGATGGCCAATACGTTCTTTCATCTGATCCGTCATCCAGCGATAGCTTGAAAGCCAATATGGATCAATATAGTTTATTGCCCCTGTAATGTATCCCCTTTCATTTAACTGCTCCCAGACTTCTTCTCTTTGGATGGTCCATAGAATCATATGCTTGCTCTGCGCTGCCCGGTTAGTCGAATTTTTGTCTCTCTTAAGCATCTTCTCACCTTGCGGTGCAATCCGGTATTTTTGAAGCCTGCTGTTTGGTTTTTCAGGTATGGTCATCTCAATAAGCTTCTGCTCAAGGGCAGGATAAAGGTAATTCTCCCTGAATGTGGGCCTGTGTTTGAGTCCGAGCATATTTCTGATCTCTTTTAAAGAAAGAGGTCCTTGCGCCAGACACTGCAGCATAATATCCTTAATTTCCCTGCGAAAAAAAAGTCAGCAAGTTATCCCTGCTGACTTTTTTTATTGCTGGGTTTCTTCTTTCCCAAGTATCTCACTTAAAGCTCGCGCAACTGCACAAAAACAATGCAGCAGCTGTTTCTCTGATAACTGAAAAATCCAACTGGCTTAGTGGGTCTTTTTTGGTCCTTTCAGACGCATCAAGTATCTAGATGGATACAATTTTTTTATATGGTTGGTGGGCATCAACTCAAATACCTGTCCCAATCCTTTCTCGCTTTAATTTTTCGAGGCCATAGTCTATTCTTGCTGTTTGGGAAAATTTTCGGGATTAGTACGAAGATCAGCTACGCCTGAAATGATTATCTCTTCATTTTCTCTTATATAAAATATAGCATAAGGAAATCTGCGCATTAGGCATCTTCGAAGGTCAGGACTGACTGATGCCCAGGCATCAGGAAACATGCAAATCCTTGAAACGGTCTTCTCAAATTCCTCAAGAAAATCCTTACCTAACCCGTAGCTCTGTGATTCATAGTACTTCACAGCATTAGTAAGATCTCTGGAGGCTGCTGATAGAATCCTGAATTTGATCATCAAATTTTGCTTTTCAGCGAATCAATGAACTTTTGACCGTCATAGGCATCCATCTTCCCTGCACGGTATTCTTCCAGGCGCTGTTCTGCTACTTTAACCCATGCTTTGGTGTTTTCCTTACATTCTATGTCAATAGACTGCAAAAGACGGTCTGCCAATAGGGCTTTCTCAACAGGAGAAAGATTCATAGCTTCTTTTTCAATTACTACTGATTCCATGGCTCGATTCTCCAGGTTTAGAGTATATTATATCATGATATATTAGATATGCCTGCAAAAAAAATACTCCAGTCCTGTAACGTTTGCAAGCTGTGGGTCCATGGGTTAAATGCATATATATCGATATAATAGGCTTTTAAGAGGCAGGCAAGAGAAAAATGAAAAGCCCAGGCTACGAACCACCCAGCC
>JAWOGL010000136.1:0-3147 GCA_046496945.1 Desulfonatronovibrio sp.
TCCAGATTGGTCGGCAGATTATAAAATCCACTGAAATCAATTACCATGATTATCACCTCCATGTTATATTTTCTGGAAAAATAAGCTGCTTTTTTCCTGTGTCAAGATTTTTCCTCTCACCTTAATAACCACCAGCCGTATTAATAAGGACGGTTAAAGATCCCTGTATACTGCCCGATAAAAAGAGGAAACATAACAAATGTTAGGGAAAGAATTTTCAAATTCCATTGACAAACAAAAATCTCTATGTGAATTGATTAACAAGACATTTCTGGCTGTTGTTTTTTTTGGGAATTATTCTGAATAGTCATATTTTCTCAAGCAATCTCTGAAGTTTAGAAGGAGGAGATAATGTTTAACCGGTTTATCTTTTCTGCAGTCCTGGCAATTTTTACTTGCGCGGGATTCACAACTTATCATGCCTTGGCCGCTGGCAATTATGTCGGTTCAGAGACATGCGGGCGCTGTCATATGTATGAATATGACAATTTCATGGAATACTCCCATAAGGCCAGATCCTGGAACAGCATCGAAGTTATGGCCCCCAAGCTTACTGATGAAGAACTGAAGGAATGTTACGAATGTCACACCACCGGATACAACCAGGGCGGATTTGTCTCCTATGAAAGCACCCCGGAACTTTCCCATGTGGGATGTGAAACATGCCACGGTCCAGGAAGGGAGCATTCTGAAACCGGCGGGGATCCCCGGACGATCGAGAGACTGCCGGAAATAGATGACTGTCTGACCTGTCATACCCAGGAACGCATTGATGCTTTCGGGTTCAGACCATTAATCTATAGCGGTGCGCATTAGCCTGGAGGTTAAGTTCATGTTCAAAAAATTATTCAGAAACATCGGCTATAAAATCGGTTTCAGCATCGCCCTTATCTCCATAAGTATTTTCGCCCTGATTATTGTGGTTATGATTTCCTGGCAGAAAAACCTGATGCAGGATCAGGTAGCCATGGAAGTGACCAGGTTTACCGATCTTTTACAAACCACCATAGAAAGACCCATGATTGTCGGCGACGATAAAGCAACCAGGAAGGAATTCGCCCACCTGGCAGAGCAGTACGCCGAGACCAGGGCCTATCTCACGGACTTCGACGGCAATATAACCTACAGCACCCAGGCAGAAGAAGTACGCCAGGACTTTTCAGAGGCGGTAAATCACCCGGATATAAACCGCATAGGCCAAAGAGCCCTGGAAGAAGACATAAGTAAAAACGATTTTTTCCAGCTGACAGGCAATGATGTTTTTGTCAGTGTCATCAGCGTGCCCAATGAGTCCGCTTGTTATCATTGTCACGGCTCTACCCAGCCCATCCTGGGGAAAATGGTGGTCATCCAGGATGTTTCCTCAGTCATGAACAAAATGCGTGATAATGCTCTTTACACTACCTTGATGATTCTGGCCGGGATTATTATCCTGGTAACTATTATCTTCCTGTTTTTGCGCAGGCTGGTAATCTCTCCCATTATCAAGATTGATCAGGCCACCCAGAAAGTGGCCAACGGAGATTTCTCAGCCGACTTCAAGGTCCGGAATAATGACGAACTGGGAAGTCTGTCCGATCATATGGAAGTCATGGTCAAAAGCCTGAAAAAGGAACTTGGTTTTTCCAAGGGAATACTCGGCAGCATGACTACACCCTGCTTTGTGGCTGATACCAAAGGCAAAATATCATTCATGAATCAGGCGGTCCTGGATTTGCTGGGACACGAAAAAGGTGATGAATTTCTGGGAGGTTCCCCTTCCCAGCTTGTGTACGGGGATGAACGCGAAACCATAACCGACAAGGTTCTGGAAACCAGACAGCCGGTGCTGGGAAAAGAACTGGAGCTTACCAACCATAAAAACGAAAAGATATTCATCAAAATTGACGCCGCTCCTCTTTATGATCTTGACGATCATCTTATCGGCGCTTTTGTCCTCTTTACCGACCTGACTGATATCAAAAACCAGCAGACTCAGATTGAAGCCAAAAACAAAATGATTGAGGCCTCAGCCGCAAAAGCCGACAATATTGCCGAACAGGTTTCCTCTGCTTCGGAAGAATTGTCCGCTCAGGTGGAACAGGCCAGCCGCGGAGCTGAAGAACAAAAAGACATGGCTTCTACAACGGCTTCGTCCATGGAAGAGATGAATGCCACAGTCCTGGATGTGGCCAAAAATGCTTCCCAGGCTGCCGAAGCATCAGACCAAGTCAAAATTACCGCCCAGTCCGGGGCCGAGACTGTACATGAAGCGGTCAAAGCCATTGCCCAGGTTCAGAGTAACGCCCTGGGCCTCAAAAAACAGATAACCAACCTTGGCGACCAGGCTGATGGCATAGGTAAAATCATGAATGTTATTGAGGATATTGCTGATCAGACCAACCTGCTTGCACTGAATGCCGCCATTGAAGCGGCCCGGGCCGGTGAAGCAGGCAGAGGATTCGCGGTTGTGGCTGACGAAGTGAGGAAGCTGGCTGAAAAAACCATGGGAGCCACCAATGAGGTGGGAAGATACATCCAGGCCATTCAGGAAGAAGTTAAAAAGAATGTCAGCAGCGTGGAACATACTGTTGAATCTGTAAAAGGTGCAACCAAACAGGCCAACGCGTCCGGAAAGCAGCTCCAGCAAATCGTTGAACTGGTAGGTTCATCTTCAAACCAGATAAGTTCCATTGCCTCTGCTGCTGAAGAACAGTCTCTGGCCAGCGAGGAGATCAACCGCAGCGTAGAAGACATCAGCAGGATATCCTCAGAAACCAGCGACTCCATGAACCAGTCAGCCATGGCCATAAGCGAACTGGCCAAGCTGGCTGGGGAACTGAAGACCGTGATAGAAGAAATGAGAAGCACCTAAAGATTCCGGAACCCATGCTTTTTTCTAAGAATACCATGATCCCGGAAGCCTGCTTTTCCAAGACGGACTGGACATAAACAGACTCACCAGACCTTAGCTGGTTGTTGAAAATCTCCCAATTGGCTTTGTCGCTGCAAAAAGTTCAAATTCTTACGTATCATAAATACGCCCCGTGAAACAAAAGAAGGTTTCACGGGGTGAACTTTGATCTTGAACTTTTTTTGTTGTTTATCCGGCACCCACTTAAGTGAGTATTATCCAGGCATAAGTCTTTAGTGGTGTCCTAAGTGGGT
>JAWOGL010000138.1:0-8977 GCA_046496945.1 Desulfonatronovibrio sp.
CCGAGTTCGTCGCCCTGGTAGAGGAACGGCACGCCCGGGAGGGCGCAGAGCAGGGTGAGGTACGCCAGCGCTCGGCGCGCTCCCGCCTCGCCTGGCCGCTGTCCAGCCACGACGCCCCGCACGCCGCGACCCGTTTCGGCGGCGGCGAGGTGGGAGCGCGCCGAGCGCTGGCGTACCTCACCCTGCTCTGCGCCCTCCCGGGCCCTTTCCGGTCCCCTTTTTTTGTCCTGTTTCCAGGCTTGATTCCGCGCTTATATACGGATAGAATTATAATTTTATTCATCACCTTCTTGAAAGTTCAACATTCAATGCAGGTATTGATAAATCCAGTGCCGGACAGTTTTCTATCGCCCAAGCTTTTCACTAAGTCTGCCCTGTGAAGCCGGCGCTTGCAATTGACATATTTTATACCTGACTTAATCTCAAATATAATTCATAATACATGAGAAATACTGGAATAAATAAGGACATTCATAAATGCAAATAATCTGCCCCAAATGTAACTTCATGCAGGATGTGCCTGACGAAAAAATTCCGCCAAAAGCTGAAAAAGCAACCTGTCCCAAATGTGGAGAAAAGTTTAAATTCAGAAACGTAGAAAAGCATGATTTCAGGCTTGAAGAAGAACCAGAAGACAACAGCACTGAAAGCGCCATAAATAAACCTGACTCAAGTTACTCGCAAAAAAACGATCAGGACGACTCCATCTGGTCCAGCCTGGAAAACATAGGTCAAGAGGAGCGCTTTGAGGAGGAACAACCGCCTCCTCATCCCGGCTCGGGCTTTGAGGTTCCCTGGGAAAACCTGGATCAGGTTGGATTCTTTCCGGGCTTTATTGAAACCATAAAAAGGGCCATGCTGGCCCCCAAAGCTTTTTTCTACCGCATGCCTTTAAAAGGCCTGGCCATGCCTCTGGCTTTTTTTCTGTTGATATCGGTGATTCAGGCTCTGGCAACCTTCATCTGGAACATGGCCGGTATATTTCCCACCACTGCCCAGCATGGGTCCGGTGAACTCGGAATGGGCATGATGGGCCTTGGCTCGGTTTTCATTATCGTTATCTACCCACTGTTCATGGGGTTGTGGCTCTTTGTCGCTTCAGGCGTTACCCACATTTTCCTGACTCTTTTTAAGGCCGGAGATTCAGGTTTTGAAGGGACCTTCAGGGCTACAGCCTATGGCACAGCTCCCATGGTCCTGAGCCTTCTGCCCTTTGCCGGCCCGGTGGCTGGAGCCGCGTGGTCTCTGGTGATTACCATCATAGGCTATAAAAACATCCATGAGACAACATTTGTGAGGATCATCATGGCTATGCTGGCCCCTGTTGTAGTGCTGATCCTGGCGGCCGCCTTGCTGTATTAGCCTGACAAACCTGATAATTTCTTATGCTGCAAAGGATAAAACTTTTTTTCAGCAGGCTGAACCGGAAGCATACGCAAAAAAAATCCCTCCAGGTCCGCGAACTGCGTAAACTGGCTGAAGAGCTGACGCATCTGGCTGAAATAGCATCCCGGATCAATCCCGAGCAGAAACAGAACAGGAATAAACTAGGCAAGATCAAAGATGAAATGAACAGGCTTGCAGAACTGGTGGAAAGCAAAGACTTTACAAGACTGCCCCGGGAAACAAAGCTGGAACTGCGGGAAAACCTGCTAACTTCCCGTCAGCGGTTGATAAAGGCCATACACCATGCTCCGCCTCCCACGGATACTTTACAGTAATTTTCCAAATTCTAAATCTTAGATAAACTGTTTAATATTAAAAGTAACCACTTTAACCGTCACCCTGGACCAGGGTTTCATAGCATACTGAAATGACTTAACGATGAATAATCAGAATTTCCTTGTTTTAACGTTGAACCTTGAACCTTGAACTCTCAAGTTAACATCTTAACAGACTGTTGAAAATCTCCCAATTGCTGCGTCGCTGCAAAAAGTTCAAACTCTTACGTATCCTAAATACGCTGCGACCTTGAACTTTTTTTGCTTCTTGCCCTTGGAATTTTTGAACAGTCTGCCGGGTAAGGACTTTTTCAACAGACTGCTAACCTGAAATTAACATAAAGGATATACTATGATCGGAATATCTAAACTTTATTGCGCGGCGATTGAGCCTTCAGACGCCCTGCGCTACGGCCGGGAAGCAGGCAGACTGCCCTCTCACCTGCTTCAGTTTTCCAAAGACAAAAAACCGGTAGTGGTCTGGAACATGACCAAACGCTGCAATCTGAAGTGTGTGCATTGCTATGCCCAGGCCAGAGATACCCAGGGAACAGATGAAATTAGCACTGACCAGGGCAAGGCCATTATAGACGACCTGGCTTCATACGGCGCTCCGGTAATGCTTTTTTCCGGCGGTGAACCCCTTGTACGCAGCGACCTCACAGAACTGGCCAGCCACGCTGTAAACCAGGGTATGAGAGCGGTTATTTCCACCAACGGCACCCTTATCACCAAGGCCAAGGCCAGGGAGCTTAAAGATGTGGGCCTTTCCTATGTGGGTATTTCCATAGACGGTCAGGAGGAGGTCCACGATCATTTTCGCGGGGTACCCGGTGCTTTCAAAAAAGCCATGCAGGGAGTGGAAAACTGTCAGGCTGAAGGCCTCAAGGTGGGACTTCGCTTTACTGTTAATAAAAGAAACGTTCATGAGGTCCCCAGCATATTTGAGATTTTGAAACAAAGAGAAATACCCCGAGTCTGTTTCTATCACCTGGTCTATTCAGGCCGGGGCTCTGAACTTATCAAGGAAGATCTCTCCCACCAGGGAACAAGAGAACTGGTAGACCTGATCATGGATGAAACCAAAAGCCTTTTTGAAGCTGGAATGCCCAAAGAAGTGCTCACTGTTGATAACCATGCTGACGGCCCTTATGTTTATCTTCGGCTTTTAAAGGAAGATCCGCGTCGGGCTGCAGAAGTTTTTGAACTTCTGCAGTTTAACGAGGGCAACAATTCCGGCCGGGGCATAGGCTGTATCTCCTGGGACGGGCAAGTACACCCGGATCAGTTCTGGCGCAATCACACCTTTGGCAACGTGCTGGAAAGACCTTTTTCCCGGATCTGGGATGATCCTTCCATAGAACTCCTGGCCAAACTCAAAGACAAAAAGAAATATGTCGGCGGAAGATGCGCGAAGTGCCGGTTTCTCAATGTCTGTGCAGGCAATTTCAGAGCCAGGGCTGAAGCTTATTACGGAGATATCTGGGCCCAGGATCCGGCCTGTTATCTTACTGATGAAGAAATTTCCGAATAGACTGGAGCAATTCAATGAAAAATTTTTTTCGGGGGCGCAGGCTGCGAAGAACAGCAACCATTAGAAAAACTTTTCGCGAAACCAGACTGGAACCGGAAAATCTGGTCCAGCCCTACTTTGTCGTAGACGGAGTCAGTGACGACTTTGAAAAACCCATTGAGTCCATGCCCGGACAATTCCAGCTGGGCCTGAGCAGCCTGCAAAAACATGTGGGCGAGGCAATTAAAGACGGCATTACCGGCATAATCCTTTTCGGTGTTCCAGCAGAAAAAGACCATATGGCTTCCCAGGCCTATGATGAATCCGGCATAATCCAGAAGGCCGTAACCAGGATCAAGGCCGCTTATCCGGATCTGCTGGTTATCACTGACGTCTGCCTCTGCGAATACATGGATCACGGTCACTGCGGCATCATTAAGGATGACGAGATCCTCAATGACCCCAGCCTGGATCTTCTGGCCAGAACAGCCCTTTCCCACGCCAGGGCCGGAGCTGACATGGTGGCTCCTTCAGACATGATGGACGGAAGGGTTTGTTTTATCCGGAAAGTTCTGGATGAAAACGGATATTCCGATTTACCCATAATGTCATATGCCGTAAAATACGCTTCCGCCTTTTACGGTCCTTTCAGGGATGCTGCCCAGAGCGCTCCCTCCTTTGGAGACCGCAAAACCTACCAGATGGACCCGGCCAATTCCAGGGAAGCCATGCGCGAAGCCCGGGCCGATATAGATGAAGGGGCAGACATTCTTATGGTCAAGCCCGCCCTTCCCTATCTTGATATTATCCGCAATCTGGATCAGAATTTTGATCTGCCCATTGCAGCCTATCACGTCAGCGGAGAATACAGTCTGATCAAGGCTGGGGGCAGACTGGGATATATTAACGAGAAAAAAGTCGTCATGGAAACCATTACCTCCATAAAAAGGGCCGGGGCAGGTCTTATCCTGACCTATTTTGCCAGAGACATTGCCAGATGGCTGAAACAAGAGGAATAACATGCATTCAGGGAATTCAATAAATACCCCGCCCTTAAAACTTGTAGCCTGGGAAATAACCCGTTCCTGCAACCTGGCTTGTAAACACTGCCGGGCTGAGGCCCATCCCGAACCTTTTGAAGGAGAACTTTCCACCGGCGAAGCCATAAAACTCATTGACACCTTTCCCCTGACCGGGGATCCCGTTGTCATCTTTACCGGAGGGGAGCCTCTGCTCAGGCCTGATGTTTTTGATCTGGTGGCCCACGCAGACAGTCTGGGCCTTCGCTGCGTTATGGCCCCCAACGGCACCCTGATTACCAGGGAAAACGCAAAGCTCATGAAAGAGGCAGGAATTCAGCGCTGCAGCATCTCCATTGACGGACCCACTGCCAGGGAACACGATCTGTTCCGGGGAGTTCCCGGAGCCTTTGACCAGTCCATGAATGGAATAGAATTCTTAAAGCAGGCCGGGATTCCTTTTCAGGTCAATACCACTGTGACCAGGGACAATATCCATCAGTTCAAGGACATATTTAACCTGGCCAGAGACCTTGGTTCTGTGGCCTGGCATATATTCATGCTGGTTCCCACAGGACGCGGAGCTGAAATCGCGGATCAGGCCATAACCGCCGGAGAATACGAAGATGTCCTCAACTGGTTTTACGATTTCCGCAAAACCACGGACATGCACCTTAAGGCGACCTGCGCGCCCCATTATTACCGGATAATGCGCCAGAGGGCCCGGGAAGAAAATATTCCGGTAAACAGGGATAATTTCGGTCTGGACGCCATGACCAGAGGATGTCTGGGAGGAATTGGATTTTGTTTTATTTCCCATGTGGGACAGGTCCAGCCCTGCGGCTATCTCGAGCTTGACTGCGGCAATGTCAGGGAAACTCCTTTCCCGGAAATCTGGCAGAGGTCGGACAACTTTCTCAAACTCCGCGACATAACCCAGTACAAAGGCAAATGCGGGGTATGCGAGTATCACCGGGTATGCGGGGGCTGCAGGGCCAGAGCATTCACCATGAAGCAGGACTTCCTGGCCCCGGAACCTTTATGCACATATGAACCGGTCAGAACAAAAAAGGAATAAAAGAGATGGCAAGCTATTCAGGCTTATCCCTGGAAGAAAAACAGATCCTGGACATTATTCAAACTGATTTTCCTCTGGCATCAAGACCTTACGATATTATTGGAAAAATGGTCGGACTCACCGAAGCCGAGGTCCTGGGCAGGGTCAGAAAGCTGAAGCAGACCGGGGTAATCAGACGTATCGGGGCCAATTTTCAGTCCAGAAAGCTTGGCTGGCACAGTACGCTCTGCGCGGCCAGTGTCCCGGAAGATAAACTGGAAGGATTCGTGGCCGAGGTCAACAGTCATCCAGGGGTTACTCACAATTATCTTCGCAAGCACAAGCAGAATGTCTGGTTCACTTATATCGGGCCTTCCAGAGAATCTGTTCAAGAATCTCTGGAAGAAATCACCCGGAAAACCGGCATAGAAATACTGAACCTGCCCGCCAGAAAGATGTTCAAGATCAAGGTGGATTTTCCCATGGAAAATAAATAACAAAATTTTGGTTCCAGTTGAGCATCAATACATGTAGTCTCAATGCTCTCTAAATGAGAGGTTTTGATTTTATTCCAGCCTGCAGAAGCTTGTCCTGCCTGAAATTTATTCCCTCAGAATCTAATCCCAGGCCAGCGTCATAAATTCCCACAACATCGTGAACAACTTCAGTTCTTCTGGACCTTCTATAACACTGAAGAATGTTCACATAGTCAGCCTGATAACCTCCCTGCCCTGTCCATCCTCCACAACGGACAAACACCAGTTCCCGGGAAAGACAAAGACATAAAGGATCAATATTGCCCTGGCGCACTATTGACTTGCCGGGTATGTCCAAAGGTAAAAAATCACACTCAAAAGCGCGGCTGACGTCTATTCTGGCGATAAGCATTTCAGCGGTCTGATGCTTCATGTAAGTTATGAAAGCGTTTGGAGTCAAAGCATTGTCATCATCAAGAAAAATGATCCGTTTCCCTTTGGCTCTTTTAAGGAGAATATTCCGAAGACCATGCCCCCAGTTGTTATCTTTAGGAAGATCAAAATAATGTACCCTGTTCCATGAATGAACACGTTCACCCTTTATCCCGTCAAAACCTACCAGCACTTCCACCTGTTCCGCGGAAAATTCTTCACTGGCAAAATCAACAGCATTCAGAATGCTGGATATTGCCAGATTAAGCGCCTTGAGCCTTGTCCCCTGACTGGCAATAATAATTGTGAAAAGCATGGTACCAGTCCTTTTCATTTATTATTTCAGTAATCGAATTCCATTCTTAAACAGTAAACGTCAATTGACAATATAATGATTTTTCGATCACACAGAAGAAACTAAATTCTTTCTTCAACAAACCGGGCAAACTGTTCAGCAGTAAAGCCGAATTCCTCAGCCAGCACCTTGCCCGGGGCTGATTCACCGAACCTGTCAAGACTGTAAACATATCCATCCAGGCCCGCATACTTATACCAGATATTTCCCCGGCCTGCCTCAATGGCAAACCTTTTCCTGACCCTGGCGGGCAGAACCTTTTCCTTGTACTCTTCATCCTGGGCCTCAAAAAGTTCCAGGCACGGAGCGCTTACCACTCTGATTTTGGCCGGGGCAAGAATGGCGGCCGCCTCATAAGCAAGATGCACTTCAGACCCTGAAGCAATAATAATAATCTCAGGATCCTGAACATCTTTAAGGATATATGCCCCTTTTTTCACACCTTCAACAATTTGGGGGTGCTTTTCCAGATCCAGGACCGGGACCCCCTGGCGGGTCAAAAGAAGCGCGCTGGGGGTTTTTGTTTGAGCCAGGGCCAGATTCAGACAAAGCTTTGTTTCCTGGGCATCAGCCGGCCTGAATACGTGAAAATTGGGAATAAGTCTCAGGGAGCTTGCGTGCTCAACAGGCTGGTGGGTCGGCCCGTCCTCGCCCACATAAAAGGAATCGTGGGTAAACACATGCAGAACCGGCAATTTCTGCAGAGCGGACATGCGCAAAGCATTCCTTTCATAATCGGAAAAAACCAGAAAAGTCGCTCCAAAACCCATTACGCCGGAGTGAAGAACCATGCCGTTCAAGATAGCGCCCATGGGGAATTCACGTACACCAAATGCCAGATAGCGCCCTGATGGATTATCGTTGTTGTGAAACAGCCCGGTAGCTTCTCTGAACTTGACGGTCTGGTTGGAAGGATCCAGGTCTGCTGACCCGCCCATAAGATTGGGCAGCTGTTCCATCAGACTATTGAGACAGGCACCAAAAGCCTTTCTGGTGGCAATGCTTTGCCCGGATTCAAAATCAGGCAAATCAAGGGAGCGGCTGCCTGGATCAGAATGAATAAATTCCCATAACCGGGATTTTTCATCTGAACTGCTTAAAGCGCTGCTTAATTTTTTCTCCCAGTTATCCGCCATTTCCGTAAGCGAGGAAAACCTTTCCTGGAAATGGCCTATAATATCCTGAGGCAGATAAAACTGCTCATCAGCCGGCAGGCCCAGTGCTTTCTTTGTCCCGACAACCTCCTCAGGAGAAAAAGGCGCTCCATGCGTTTCTTCGCTTCCTTCCAGAGTAGCACATCCTCTGGCCATAACCGTATGACCGATGATAAGGGTCGGCCTTTTATCCTCCAACCTGGCTGCTGTCAGGGCCTTCCGGATCTGCTCATGATCGTGTCCGTCTATTTCGATTACCTGCCAGCAGAAAGCTTCGAAGATCTTTTTATAGTCAGAACAGTCTGCCCGTTCAGTAGGACCTGCAAGTTGAATCTTGTTGCTGTCGTAGTATACAACAAGTTTACCCAGCCCCCATCCGCCTGCGAGGGCTGCGCTGCCCATGGCGATGGGCTCCTGCAGGTCACCGTCAGAGGCCAGAGCGTATGTAAAATGATCACAGATATCGGTACCAAGCCTGGAGCGAAGAAAAGATTCGGCAACAGCCATGCCCACTGACATGCCCACACCCTGACCCAGAGGCCCGGTGGTAGCTTCCACTCCCGGGGCCATGTCATGCTCTGGATGTCCCGGAGTTCTGCTGCCCAGCTGCCGGAAGGCCTTGAGATCTTCAATACTCAAAAAACCGCTCATACAAAGAAGACTGTACAAAAGCATTGATTCATGGCCTGCGGAGAGAACAAATCTGTCCCGGTCAAACCACTGGTCATCCTCAGGATTGAAAACAAGGAATTCTCTGAAAAGAATATAGAGAAAATCAGCTGAAGACATGGCTCCGCCGGGATGACCGGAGTTAGCCCTGCTCACGCCGTCCATTATTAATCCTTTTATTACATTAACCGCTCTTTGATCTGTTTGCTTGGTCATTTTTGTTTATCCGTTTCTGGTTTGTGGTTAAAATATTAGTGTTTAAGATTTCGTATCTATTCACCATATATTATGATCAGCACTGAATCTAAGGCCGGTCCCCGGTTCAGGTTTCGCCATTGATGCGATGTTTGACCGTCGCAGGTTCCGTTCAGGCAAACCATATACATTAAAAACCGCCGATTTTTTTCCAAAATATGCAAGATTTCCAATCCAGTATAACATGCCCGGCTAATGGTTTGCCTTAGGGAACCGCGACAGGGAGTTCGTATCAACAGAAACATGAACCGGGGACTGGCCGCTAGCTATGGTGAATAGTTACAAGATTTCAAACAAAAAAATGGAAATTGTCCTAACAGCTTGTT
>JAWOGL010000047.1:0-9778 GCA_046496945.1 Desulfonatronovibrio sp.
CCGGTAAAACCCCGGTATGCGCTTTTCTGGCGGAATACTTTGCTCAGAAAGGAAAAAAACCGGTTATTCTTACCCGAGGATACAAGTCCGGGGTTAGAAGCTTTCCGCACCTGGTGAGCAAAGATGATGATCCTGCCGTGTGCGGGGATGAACCTTTGCTTCTGGCCAGAATGCTGGCCGGTAAAGCGGATGTGGTTGTTGACCCGGTCCGTGTCCGATCCGCCTCCTGGGCATTGCAGCGTCTGAATCCGGATGTGTTCATCCTTGATGACGGGTTTCAGCATGTACAGGTAAACCGAAACATGGATCTGGTGCTGCTCACTCCTGATGATCTGCAGGGCGGGTGGAACAAGGTTTTTCCCTGTGGACGCTGGCGCGAAGATAAAAAAGCATTAAAGCGCGCGGATATTTGTCTGATAAATTTATGGGGACGCGATATCAGGGAGATTAAAGCCCTGGCTGCTGAAAAAAAAGAACTGGAACACTGCCTGGTATTTTACCTGGAAATGCAGGTTAAGGGAATTAAAAACATTGACTCCGGACCGATTGTTCCTGACATAGGCCAAAGACCATACCTTCTGACGACCGGTGTTGCCAGTCCTCAAAAAATAGTTTTATCAGTCCGGGATTTTCTGGGGTATGCTCCTTACAGTCACCTGGCTTTTCCAGATCATCATAAATTTGGAAATGAAACCTTAAGGGAAGTGAGCGCACTTGCAAAGAAGTCGGGTATCAGGGATATAATCTGCACATCCAAAGACGCGGTTAAAATAACCCCGCCGGCTGATTTGCGGGTTTGGGAAATTATTATCAGGCCCAAAATTGAGGACGGACAGGAAAATAAATTCAAGCGGGCAGTTGACGGGAAGACGCAGCCTGCATAAATATAATAGAATCTTGGCATATTTTAAGGTCAAAAAACAGATAAATACCAAACAAGAAAGAGAAGAAAATGAGTAAAATGAATCAGAAAACAATATTGAAGTTTTTTAAAGAAATGAATAAGCCCCTCAGCCAGCGCGAAATCAGGGACGGTCTGGATCTGAACAAAAAGGAAAACAATCGCCTGAGGCATATCCTGAAGTCCCTTGCTGACAAGGGCAGGATATTTAAAACCAGAAAAACCTGGTGTCTGGTTGATGAACTGCCGGTACAAAAGGCGGTTCTGGAAGTGCAGAGATCCGGCGTAGGTTTTGCCATTCCCTTTGATAAAAGACGAAAAGATGTCTTTATCCATCCCCGGAACTTTCAGGACGCCTGGCACGGAGATACCATACTGGTAGCTACTCTGCCGGGAAAAAAAGGTAAAAATCCTGAAGGCAGAGTGGTCAGCATTGTAGAGCGGGGTACCAAGCTCATGCCGGTCAAAGTAATCAAGCCCATGGGTACAGGGTATTACCTGACCAGGCCGGCTAATCCGCAGCTGAATTTTTCTCTGGTTCTGGATGCCGGTCCGGAAGAACTGGCCAGGGATACAATGGTGATTGCCGAACCTCTGGAGCAGATGGAAACCAGCCTCTGGTCCGGCAGGATTGTCAGGGTCATGGGGCATGAACATGATCTGCATGTCCAGGAGGAGATAGTCAAGCTTAATCACCGCGTACCCGCAACCTTTCCTGCCGGCGTGCTTAAAGAGGCTGCTAATCTGCCTGGAGAACCCGGCAAAGATGATTTTAAGGGCAGAAAGGATCTGCGCTCCAAAATGTTCGTTACTATTGACGGTGCCCAGGCCAAAGACTTTGATGACGCCATTTGTATCGAGTCCGAAGACAAAGGGTTTATCCTGTATGTGGCCATAGCCGACGTTTCTCACTATGTCCGCCCGGGATCAAAGCTGGATCAGGAAGCCCTGGCCCGCGGAAACTCATACTATTTTCCTCTTTCAGTCGAGCCGATGTTTCCTGAAAACCTGTCCAATGGGCTGTGCAGCCTTAATCCGGATACCCCCAGGCTGGTCATGGTCGCACAGATGCATTTTGATGCGGAGGGTAAAAAAAAGAAAACAGAGTTTTATCCAGGCATAATCAGGAGTCAGAAAAGACTTACCTATAATCAGGTCAATGAAGCACTTTATCTTGATCGTCAGGAGGTGATTCAAGAAATTGACATGGTTATGCCCATGCTGAAAAAGGCTGACCTTCTGGCCCGCCAGTTTCTGGAGATTCGCCGCAAACGCGGGAGTATTGATTTTGATCTTCCTGAACCGGAAGTTTTGCTTAATCTCCGGGATGGAGGACTGGAGGTACAGGCCAGGACAAGAAACTTTGCTCACCAGATAATTGAGGAGTTCATGCTGGCAGCCAATGAGGCTGTGGCCGAGTATTTACAGGAGAAAGAAGCCCTGTTTCTGTATAGAGTTCACCCGTCCGCGGATAAAGACAAGCTTGATTCTCTGTTTGAGCTTCTGTCCAATACCGATCTTGGCCCTAAACTGCCCAAAGAGCGTGATCCCGGCAATCTGCAGAAGCTTATTGATGTATCCAGGGAGTATGATCTGGAATTTCTGGTCAGCCGCCTGGTGCTCAGGTCCATGATGCAGGCCAGATATTCACCGGAAAATGAAGGACATTTTGGTCTGGCTTCAGAGTCATACTGTCATTTCACCTCGCCAATCCGGCGCTACGCCGACCTGGTGGTTCACCGTTCCCTCAAAGAGGTCCTTGGCTACGGAAAAGAAGCAAAATCAAAGCACAGCAGCCTGAAAAGTATTGCCGAGTCCTTAAGTTCTCTGGAAAGAGTGGCTATGAAGGCAGAACGAGAAATACTCAAAAGAGCCACCATAATATTCATCAAGGACAAGGTCGGTCAGAGCTACACTGGAGTGATATCTTCTCTGGCTGATTTCGGATTCTGGGTGGAACTTGAAGACGTGCTGGCTGAAGGAATGGTCAGACTGTCAACAATTAATGATGACTACTATCTTTTCCGTCCGGAAAAACAGGATCTAATAGGCAAGCGAACAGGCAGAAGATTTTATCTGGGGCAAAAAGTCCGGGTGCAGCTGAGAGAAGTTAACCTGGACCGTCTGGAAGTGGATTTTTCTCTGGAATAGGAGGCCTGCGGGCTGTACAGAAACTTGAACTGAGGTCTGGCCGCTAGCTATGGCGAATAGTTACCTCTTTTTTCCACTGAGCAAGCTTCCCGGATATAAAATTAATAACCGCCTGATGCTCATCCCTGCCTCTGCCCTCAATTCTAAGGGGATGCCCAAAGGAAAAATGAATATCCCGGGTAGGCCTGATGCGCCCAAACTCCTTTACAGGCCAGCCAATATCCCAGGCATCTGTTTTCAGGGCCAGAGGGACAATGGGAACATCCGCTTTTCTGGCCAGCTTAATTCCGATGGAATTGAATTTAGCCGGATCTATAGTATGCGTGCGAACCGATTGAGGAAATATGATAACTGACATGCCTTGCGCGAGAGCCTGCCCTCCCTGTTCCATAACAGTTTTAAAATCCTGTCTGGGGTTTTTCCTGGAGATCACAATAGGGTTTACAGATACCATTACCCTGCCAAAAAGCGGATAGCGGACCAGACTGTCCTTGACCACAAAAGTAACCGGACGGTGCGGCCTGATAATGGAAGCCAGGGCAAAAGTTTCCAGAGTGCTCATGTGGTTGCCCGCGAATACGCAGGGACTGTCAAGATCGATAAAATTCTTTTTACCATCCACTAAAAAATGGCATCCCGCCTTTTCCAGATGAGCAATTATTTCAAGGCTGCTTTTAATCCATTCTTCAGGAGTATACACTCCCTTACCCGCCTTGCGCGAGGCGCTGTAAACCGTACCAACCATGCGCAGATAGAAATACAGGGTTGGTATCCTGCGGGCCAGGCCGGGGTAGGCCGCATCCGGGGTTTCATAGGTATCTTTGGAATCTGTGACGGCTGAAGTCATTTATGCTCCTGGCACGCTGTTAGATGAGAAATCTATAAGTTAAGCGTGATAATGGTTTGAACCCGTTTCATCATAGACACTTAAATTTTGAGCCGGGGTTCACCTATTCAGTGTGTACAGCAACTAAAAGTGAACTGGCTGATATTTGCTGTTTCAGATCCGGTTCTTTGCTGATAGTTGAGATTTTTTCCGTGGGCAAGCCCAGGTCCTGCATGAGAAATATCGACCAGTCCGCAGGTTTGCCTTTGAGCACCGGTTTCAGCCATCCCAGATTATCTCCCAGAAGGATTACACACGGACTGGTTGCAAAAATTGTGTTTACGCCCGGCACTGTCCTGCGGCCATGCACGCTCAACACCCGGGAATTAATCCAGGGGAGTCCCAGCCTGGAAAGACCCAGTTGTACCGAGCTTATGCCGGGTATCACCCGGCATTTATCTATGCCGAAGCGTTCAATTATCAATGTGCTCAAGCTGAAACAGCCTGGATCACCGCTTACCAGAACAGCAACATCACGGTCTTCCGCATACCTGGCAACACTTTTTAAAATATGGTTTATATCTTTATTAACTGATAATGTAAGTCCGGATATACAATCAAATAAATCTATGAATTTCTGAGGGCCGATAACCACTTCCGCCTTATTTACAACTTCAGAGGCCATAAGGGTCAGGTATTCCCTGGAACCGGGACCGCAGCCCACCAGATGGATTATTTTGTCTGTGCTGGTCAATTGTCTTCTCTGTGGTTGTGTAAATTTATTTTCTTATCAGGCAGTTGAAAAGCCCTGCGAAACAGGCTTTCAACATTTACAGTTATTCAAAATAAATTCAGCGGCTGATCATAAATACACCGAGAACAGATACTTAAATTTTTCAGCTGTAAAACTCAACTCTTTGCTTCTATGAAAACTTATTTCACAAGTTAGTGGTGAGTTAGTTTTCATCCGCAAATGAATTAAAAAGGTCCGGGTAAATGCAGGAAAAACACACCACTTGAACTTTAAACTTCCTGCTGTTTTTATTGCCAAAGGAAAATTGAAAGTATAACCTTATAATTAAAATGAAACAGGAAACGCGAGTCAGATCTGCAGCAGCCATGAAGCTTGGGAGAATATATGTCTGAAAAGGCAAATCAACGATTTATGGCCCAGGCCATTGCCCTGTCTGCAAAAAATCTTGAACTGCTTCATGGCGGGCCATTTGGAGCAGTGGTGGTGAAGGATAATCAGATTATAGGCCAGGGTTATAACCAGGTTATCCAGGCCAATGACCCAACTGCTCACGCTGAGATAGTTGCCATTCGGCAGGCCTGTGCAGAACTTGGATCTTTCAGCCTGGAAGACTGTTCCGTGTATTCCAGTTGTGAGCCATGCCCCATGTGCCTGGGCGCGATATACTGGGCAAGACCTGACAATTTGTATTATGCATGCACCAGACATGATGCTGGACTAATTGGTTTTGACGATTATCTTTTTTATCAGGAGCTGGAAAAACCGCAGGACCAGAGGATTATCAATACATTCCAGATAATGCGCGACCAGGCTTATGAGGTATTTCAAAGCTGGCAAAAAAAGGCCTGGAAGCCTGCTTACTGAAGTTTTGAACCAACCTTCCAACGAACAAAAGGAGAAGCGCAGATGAGTGGAAAAGAAAAGGATTATTATCATTCCCTTTATGAGGTGGCAAAAGTAATCAACTCCAGTCTGGACCCTGCTGAGGTGCTGAAAGTGATTGTCCGCCAGGTGACTGAAGCCATGAAACTCAAGGCTGCTTCCATCAGACTTCTGGATAAGGAAGGCAAACGGCTTCTGCTTGGCTCTTCTTACGGCCTGAGTAAGGGGTATGTTCGCAAGGGAGCAGTTGAAGTAGAAAAAAGCGGGCTGGACCGCGAAGCCCTGACCGGTGAAAATGTAACCATTCAGGACGCCTGTTCCGACCCCAGGTTTCAATACCCGGAAAAGGCCGAAGAAGAAGGCATTGCCTCGGTGGTGGTTGTCCCTCTCAAGGTTGAAGACAAGTCAATCGGTGTTCTTCGTGGTTATTCCGATACCTGCCGCGAATTTTCAGATGAGGAGATTGAATTTATGACCATTGTGGCCAATTTGAGCGCCATAGCCATTGAGAACGCCAGATTTCACCAGAAGCTTAAACTGGACTTTGAACTGCAGGAGGCATTCGAATACAGATTATTTGAAGATTAACAGGTTGTTAAAAATTTCCCCATTGGTGTGTCGCTGTAAAAAGTTCAAACTCTTACGTATCCTGAACACGTCCCAGTGAAACGAGAGAAGTTTTCACGGGGTAAACTTTGACCTTGAACTTTTTTGCTGTTTATCCGGCACCCACTTAAGTGAGTATTATCCCGGCATAAGTCTTTAGTGGCGTTCTAAGTGGGTGCCGGACTGTCGCTTGGAATTTTTGAACAACCTGCCTGGTAAGGACTTTTTGCTGTTAAGCCATGTTTTGGTCAACTCTGCTTTTTAAAGAATAAGGTATTAAATTTTCCACTAACCCGGCTCATCCTGACATAATAAAGATATAACGGAGGTAATAATGGACAAAATAAGAATCGGAATAAACGGCTTTGGCCGGGTGGGCAGGCAGGTGCTCAAGGCTATCCTGGAAATGCATAGTGATCGCCTGCAGGTGGCAGCTATCAATGATCTCTTTGACATTGAAACCAATGCTCATTTGTTGAAGTATGATACCAATTACCGCAGATTTCCCCATAAGGTGCAGGTCAAAGACGATAAAATCATTGTGGAAGACTGGGAGATTGCCAGTTTTGCCGAGCGGGATCCTTCCCAGATTCCCTGGCGTGATACAGGGGTGGATATCGTGCTGGAATCTACCGGGATCTTTCGCACAGGACCCAAGGCCCGGCAGCATATTCAGGCGGGCGCCAAAAAAGTTATAATTTCCGCACCGGCCAAAGAGGAAGATATCACCGTGGTCCTGGGAGTAAACGAAAAGGACTATGATCCAGGCAGGCACCATATAATTTCCAATGCCTCCTGCACCACCAACTGCCTGGCCCCGGCAGCCAAGGTTGTTCAGGATAACTTCGGGATTGATCACGGGACCATGACTACTGTCCATGCCTACACCAACGACCAGCGCATACTGGACCTGCCCCATAAGGACCTGCGCCGGGCCAGGGCCGCCGCCTGCAACATTATTCCCACCAGCACCGGAGCAGCCAAGGCGGTAGCCCTGGTAATACCGGAGCTTGAAGGCAAAATAGACGGATTTTCTCTAAGAGTGCCTACTCCTACGGTTTCAGTGGTGGACTGCACTCTTATGCTGGAAAAAAGCGTTTCTACTGAGGATTACAGGAAAGCCTTTGAAGAAGCCGCCAATGGCAGTCTAAAAGGCATCCTGGCCTATACCAGGGAGCCTATGGTATCCTCGGACTTTATTGCGGAATCAAACTCCTGCGTGATAGATGAGGAGTTTACCCTGATTATGGGGGGAAACGGAAAAACCGCCAAGATGCTGGCCTGGTATGACAACGAATGGGGGTACTCCTGCCGTCTTGCGGATATGGCTGCTTATGTGGCTAGGCTTGGAGTGTAACTGAAAGAGTTTGCTCGAAGATTTGGAACTGTTTACCAACTATTACGGGCAACCTTAAAATTAAAAAGCTGACAGACGGCTTTGGTGGATAGTTACCAAATTCGTCTGTACGGGTTCTTCTGCGTCTGCAAAATTTTTTGCAGATGCTTTTTGCTCAGGACTTATAAATCTTACCCGGCATCTCCGGCCAGAATCCCCTGGTATCCAGGACCGGAGATTTCAGCCTGCCCGGATCGATATTCTTATATTCATTATGGGCTGTGCATAAGATGATCAGGTCATAATCTCCGGTCACCGGGCTGGATTTCCGGCCGGCATAACGGGAATACTCTCTGGACGGCCTGATCTCAGGCACAAAGGGATCATTATAGGAAACCTGTGCCCCCTGCTCTTCCAGCAGTTCCATTATCCGGTAAGTAGGAGATTCCCGGTCGTCATCCACTTCAGCCTTATAAGCCAGTCCCAGAAGGAGAATCCTGGAGTTCTTCAAGGGTTTTGCGTGCTGGTTGAGGGTTTCTGAAGCCCGCTGGACCACAAAAGACGGCATGGAAGTGTTGATTTCTCCGGCCAGCTCAATAAAGCGGGTGGCCACATCGTATTCCCGGGCCTTCCAGGTCAGATAGAAAGGATCAATGGGTATGCAGTGTCCACCCAGGCCCGGGCCGGGATAAAAGGGCATATAGCCGAAAGGCTTTGTAGAGGCCGCCCTGATCACTTCAAAAATATCAATATCCATCTTCATGAAGGCTGTTTTAAGTTCGTTGACCAACGCGATGTTAACGCTTCTGAAAATATTCTCCATGAGCTTGACCGCTTCGGCCGCCCTGGTTGAAGAGACCGGGATAACCTGGTCAATTATCTGGCCGTAAAGCGCCAGGCCTGCTTCCATGCAATCCCGGGTAACTCCTCCGCAGATCTTGGGGGTGGTTTTGGTGTTGAAATTCAGATTTCCGGGATCTTCGCGTTCAGGAGAATAAACAATAAAAATATCCCTGCCTGCTTTAAAGCCTTTCTGTTCAATCCTGGGGAGCAGCTCTTCCTCTGTGGTGCCGGGGTACGTGGTGGATTCCAGAGAAATAACCTGCCCGGGCCGCAGATAATCCAGAACTTCTTCCAGAGAGGAGATTACATAGCTCAGATCAGGCTCGCGGTGCCTGTTTAAAGGAGTGGGCACGCAAAGGATAAGGGCGTCAGCCCGGGCTGACCTGGAAAAATCAGTAGTTGCCTCCAGTCTGCCTGACTGCCTGGCTTTGGCTATCGGCTCCGAAGGGATATGTTTAATATAGCTTTTTCCGGACATAATCATGTCTGTCTTGTTCTGGTCGATATCCATTCCCAGGACCTGATATCCTGCTTCAAGATAGCGAAGGGCCAGGGGAAGGCCCACATAACCCAGTCCGATTATGCCGATCTTTGCCTGGCGGGCATTCAATTTGTTCAGTAGCTGGTTTTTCATTTGATTCCTGAATTTTTGGGGTTTAGCTGCCTTGATCCGGAAACAGCCGGCACGGCGGCTGCAGGTCCGTAACTGTTTTCCGCCGGGTGAATTCCGCCTGCTGCAGGAAAATATGCTGGATCAAAACCTTGGTCAATAATTGGTCTTTAGTCAAAAAATACTGCCGGTTCAACAAAATTTTTGCGGCCGGGCTGAATGTTTCTTGCCTGTGTCAAGGCAGGGGCAGGCAGTGATTTTAACAGGACTGATGCCGGCTGCAAAGCCTGGGCGGACTTTTCCTGGCTGGGCGATTCTGCAAAAAAAAGGGTTACGAAATATTTCGTAACCCTTTGAAATTTATGGTCGGGATGAGAGGATTTGAACCTCCGACCCCCTGAACCCCATTCAGGTGCGCTACCAGGCTGCGCTACATCCCGTAAGCTGGTATTTATTATGTTTGCCACTGGATAATGTCAACAACTTTTTAGATTTCTCTGGTAGAGGGATACTCAGGTCCGGCATTCACTGCCTCACATTTTGAAAAAAAAGCCCTTGCCTGCAGGCTGCTTAATGATCCCAGGGGCAAGACTTAACAGGTTGTTGAAAATCTCCCAATTGGCTTTGTCGCTACAAAAAGTTCAAGCGCTTACGTATGAATAAATACGCCGCGACCTTAAACTTTTTTTACTGTTTATCCGGAACCCACTTGAGTGAGTATTATTCCGGCATAAGTCTTTAGTGGCGTCCTAAGTGGGTGCCGGACTGTCCCTTGGAATTTTTGAACAACCTGTCTGGTAAGGACTTTTCTGGCACGCTGTTAAGCACAGTCAGGATCAGACTCCAGAGCCGGGTACAGGGTTCCTCAG
>JAWOGL010000109.1:0-5871 GCA_046496945.1 Desulfonatronovibrio sp.
CTTGAAATTTTTGAACAGTCTGCCGGGTAAGGACTTTTTCAACAAGCTCCTTAACACCACCAGGGCCGATTACCAGATAAAATTGATTTACTTCAAGGACTTCAGCTGAATGACCAACATTAAAACCGCCAGACCCAAAGAAATATTCGGCTGGGCCATGTTTGACTTTGCCAATCAGGCCTATACCACGCTGATAATCACTGTAATATTCGGAGTAACATTTACCCGGGTTATTGTGGGCGATGGTCCTGATTTCAAACTGGGCAATCTGCTCTGGAGCCTTTCCTTGTGCGCGAGCTACGCACTTGTTGTCCTGCTGGCCCCGGTATGCGGAGCAATCATGGACCATACCGGCTCCAAAAAAAAGTTTCTCTTTGCCAGTTATATTATCACTGTAATTTCCACGGCCTGTCTGTATTTTATTGAACCAGGCATGATTATCGCGGGCATGCTGCTCATAATCATTTCCAATTTCGCCTACTCCATTGGGGAAGGCTTTATTGCCGCGTTTCTGCCGCAGCTGGGCCCGCCTGAAAGCCTGGGAAAAATTTCCGGTTTTGGATGGGCTCTGGGTTACATTGGAGGACTTTTGGCCACTGGACTTGTTCTGCTTGGACTGGGAGGAATTGAGGAAAGCAATTTTGAGAATCTACGTTTTACAGGCCCTCTGGCCGGGACTTTTTTTCTGGTAGGGGCAATCCCGACATTTTTATGGCTGAAGGAAAGCAGGACCCTGGAACCAGAAAAAAAACCCGGCTTTTACATAAAATCAGGCTTTTCCAGAATAAGAACAACCCTGGTTCAATTGCCGAAGTTCCAGGATCTGGGCTTTTTTTTGATCTCTTTATTTTTTGCCATGGCTGGTCTTTATATCATCATCAGCTTTACCTTTATCTACGGAGACCAGGTAATCAGATGGGAGCCAAAGTTTCAGATGCTTATGTTTGTACTGACCCAGATATGCGCAGCTGCAGGAGCAGTGATTTTCGGATTTCTCCAGGGGAGAATCGGCGCCAAAGTCACTTTCAATTTTACCCTGGTCCTCTGGATCATATCCATTATCCTGATATATTATACCATTGACATATCAGAATGGCTGGGCAGGGTAACCGGGGCGGATGTTGAACCTCAACATTTCTTTCTTGTGGTGGGATGTTTGGCCGGCACAGGACTGGGATCTGTCCAGTCCTGTGCCAGGACCCTGGTTGGCATGTTTACACCGGTCAGCAAAGGAGCGGAATTCTTCGGCTTCTGGGCAATGGCTATTAAACTGGCCGCAATATTTGGAATAATGGGCTTAGGCCTGCTTCAGTCCTTTGTGGGTCTGCATTCTGCGGTTCTTCTATGCCTGGTATTTTTCACCCTGTCCCTGATTATCAATACCATGGTTTCAGAAAAACGCGGCCAGGAATCAGCCAGAAATTATATCCGTCACGAAGCCTGATTGTTACTGTTATTCCTTGCTTTCCATTGCCTTTTTCAGTTGCTGACCAAGGGAGCCCAAGTTTTCCTTTGAAGCTGAGGAGTATGATTTCCAGTCATCAGACTGCACCGAATCCGCCGGGGCAAGGGTGATGCGCCTGGCTGACTCATCCACGGAGTCTATGACTGCCAGGACTTTTTCTCCTGGCTTTTTATTTTCCAGGGTTGAATCCTGGGAACGGCTGAGCATGGATCCGGGAATAAGCCCCACAACCCCTGGTTCCAAAGCCACCAGCAGGCCGAAATCCTCTCGTTTTTCAACTTGCCCCTCAACCCGGGCTCCTTTGGCGTAACGCGCTGAAACGCCTTCCCAGGGGTCTCCTTCCGCGTCCCGCATGCTTAGAGATATCCTTCGCTCATCAGGATCGATCCCCTTGATCTTGACCCGGATCTTCTGTCCTGGTTCAACTTCCTCGTCGGGTTTATGTATTCTTTTCAGATAACTCATTTCACTGATATGAACCAGCCCTTCAATACCAGGCGATATTTCCACAAAAACGCCAAAGGGAGCAATCCTGGTAACAACGCCTTCCACCACACTGCCAGGCTCAAAGCGGTCTGTAACCTTGTCCCATGGATCAGCCTGAGCCTGTTTTATGGACAGCCCGATCCTGGTCTGGCCCTTGTCTGTTTCTTGAACACTCAAAAGCTTCACAGATATTGTATCACCCACGGAAACAATTTCCTCCGGCTTGAGATTCCTGGACCAGCTCATTTCACTGATATGGACCAGGCCTTCCAGACCGGGCGCGATTTCAACAAAAACTCCATAAGATTCAATTCTGGTTACCTGACCTCTGACTTCTTCGCCGGGCTGAACCTGCCGGGTAAATTCCTGCAGCGACCTGGCCTGTTCTTTATCCAGAAGAGACCTTCTGGATACCACTATGTTACGGCCGTTTTCCTCCACGCGGCTGATGAGAAAAAGAAAAGTTTCTCCAACCAGACTTTGCGGATCATCCACCATACGGTTATCTATCTGGCTCATGGGACAGAATGCCAGGTGCTTACCCATGACCTGGACCCGGAAGCCGCCTTTGCAGGTTTCCCTGACCTTGCCCTGAACCGGAATTTCCTGCTCCATGGCCTGGACCAGCTGTTCTACGCCGCCTTGAGAGCCAAAGGACGCGCCCAGGCGGATCTCGCCCTGATTTCTGGATACTACGAACAATTCCACCATATCTTCTTCCTGCAGGGTAAAGTTTCCTTCCTTATCCAGCAGGTCTTCCTTATCAACCACCCCGTCTATTTTGCTCCCGGTATCAATATACACCTGTTCCTGCCCGATGCTTATGATCCTGCCTCGGACCTTGTCTCCCGGCTTCAGTTCCTGGCCCGCGTCCATTTCTGAATCTTCCAGCATCTGTGCAAAACTCTCTTCTTCAACCCTGTCTTCCATCATAATATTCTCCTGATCTGATTTTTTGCAATACTCTCTGCAGGCTGTTAACCCTGCTTAGCGGAAAATGTTATTGATTTTCCCTGCTGTCAACATTTTTTATCCATACATCCCGCCAGACTTTAAGCTTCTCTTTATTATTGGTCTTGCAGCTGTATCATCGCAGCCTCCAGCCATCCTGGCGTGCTTATCTCAGTTAATGCTAATTCCCATATCAATCAATACTTGCATAGATTATAAATTTATCAGAAGATTACTTTTTTGTTTACTTTTCATGGACTTTTTGACTGTCTGGAAGCTCATGTGTCTTTTTTTCCAATATTTCTGTTAACCCGTTTACCACCATAATACTTTGCCTTCTGAAAAATCCGTTCACTCATCAACCGGTACAATGGCCCGCAAGGCCTCTGTTGTCGCCGGATCCACCTTAATCAGCAGAATTCTTGGTTTTATCCGGGATCTGATTATAGCCTTCACCCTGGGAGCCGGTCCGGTTGCGGACGCCTTTTTTGTGGCTTTCCGCCTGCCCAATCTGCTTCGCCGCCTGTTTGCCGAAGGCTCCCTGACCATGGCTTTTATCCCTGTGTTTACCAAAACCAAAAACTCTCAGGGAGACCCGGAAGGATTTATCCTGGCCAGATCAGTCCAGCTCTGGCTATTGATCATTGTGGGAACCATTACCTTGCTGGCTTTAATCCTTGCCGCTCCCCTGACCGCGCTTATTGCTCCCGGTTTCAGGGACGATCCTGAAATTTTCAGCCTGACTGTAACCCTGGTCAGGATATGTTTTCCGTATATTCTTTTTATTTCCTCCGTGGCCCTGTGCATGGGCATACTCAATTCCATGAACCATTTTTTTGCTCCAGCCTTTGCCCCGGCTCTGATGAATATCACCTTGATCGCTGCGGCCCTTAGCGCTTATTATTTTAATCTCAATGTTGCCTACTATCTGGCTGTCGGGGTGTTCGTCTCCGGATTGATTCAATGGTTTTTTCAATACCCGTTCCTGAAAAAGGCCGGGTTTTCCTGGAAAGGTGGGTACTCTCTCACCCATCCAGGTGTCCTGAGAATAGGAAAGCTCATGCTCCCTACAGTGCTTGGAGCGGCAGTCTACCAGGTGAACATCCTTATCGGCACGGTTCTGGCCTCTTTTCTGGCGGCGGGCTCCATATCTTATCTGTATTACGCGGACAGGCTGGTTCAATTTCCCCTGGGGGTATTTGCCGTGGCCATCAGTACGGTAGCCCTGCCCTCTTTATCCGTAATGGCCGGCGCCCAGGACACGACCGGATTTAAAAAGACCCTCAGCACTTCCCTGAGCCTGACACTTTTTATTGCCCTGCCCTCCACCGCCGGACTTATTGGTCTCAGCCATCCCCTTATCGACATAATCTTCGGCCGCGGAGAATTCACCGGCACAGATGTTCAGGCCACCTCCCTGGCCCTCATTGGTTATTCAGTGGGGCTGCCCGCGTTCTCCTGCGTGCGTCCCCTTATTTCAGCTTTTTACGCCCTGGAAGACACCAAAACTCCGGTTAAAATCGCAATCATCAGCCTGGTGGTAAACATCGGCCTTGGCATAATTCTGATGCAGAAGCTGGATCATTTGGGCCTGGCCCTTGCCGCCAGCTTTTCCTCATGGGTTAATGTACTTCTGCTTGGGACGTTTTTGCGCAGGAAAACCGGGGCATGGCTTTCAGATCAGAACAGATTCTGGAAAATGCTGGGCATAAGTTGTATTTTACTTTTGGGAATAAAGCTTTTATCAGTACCTGCCTGGATGGCGGTTACCCTGATTCCTGTATGGGCAATAGCCTATTTTGCCATGGCTTACGCAGCAGGATTGCCTGAAGCATCCATGATAACCCGGGTCTGGTCCGGGAAATAAAACTTCTGAAAAAATTTTGGTTTCTCGACGTTGCATGTGGATTTTTAAAAGTAAGCTGCTCTTTTTTTTGTGAGCCAAGAGCGGTAGGCTGACGAATTTTCTTGTGTCCGCCAAAAGGGGGAAACCGGACCGCAGTGCAGGTTTGTTTTCCGGTATATTATCAATGAACAAGACTTCTCCAAAGTTACTTAAACCTGATGATTAAGAGTCCGGAGGGGGCAGGTATCCCCCTTTGGCGGACATTAGAAAACTCCCAGCCGAAAGCGGGGCAAACAAAAAACATGAGCAGCTGTTCCACACTAAACGTCCAAGAGCCAAAATTTATTTCTATTAACAGCGTGTCGAAAAAGTCTTTACCAGGCAGGTTGTTCAAGAGTTCCAGGCGACAAAGCCAATTAGGAGATTTTCAACAACCTGTTAAACCCTTAAACACCAACAATATTATGCCACAATTCATACCCTTGCAGTTTTATCAGTATAACTGGCCGGACAAACGGATCGACCCGGAAAAAGTCATATCTCCTCCCTATGATGTTATGTCTGAGCAGGACAAGGCCGGCCTGGCCGACACAGAATACAACGTGGTTCATCTTGACTCGCCGGTATCCTATGAAGACGCATCCACAAGGCTTTCCGCCTGGATCGCCGATAATGTGCTGGTTCAGGATTCCAGCCCCGGGTTTTATATCATGGCTACTGATTATCAGGTGGGCAATGACAAAAAAACCAGGTGGGGGATATTTGGCGGGCTCAGACTTCATCCCTTTGAGGACAAAAAAGTATTTCCTCATGAGCAGACCTATTCCAAAGCCAAAACCGACCGGCTTAACCTGATGCAGGCCACGCACGGCCAGTTAAGCCCTATCTTTGGAGTTTACAATGATCCCGCGCTGATTCTTGAAAAAATAGGCAGGAAGTGTGCGGAGGACAGCCCTCTGGTTTCCTTTACCCAGGAACCTGGAGTGTTCAATAAAATATGGCCGGTTCCGGCTGAATATAATCAGGAGGTTGAAAAACTTATACAGGACAAAAAGGTTTTTATTGCCGATGGACACCACCGTTATGAAACCGCTCTTAATTACCGGAATTTGAAACCCCGGCA